>QZJF01000021.1 GCA_003599255.1 candidate division WWE3 bacterium | reverse complement strand
TAACACAAATCCATCTACGTATTTTGCCATACATTTTTCTCCTAATTTCTTACTTAGGTTATTTTACAAAATGGGAATTACAAATCAAACATTTGGAGCGGGTGACGGGACTCGAACCCGCGGTCTTCTCCTTGGGAAGGAGACGCTTTACCACTAAGCCACACCCGCAGCTACAATAGAATATCACAGTTAGATTTCGGGTGTAACAGACTTAAGGTATTACAAGTACCTGTCCCGGGACTATGAGTGCCTGCTGTCCGCCTGGTAAGTAACCAATATCTGAAGAGTTAGCTGCCAAAATTCTTGTCCACTCTGAACCGTTTCCGTAAACCGCCTCTGCTATTTCCCATAGGGTATCTCCCCACACAACAGTGTAAGTTTTTCCTGTAATATCCCCCTGGGCATAATCGTTTGCTACCCATTCGGAAATTATCATGGTTTCATCTGTTGTGGATATCTCTTCAGGTTCGTTCTGACTGTCCATCGCGCCATTACCGTTTAAACTGCCTTTTTTATCTTCATCTGAATTAAACACGTCTTTAACTCTTTCTATAATGGATTTGTTCTCTGATCCCGTGTTATTAGAAGAGTTTGCATTATTAAAATAATTATAAGCTGCAAACACAAGCGCCAGGATAAATAATCCACCAATTACCAACGCTGCACCGTCCTTTGTTTTCTTGTCATTATTATTAGATTCGGACATTACTTTAAGTTAATTAATCACCCCCTAAATATATGATAGGCATATTACTAGAGGTTTGTCGAGCAATACGAATTAGAAGAATATAGTATTTAAAGGATTTATTTGAGAGCTTTTGCTATTTAATGAAGTAATAGACAGAAATGATCAATTTTTGGCGGGGCCGACGGGACTTGAACCCGCGACCTCTGCTGTGACAGAGCAGCGCTCTAACCGGACTGAGCTACGACCCCACATTGAAGCGTACTCATGGTAACAGACACCGATATTAGCGTCAATTACATCTATTATTGTGTTAATGATAAAATCTTAATATGAGCACCAAGTCGGACAAAAGGATTACTAATCAGGAAATCGTCACAATTCTTAAAGAGGTTCTGGCGGCTATGGAAGTTAAGAATGCTAACCGGTTTAAAATCAGAGCTTATCAAAATGCTATTGCCGTTTTGGAAAATTTAACAACGTCAATACAAGACATTTGGGAGGAGGGGAGGCTTGATGAAATACCGGGAATTGGAGAAAGTCTTGAAGATCATTTAAACGATCTGTTTTCCAGGGGAATAGTAAGCGAGTTTGAATACGCAAAACAGGGTTTACCTGAAGGAATGTTTGCCCTCTTGGGACTGAGAGGAATTGGTGCAAAAAAAGCGTTCAAGCTTTCCATGGCTTTTAACCTGACTTCCAGAGAGACGGCTCTGGAGAGGCTTAAGAAACATGCGGAGAAGGGCGAAATAAGGGTTCTGGAGGGTTTTGGAGAGAAATCCGAGCTGGATATACTTGAATCACTGGAACAGTTGAAATATTCGAAGAACGACAAACCAAGAATGCTGCTCTATAAGGCTGAGCAGATTGTGGAAAGAGTAATAGAGTACATGAAGAACTCTCCTGATGTTCTGAAAATAGATGCTTTGGGATCTTACCGAAGGCGCAATCCTACAATTGGTGATTTGGACATAGTTGTTGCTACCAATAATCCTGAAAAGGTTATAGAACATTTTGTGAATTTCCCAGAGGTAGGTGAAATCATCGTAAAGGGCGAAAGAAAAGCTGTGGTAGTACTCACTAACGATGTCCAGGTGGATATACGTGTTTCTACATCAAGTGCCTATGGTGCCATGCTTCAATACAACACCGGTTCAAAGCAGCATAATATTTTGCTCCGAACATACGCCTTGGAAAAGGGGATGTCCTTGTCGGAATATGGGATAAAAAAGAGAGATAAACTAAAAGAGTTTGATAATGAGGAGGAATTTTACAAAGAACTGGGCCTTCCTTATATTCCGCCGGAGATACGCAACGGGACCGATGAGATAGAACTGGCAAAAAATAATAAACTCCCAAAATTGTTGGAATTGTCGGATATCAAAGGAGACTTACAAAGTCACACTATTTTTTCTGATGGCATAAACACACTTGATGAGATGGTAGAAAAGGCCGCATCGTTGGGCTATGAGTATTTTGGTGTGACTGACCATGCACCTAGCGTACAATCACGCGGGTATAAAGAAGTTGAGAGATTGATCAGAGATTACAGGGAGCAGATTAACAAAATTAATAACAGTCAGGACAAAATAAGGGTGTTGTTTGGTTTTGAAATAAACATTTTGGCTGATTCAACTTTAGGTTTGCCTGATGAACTTATGGAAGAACTGGATTTTGCTCTCGCATCTATCCATACCGCCATGAACCAGAGCAAGGAGCAAATGACCCAGAGGATAATTAAGGCGATCGAAAATCCGTACATTACATTTATCGGCCATCCCTCCGGAAGACTAATAAACGAAAGAGACGCTTGCGATATTGATTGGAAAAGCGTTTTCGACGCACTGGTTCAGAATGATCGAATGATTGAGATAAATTCGCAACCAAATCGACTAGATTTAACCGATGACCTAGTAAGAGTTGCCTTGGAGAGGGGAATCAAATTATTGATTAACACCGACGCACACGCAACGGATCAATTGGATTTTATGAGGTATGGAATTGATGTGGCCAGGAGAGGACATTGTGAGAAAAAAGATATTATGAACACTCTTCCGTATAAAGAATTTGTTAAATTGCTAAGGAATTATTAAAATGAATATGAAATTATTTAATTTAAGGAGGTTTCCATGAATATTGGTTTAATCTTAATTGTTCTGGTAGTAGCTATACTCGGCTACGTGATAGCTCTATATAATTCTCTCGCGTCGCTCAAAGTCAAGATAAAGGAGGCATGGAGTCAGATTGATGTCCAGCTTAAAAGGAGGATAGACTTAATCCCTAACCTTGTAGAGACGGTTAAGGGGTATGCATCGCACGAAAAGGAAGTATTCGAAAATGTTACGCAGGCCAGAGCAGCTTTACTTGGTGCCAAAACACCCGAGCAGGCTGGTCAGGCTGATAATATGCTCCAGGGAGCGCTTAAATCGCTTTTCGCTGTTGCTGAAGCTTACCCGGAACTTAAGGCTCAGGAAGGTTTTGTGAACTTACAAAAAGAATTGAGCGATACGGAAGACAAAGTTGCATATGCACGTCAGTTTTATAACAGTGTTGTAAGACAGTTTAACGAGAAAATAGTTGTCTTTCCGGCTAATCTTCTAGCAGGAATGCTTGGCTTTACTCAGGAACAGTTCTTTGAGGCCTCTGAGGATGAAAAGTCAGCAGTTAAAGTAGACTTTTAAGCCTTAGTAAGTCATGCCGAACATATATCAGCATATTGATAAGAATAAGCGCGATACAGTTGTTGTGGTAGCAGTATTTGTGATGGTAATTACTTTTATATCTTGGTTTGTAGGTGAGGTCTATGCTGAAGGGTTCGGATATTCAATAGTGGGGTTAGCAATGATAGCGTCAGGAGTTGCAGGCTTGGTTTCTTACTATAATTCCGACAAAATTGTACTTTCAATTTCCAATGCGTACAAGGTTTCAGAATCTGAAAATCGGGATTTACACAACTTAGTAGAGAATGTATGTATAGCTGCCGGGTTACCTAAGCCGAAAATTTACATGATTGACGATACTGCCATGAATGCATTTGCCACCGGCAGGGATCCGGATCATGCAGTCTTGTGTTTTACATCAGGCATAGTAAGTTCTTTGGAAAAGCGTGAGCTGGAAGGAGTAATTGCACATGAGTTGGCGCATGTTGGGAATTACGATATTAGATTGATGTCTATAGTAAGCATACTTGTGGGGACAATTACACTTATGTCGGATTGGATAACCAGAGGATCTCTGTACGGTAGTTCCAGAAGAAGTCGTAATAACGACAGAGTTGGAGGGTTAATTATGCTCATTGGGATCGCATTGATAATTCTGAGTCCCATAATCGCTACTCTGATAAGGCTATCAATAAGCAGAAACAGAGAATATTTGGCGGACGCAACAGCCGCACTTATAACAAGATATCCCAAAGGGCTTGCCAGTGCATTAAAAAGGTTGGCTGCCGACAGGGAAATCCTCGAGGCGGCAAACGGCGCAACTGCACACTTATATATTTCGAATCCATTGCGTAGCGATGTTGCCGGGTTTATGGCAAACTTATTCAACACTCACCCTCCAATCGAAGACCGGATAAATCGTCTGGAATCCATGTAATTATTCAAAGCCCTGTTTATATCATGTAAAATAGAGTCTGATATGGAAAAAAAACTTATTGATATTGAACAAGTTAAAAAGGTAGCTAAACTCACAGGACTCGATATTTCGGGGCAAGAAGAAAGGTTTGTTGAGTTGTTTAATGAAACGTTAAACTATGTTGAGATTTTGGGAGAATTGAACACTGAAGAAGTCGGCGCAACATATCACGTAACCGGGCTAAATAATGTTTTTCAGAAAAAAGAAGATCCTGCTAATACACTGTCTGCTGAAGAAACACTAAAGAATGCAAAAGATAGTATCAATAATTTGTTTATAACCAAGGCAGTTTTTGAAAGATAAAAATGGCATACAAACTAAATGAAATGACTCTGTTGGAATCTATTAACGGCTTAAAGAAAGGCTCGATTACCAGTGTTGGACTTACTAAAGCATGTTTTGATCAGATTGATAAATATGATTCTAAAATAAAGGCATTTTTAACTCTGACAAAAGATTCGGCTTTAGTGCAAGCAAGTGATGCTGATGAAGAAATAAAAAAACATGGAGAAAAGTCCTTTGAAAACAAACCGCTTCTGGGAATTCCTTACGCTTGCAAAGATAATTTTAATACATATGGTATCCAAACTACAGCAGGTTCAAAGATACTTGAGGGATATATACCGCCTTATGAGTCGACCGTGACTTCGCGTATTAAAAGTGCAGGTGCAGTTTTACTTGGCAAAACAAATATGGACGCGTTTGCACATGGTTCTTCCACTGAGACCTCTGATTATATGAAAACCACTAACCCATGGAACTATAATAAGGTTCCGGGGGGCTCCTCGGGCGGATCTGCGGCAGCAGTTGCCTCTGATATGTGCATATTCTCAATTGGAAGTGAAACCGCTGGAAGTGTCAGGGGTCCTGCAGCATGGTGTGGTGTTACGGGACTCAAACCAACTTATGGAAGGGTCAGCAGATATGGATTGATAGCCATGGCTTCATCAACAGATTCTCCCGGTCCTATCACTAAAAATACGGAAGATGCAGCATACATATTATCGGTAATAGCAGGAAGCGACCCATTCGATGCCACTACATCTCATACACCGATAGAAAATTATCTAAAAAAGACATATAGCTACAATTTAAAAGGTAAGAAAATCGGCCGCCCGAAGTCTTATTTTAATATCGAACTTGAACCGGAGATTCGGGTTGCGATGGAAAATGTATTTAAAGTTTATGAAGAGCTAGGTGCACAAGTCATAGATATGGATCTTTTGGATCCGAAATATTCTATAGCGGTTTACACAATTCTGCAAAGATCCGAGGTTTCATCCAATTTGGCCAGATTCGATGGAATACGATACGGAAATGAGCGTACAGCATTTGGCTTTGAGGCAAAGAAAAGAATGATGTTGGGTGCATATACACTCAGTGCCGGATATTATGATCAGTATTACGCTAAAGCACAACGGGTCCGAACTTTAATTGTGGAAGATTTTAAAAAGGCTTTTGAAAGTGTAGACTTAATAATAGGGCCAACCATGCCATGTGTGGCACTTGATTTTGGAGCAAATGAGTCGTCCTCAATGTTCGGGGAGCTAATGGATGTATTGTTGGGGCCGAGCAGCATAGCAGGCTTAACTTCAATTTCTGTTCCCGCAGGAACAGGAAATGAGCTACCTGTAGGTTTTCAGATTTTAGGCCCTATGTTTGCGGAATCGGCTGTGCTTGGAGCAGCCCATAAATTCCAAGGTGTAACAAATTTTCATAAGGAGAAACCAAACCTGATATGAACAGAGGCATCATTACAGTAATTATTTTCGCTCTTTTCTTAATAACTGCTATGTATATAGGGGATTTATTTTTGTCCCGTATGCTTCGCATGCCCATAGACAAAGTTCCGGCCGCAGCTAAGATTGTGGTTCACGGTATAACTTTGGGTTTGTTGTTTGCAGTAGTAAAAAAGTTTTTTGCAAGATAAGAATGGGAATCTTAAATCTGTTCGGTTTTTTTAAAACAAGTTCTGCCGGTTATAGCTCAATCAGCATAAACACTGAAAGGCGTATAAAAGATGAATGGGCGAAAATTTCCGAACTTATAAAAGCAGGTTCACCCTCACAATTACGGCAGGCTTTAATATCTGCGGATAAGACACTTGATAATGCCCTAAGAGAGTTAGTTCCCGGAGAAACCATGGGGGAGAGACTCAAAAATGCAAAACCAAAATTTGATAAATTTACTTATGGCAAAGTGTGGGATGCACATAAAATAAGGAATAATCTCGTGCATGAAACAGGCTACGAACCCCCACATTACATTATTAAAGAAGCCATTTCGGATTTAAAGGATGCCTTATACAGATTAGGCATGCGTTTATGAATATGACAGATAATAAGAAAAATATCGTAGTTACCGGAGCCGCGCAAGGTTTGGGTAAAGAAATTGCAGTCCAACTCAGCGGTAATCCCGGATACAAATTAATTCTTATAGATTTGGATGAAAATGAACTAAAGGAAACAGCTGAGAGCGTCGGGGCCGAGTTTTACCATTGTGATGTTTCAAATCCCGATCAGATTGACGCTTTGATAAATGTTCTTTTGGAAAATTTTAAACATATAGATGTTTTGATCAACAATGCGGGAGTAATGCTTACAGGTCCTATTGATAGTTATGCATATGACTTGATAAAAAAGACGATTGAAGTTAATACACTTGGAACCATGTACTTTAGCAGGGCAGTGGTTCCCAGCATGAAATCCCACAAAAGCGGAGTAATTTTAAATGTGATTTCAACAGCGGGACTCACAGGAAAAGCTGAAAGGTCTATATACAATGCTTCGAAATGGGCAATTACAGGCTTTACGGAATCCTTAAATGCCGAACTATCGGGTTTTGGAATTTCGGTATTGGGTATTTACCCAAGTCTTATTAACACCAATCTTTTTAAGAACGCGGGAATCGAAAAAGATATGAGCAATAGCCTGGATCCCTCGGAAGTGTCCAAAGTTGTTGAATTCATGCTTTCCTTTGATAGAATGCAGATGACCAAGGTTGTATTAAAAGACATTAATCACATTTAAGAATGAAAAATATGGATGAATATCGACTCGTTTTGGGTTTAGAAATACATTTACACCTGAGAACAAAAACAAAAATGTTTTGCAGATGCGATGCTGATATTTATGAGGCAGATCCAAATACCCATGTATGTCCTACTTGTTTAGGATTGCCGGGAGCTCTTCCTGTGCCCAATTCCGAAGCTGTTATGAAAGCACAGATACTTGGTATAGCGTTCGGGTGCAAAATAAATCCGGACTCCAGGTTTGACAGAAAGCACTATTCTTATCCTGATTTACCCAAAGGTTATCAAATCAGTCAATATAAACTTCCTCTTTGTGAGGGCGGTACAGTCAAATTAAATTCGGGTTTTGAAGTTGTGCTAGAGAGAATCCATTTAGAAGAGGATACCGCTAAATCTATCCACGAGGGATCAAAAACATTGGTTGACTTTAATAAATCCGGGATGCCCCTTGTCGAAATTGTAACTACCCCATGTTTTAGAAATATTGAGGATGCGGTTGAATTCGGAAAAAGGATTCAGGAAGTTGTTAGGACTTTAGAAATAGGAGACGTTGATATGGAAAAAGGACAGTTAAGATTGGAAGCAAACATTTCGCTTAGAACTCCTGAAATGGAAGAAAGAAATGAACTCCCCAAATATAAGGTTGAAATAAAAAACATTAACTCTTTCAGATTTATGGAAAAGGCTGTCAGAGCAGAGATTGAAAGACAATATTCATTATTGAGTAAAGGAGAAAGTGTTCAACAGGAAAATAGGGGATTCAACGAAGTTACAGGTAAGACCGTATCTCAGAGAAACAAGGAACAAGCCGAAGATTATAGATATTTTCCTGAACCTGACATTCCGCCAATGAGTTTTGATAAGAGTTATATTGAAAATTTAAAGTCAAAAATACCTGTGCTTCCCCATGAAAAATATCAGAAATATCTTGAAATGGGGTTAGCACCTAACGAGGCTGAGTTTATGTCTTATTATAATAATTCCGGGTATGCAATTCTTCTTTCTGAAATAATAAGTTCAGGGGTCTCCGCAAAAACAGCCGCAGCATTAATTGTAAATAAACCTGAATTTCGGGAGTATACTCCTAAAGAATTTGTGGCAAAAGTTAAAGAGTCAGAAAATAAGATCACTGATAAAGATGAATTGATGAAAATTATTTCCGGGATTATTCAGAAAAATCCTACGGCAGTTCAGGACTTTAAAAACGGTAAGTCTAACTCTGTGGAATTTATATTAGGACAGGTTATGCGCGAAACAAAGGGTAAAGCCGACCCTCAGACTTCAAGAAAGATAATAACGGAAGTTTTCCAAGCTTAAAACATATATCTGGTATCATACAGGGAGAATGGAATTAAGATTTGATCCGGAAAATCCTAGATACGAATACATTGTTCAGGAAGACCAGCTACACACTGCACTGGAATTTCTAGAAAAAGAAAAAGTTGTAGCGGTTGACGTTGAAGCTACAAGTTTGGACCCTATTACAGGGTATTTAATCATAATCCAGATTGCTACACCTCATATAAGTTATATCTTTGACGTAAGAAAAATTGATGTAAGTGACAACGAGCGTTTCAAAAAATTTCTTGAGAATAAAAAGATTATTAAGATTTTGCACAACGGTAAATTTGATTACAAATATATTAAAGCTAAAACAGGAATTGAACTGGATAACATATTTGATACCATGTTGACCGAAGCTGTACTTAACTCAGGGGTTGGAAAAGCATATTACAGTTTAAAAGATTTAGTTAAGAAATACACAGGCATAGAACTAAAAAAAGAAGTTCGGGGAACCTTTGAGAGAGTTACGGCTAAAACAAAGCTCGATGAATCGCAGCTAAAGTATGCAGCAGTTGATACACTGATAATGTTCCCTGTTTTTGAGGCGCAGCTTGAACAGTTACGCAACAACGGGTTGATAAATATTGGAAAACTTGAATTTGCAGTGACCCGCGTAGTCGGAAACATGGAGATGGCAGGTATTTATATTAATAAAGAAAAATGGAGCAGTATCATAAAGAATTTGGGAGAAAAGAGAGATATTTACGCGAAACAATTTCAGGAGGCCATAAAGCCATACTTTGTAGCATCATCAATAGACTTATTTGGCAATCATACTGATTTAATAAACATGAACAGCCAAGTACAGTTGATGGACCTGTTTAACAACAGGCTTAAGCTAAACATTCCCTCGACCGGTGATGCAATCTTAGCGGGCACAGATCACCCTGTGGCTAAGATTTTAAGAGACTACAGAGCTTATGAGAAATTGGTATCAGCATTCGGAGATAGTTTGCTGCAAAAAATTAATCCTAAAACAGGAAGAATTCATCCTGAGTTTAATCAACTCGGTACAGCTACAGGCAGATTCTCGTGCAATAATCCCAATTTACAGCAAATACCGAGAAATTCCGAAGAGGTTCAATTTAGGACTTGTTTCAATCCGCGTCCGGGCTACAAATTAGTTGTAGCAGATTATTCGAATTTTGAGATGAGAATTTTGGCCGAGTTTTCGAAAGATGCAAAGATGATTAGCGCACTGAACAGTGGTTTGGACATACACTCATACACTGCATCGCTTATGTTCGGAAAAGAATATACTGATGATTTTAAAAAGAAGTACCCTGATCTTCGTCAAATAGCCAAGCCGATAGGATTTGGTTTAATGTACGGTATGGGCCCTGTCGGATTAGCTGGAAGATTAGAGCTGGAAACAAACAGGAAGTTCACAAAAGAAGAAGGAGAGGACTACATGAACAGATACTTCTCGAGCTACCCTGGTGTAAGAGCTTATTTAGACAAAGTTGCAAAAGAGGCTGTCCGCAATGGCTGGAGTATTACTCCGGCGGGTAGAAAACGCTGGTACCACAAGCCGGAAAGAGACGACCCGGAATTTCGAAGAAAGCAGGCTCAAATTGAGAGAGAAGCCAAAAATCACCCGATCCAGGGAACGAATGCGGATGCTATCAAGTACGCCCTTGTGTTTATTCAGGAAAGGATAAAAAAGGATAAAGTAGATGGCGAAATCACATTAACAGTACATGACGAGATTGTAACCGAAGTGCGTGAAGATCAAGCTCAGGACTGGGCAGAAGTACAATCCGAGGAAATGGTACGAGCAGCCAAGCTTTTTATTAAAAATGTTCAGATACGTTCCGATCCATTTGTAGGCGATGAGTGGGAGCATTGATGTTACGACCTGTAGTAGCAGACTACTTGTGCGAGTGCTAATTTATGCTAAAATAAATTAATGGTTTTATGTCATAGGTGCGGACAACGTCCTGCCAAAATTCCAATAAATAGAATAGTTGAAGGCAAGCAAGTTTATATGGCTTTATGTGAGGTTTGTTACAACGAGCTTATGAAAGAAACAAATACAACTGCTTCAAAATTGGATAAATTCGGAAGAGATCTTACACAGCTTGCCCGTGAAGGCAAACTTGATCCTGTTATCGGAAGAAAAAACGAAATTGAACGTGTAATTCACATACTTTCCAGAAGAACAAAAAACAATCCGGTACTGATAGGAGATCCCGGTGTCGGTAAGACTGCTATAGTAGAGGGTCTCGCTCAAAAAATTATCAACGGACAAGTTCCTGAACCACTTCGAGGAAAACGGGTTTTCGCCCTTGATATAGCTTCAATTATTGCAGGTACATCTCACAGAGGTATGTTTGAAGCCAGAATCAAAGATATCATTCAGGAAGTGATTACAGCATCGGGACAAATAATCCTGTTTGTAGATGAGTTGCATACGGTTGTAGGTGCGGGTTCCGCAGAAGGTTCAATGGACGCTGCAAATATTCTCAAACCGGCCCTCGCAAGAGGAGAACTACAAATGGTAGGTGCCACAACGATAGACGAATACAGAAAGTATATTGAAAAAGATGCGGCGCTTGAAAGAAGATTTCAGCCGATAATGGTTAACGAACCCTCAACTGAAGAGACTGTTGATATAATCAAAGGTTTAAGAGAGCGATACGAAAAGCATCATCATGTACGTATAACCGATGAGGCTATTGAAGCTTCGGTTAAGATGAGTGACAGGTATATAAGCGACAGGTTTCTTCCTGACAAAGCTATAGATTTAATAGACGAAGCCTCTGCGTTGGTCCGTCTGTCTCAGGTAAAAGAGCCAGAGAATCTTAGAAATGTTGAAGAAGAACTTGCTGAATTGAAAAATAGAAGTAGAGCGGATTTGCCTGATGAGGAAAAGAAGGAGATTCTAAATAGGATAGAGGAACTAGAGAAGGTCAAGACAGAGCTTGTGGAGATATGGACCAGAACAAAATTGGAGGATATTCCTGACGTTACCGAAGATAATGTGGTGAAGGTAGTCTCGCGGGCAACCGGAATTCCGCTGGAAAGGTTAAGTGTTGAAGAAAGGGAAAGGCTTATCAATCTGGACAAAAGAATCTTCGAAAGGATAGTTGGACAGGAAGAAGCAGTAAAAGTGCTCACAGAGGCTATTAGAAGATCCAGAGCGGGACTAAAAGACCCCAAACGCCCTATAGGTACTTTTTTATTCTTGGGTCCCACAGGTGTAGGAAAAACAGAATTGGCCAAAACTTTGGCGGAAGCCCTATACGGAAATGAAGAGATGATTGTAAGACTTGATATGAGTGAGTATATGGAGAAACATTCTGTCAGTAAGATGATAGGTGCGCCTCCGGGATACGTCGGATATGATCAGGGCGGAAACTTGACGGAAGTAGTCAGGAAGAAACCGTTTTCGATTATTTTGCTGGATGAGATCGAGAAGGCACATCCAGATACGTTTAACGCATTGTTGCAGATTATGGAAGACGGACGTCTGACCGATAGCAAAGGTAGAACAGTGGATTTCAAGAATACAATAATCATCATGACCTCCAACGTTGGTTCAGAACTTCTCCGAAGAAAAGACATCGGTTTTGAAAAAGGAGAAGAGAAATCAAAAGATCAGGATAAGCTTGATTTTGAACGTAAGATTTTCGGAATATTGAAGGATGCCTTCAAGCCTGAATTCTTGAACAGGATCGATGAAATAATAATTTTTTCTAATCTCACTAAAGACGATATAGTTGAAATCTCCAGAAGACTCGTCAAAAAAACAAAAAAACTTTTGCAAGAGCAGAACATTAGACTGGAAGTCGATGAAAAGGCGGTAAAGTTACTAGCGGATCACGGTTACAGCGAAGAATACGGAGCTAGACCTTTGAGAAGATTTATTCAAAAAGAACTCGAAAATGTGTTATCGGAAAAAATTATTTCAGGAGATTTGGTTACAAACGATGAGGTTAGGGTAACGGCAAAAGACGACAGTCTAAAAATCAATATTATTACACCGGCGAAGGTAAATAAGTCCTAAAAACGCCTTCCTGTTGCTAAAACATTGATAATTTGTTATTGTACCTCTTGCGTATTTCTAATAATTCTATGAGCGAGCAAGACCTAAAAGAACAAGTCACAAACCAACCCGGACTTCCCGATTTTATTGCGGGGGATACCGTGAAGGTTCACTACAAGATAATTGAGGGAGACAAGACCCGTATTCAACCCTACGAAGGTATTGTAATCTCCAAAAAAGGTTCCGGCGTATCTAAAACGTTTATTGTGCGTCGTATTGGAGCAGATAATGTTGCTATGGAAAGAATCTTTCCTTTATATTCACCTAATATTGAAAAGATTGAGATACTCAAAAAAGGCAGAGTCAGAAGAGCCAAATTATACTATTTAAGAGATAAAAAAGGACGAGAAGCACGAAGAATAAAGGAAAGAGTGTAATCCAAGCATTTATAGCGTAAAACACAAAACTGCAGTAATATTTATCTAATGCCCAAAGTTTCCATTGCCAGACATAAACATTCGGGATTTACTTTGGTTGAGTTGTTGGTAGTAATTACCATAATAGGAATTCTGGCCGGGATCACCCTTAGTGTTATCAATTACAATGTCCATCTGGGAAATTCCAGAAATACAAAAAGAAGGTTAGAACTTCACACTATTTCCATTGCTATATATCAATATGCAACCGACACTGGTCAACTCCCCGTCTCTATTCCTGACACCGAAACAGAAATTTGCAAAAGCGACGGTATAGCAAATTGCGCAGGTCTTGTTGATCTTACAGTTCTTACTGCAAATACCAAATATTTAATATCTATGCCTGTTGATCCTAAAAGTGAGTCCCAGGACGGAACCGGTTATTCAATATATAGGACCCCGGCTGATCGGGTCACCGTAACTGCGCCTTTAGCTGAGAATGGGATCGTTATAACCGTCACCAGATAAAACAGTTGCTTCACCCTTTTCTTACAGGCTAAAATACAGGTAACAACCTCGCAAGAACAAAGAAAGGAAGTGAAATGATGTCTCCTAAAATGCGGACTGAGTATGAGTGCCATTTTATGAAAGGGAAACCTCCCGTAGGCACACCGGGTACTGAATATGAATCACATATTCTGCACCACGATGTAGACAGTTTGCAAGAGTCATATTTACTCGTACAAGAGTTTCTTGAACAAAAGGTTAAGTCAGGATGGACTCTACTTTTTGGCAGGTTTAACTCTTCAAAGCTTTTAGAAGAAACAGAAACGTTGCCCCAGCAACAATAAAAGCCGTTTGTACTAACTTATACAAGCGGCTTTTTACTTAATATGCTATAATACGTTGTGCTCCCAGGAATGTTAGAAATCCTTTAATGAAACAGTTACAAGTATTTCCCATTTACAGAGTAATATTAGTATGATTAATAAAAAAACGAAGGGTGGTGATTATTGTGACTAAATTATATGTTGGTAATATTCCTTATTCTATGACTGACCAGTCTCTTATGGATATGTTCTCAGCTTACGGTAATGTAGTATCAGCTTCCGTAATTTTTGATAGAAATACCAGAAGAAGCAAAGGTTTTGGTTTTGTTGAACTGGAGAATGATGCAGAAGCATCAAAAGCTATTGAAGAACTGAACAACAAGGAGATCGAAGGAAGAACAATAGTGGTATCCGTTGCCAGACCTAAGGAAGATAGATAATAATATATATGAAATGGCTGAACTTCATGACAGCATGAAAGCTATATTAGATTAAACGACAGTATTAGTTTTGTTTGAAGTTATTTTCGCTTTTTCTGAAATCCTCGATTCTTAACGAGGTTCAGCATTTCTTTTAAAATTCTATGGCAGAAATGATAAATAAAGCCTTAGAGTACTCGCAGGCGCTTTTAAAAAATCATAAGAGATTAGCGGGAGACACGGTACACGAACATTCACTCAGAGTATACGAAATTCTTAAAGATAATCATGTGCGCGATGAGTTAACTCTGAGCGCAGCCTTAATACACCCTGTTCTTGAATATTCCGAAAAAACGGAAGAAATTGCCCGTGTGTTTGGAAACGAACTTTATGAGATCCTCAAAAACTATCATGTATTAAGTAAAGCCAGCATCGAGAAAGATACTCCCAGCGAGTTTAATGAGGCTTTTTTGATGCAAGCTTATATAAGTATGGCAAAGGATGTCAGGACACTTGCCATACGAATAGCCGACAGAAAAGACAACTTGGATACCTCTTTCGCTTTGGAAAAGGATAAGAGAATTGATGCGGCCAATAGAGCATTGTACCTATACGCCCCTTTATCAAAAATAATAGGTTTTAGTATTCTGTCCAACCAGTTAGAGGATGTGGCATTTAAGATTATTAATCCCAGCGAATACTATAGAATCGAAAAAGACCTTTCGGCTAATTTTGAAGAATATAATCACACCCTAAGTGATATGAAAAATGTAATACATAACATTCTTAGGGAAAAAGACATAAATGGAAGTATTACCTACCGCATAAAAAGTAAATACGGTATTTATAAAAAAATGCAACGTGGTTTAGTTATGGACAAATTGGGGATGAGGATTTTAGTAGATACTGTCGATGAGTGTTACATAGTGGAAAGTATATTAAAGGATTTATTAGATTGTTATGAGCGATATAGGGACGATTATATTAGCCGTCCACGTCCAACTGGATACAAGTCAATTCATAATTTATTCAGAATTGACGCAAAGACAGATATTGAGATTCAAATAAGAACTCGCGATATGCATGAGTTTAATGAATTCGGACCGGCATCTCATCTTATGTACAAAATTGGCGACAAGGGGGTTTCCTCTCTCGCATATAATAAATTTAAGAAGTACACAGAAGAGAATAAATTTTGGTTTAAAAACCTCAGTTTCTGGGAAATAAGAAAAAGCACAGAAGACCCTATTAAGTCGGTGCCTTTTTCAAAGAATATTTACGCCTTCACTCCAAAGGGAGACATAATTGAACTTCCCAAAGGTTCTTGCTTAATAGATTTTGCGTACTCGCTTCACTCCGATTTGGGAGACAAGTGTGTTGGGGGACATGTCAATAAAAAATACGTCAGTTTAAACTACGAAATTCAAAATGGGGATTATATTGAAATAAAAATCACAAATAAAATTAATGCTAATCGGGACTGGTTAAAATTTGTCAAAACGAAAAAAGCAAAGGACCATATTAAAAGATTGTTGAAAGATGGTAAATAATGCTACCCGAGCGAGGTCTGCAAGTAAAGAAGATATTCTTACATTGATAGGGGATTAAGAAATTCATCGGAGATGTCGTTAATCAAGAAGCTTTTGAATTGAAGATTCAATATCCGCATCAGTCATGTAGTAGACTATATTGTCTACGTTTGCAAAGAAAGTGTACAGATTTTCCCCTACCCCGCTCTTTACCAAGTAATAGCGTTTTTTAAAAAATAGCATTGCAAGTACATTTTCGACCAAAAGACCCACGCTTCGGGAGTTATCAGAAATTACCGAGAGCAATATGTTGGCTTTTAGCATATTTGTGAAAACAGGCGGAAGAGTTTTAATCATCGGGAAAGGAGAACTGTGCCAGTTTTGAACGTCCCGGCCAAGTACAAATGTCTCGTGTCCTTTAGAGTTAATGTAATAAGCTATCTTCAGTACTCGTGCTTTAAGATTTTCTTTGTCTGCTACGTTAGTAAACTTATAGCCTATATAAAAACGCATTGTTTGTATATTTTACCACTTTTGGTTTGCACTAAACTATCTAGTATCAGCCAAATATGACTCGTTTTTGAGATTAATAATCTTTGTTATATCGTTGAAGAACATCATTATCAGGTTAAATATAATGGCAATGGTCCATTCCAGGGGACCTATATGCACTGTTTCAAAAATCACGTTAAGCGGTGTGTATATGATTAAGATTGTGAATAACATTGATGCGAGAGAAGCGATAACTAAATGCTTGTTAACTAACGGTGACCTATTCAATGTAAACTTTCTAAAAGATCTGAAACTGAAAGCAGTTGATATTTCAATAAGGATGAATGTTAATAGAGCTGTAGTTCTACTTACATCGGTTGATAATCCCAATACATTATGAGAAACATAATATGCAGAAAGAACACTTACTGCCATAAATGAGGCAGTAGTAATTAGTAGTTTGATAAGTTCCTTGTTGAGAATGTTTTCGGTGTTACGTGGTTTTTCTTCCATTATGTCAATTGACGTGGGATTTAAACCTAAAGTTAGTGCCGGCAGATTGTCCGTCACCAAATTCATGAATAAAATTTGTATTGAAACCAAAAGGGGGGTATACCATCCAAAAATGGGTGCAACAATTACACCAACCAGAAGAGTTAAAATTTCTGCAAGGTTACAGCTCAACTGATAAGTAACAAACTTTCTTATATTGTTAAATACAGTCCTTCCTTCAGTTATGGCGGAGACAATAGTTGCAAAGTTGTCATCTTTAAGAATCAAGTCAGCCGAGGATCTGGAGACATCCGTGCCGTTTTTACCCATTGCAATACCCACATGAGCTTCTTTTAAAGCAGGTGCGTCGTTAACGCCGTCACCAGTCATGGCAACTGTCTCACCCAGTTCTTTAAATATCCTTACAAGTCTGATTTTATGTTCCGGTTTTACACGCGCAAACAAATTTACTTCTCTAACTTTTACTTCTAATTCCTTATCGGATAATTGGTCAATTTCCTGTCCATCCAGAACTCTATCTGATGTATCCAGGCCTATCTGTTTTGCTATGGAAAGGGCGGTCTCTCTGCTATCTCCTGTAATCATGTATACATTTATTCCTGCTCTCATAGCCGTTTTGATAGCTTTGCTTACTTCTTCTCTGGGAGAGTCTTCCATGGCAACAATCCCCAAAAAAACAAATTCATCTTCTTCGTAGTTTTCGTCCACTCCTTCAACTTCTTTGTAACACAGAGCAAGTGTACGAAATGCTGATTTGGCCATCTCTCTTTGCAGATCAGCGATTTTACTTATGTCTTCTTTTGAAAGAGTCTTAATATTTCCGTTATCATAAGTTTGGTTGCATTTTTCCAGAATAATTTCCGGTGCGCCCTTTGCGTATACAATACGTTTTCCATTCTGATAGTAAAGAATCGACATCATTTTTCTATCAGAATTGAAAGTGTATTCATTAATGCGCCGGTAATCAAAACTTTCGCTAAATAACCCAGTTTTTGCCCCTAAAATTAACAAAGATGTTTCCGTTGGTGACCCCATACCTCTATATTCATTATCTTCTCCGGTTCTCTCAATTTCGGAATTGTTGCAGAGAATCCCGGCTTTGATCATTTTATAGATTCCTTTTTCTTTCTCAAGGTCAATAGCCTTACCGTCTAGTGTTATATTTCCATGGGCTACGTACCCGCTTCCTGAGACTTCATAGAGTGCGTTACCCGTGAAAATAAATTTTACCGTCATTTCACCCCGGGTTATCGTTCCCGTTTTATCAGAACATATTACAGTTACTTCTCCGAGAGTTTCTATAATGGACATTCTATTTACTATCGCGTTTTTTTCCGACATTCTTTTAGCACCCAATGCAAGTGTGGTTGCCAGTACCACCGGAAATCCTTCAGGAAATGCTGAAACCGCAAGAGCAATAACCAGAATTAGAATTTCTATGATTGTTTCCGAATCTAGCAGTGGCGCCCGATATACCATTATCAGCCCGGTAACAATTGATGTAATCGTCGCTACAGCTACCATATATTTTGCTATATCGTTAATTTTTTCCTGGAGAGGAAGCTCTTTCTCGGCCGTTGATATCAGATGAGCTATTTTTCCAAAACTTGTGTTCATGCCGGTGTGCGTGACTCGAGCCAGACATCTTCCGTTGACGATAAAGGTTCCCATAAAGACTTTGTTTTCATCTGTTATGGGTATGTCTTGGATTACCATGGACTTTTTGATTTCTTTTGATTCACCGGTTAACGCGCTTTCATTGACTCTAAGCTCGTATGTTTCAATTAGCTCGCAATCAGCGGGTATTTTTTCACCGTTTCCCAATATTAGTACATCGTCAGGAACTATCTCGCGCGATGGAAGTTCTGTTTTCTTGTTATCCCTAAAAACAATTGATACGGGCATCAACATTTTTCTGAGGCTGTTTATAGACTCTTCTGCCTTATATTCCTGGATGAATCCGACAAGTATCACCGAGATTATTACTGCGAGGATTGTGTAAGCAGTGACTGATTTTCCCACAAAAAAAGAAATTCCGACTGTCACTGCAAGCATGTAAATAATAAAATTACTCCTGATCTGACGTAGTAGAATTTTCAGTGGTGTGGTTTTTGATACTTCGGTTAATTCGTTGTATCCGTATTGAGTAAGCCTCTGTTGGGCTTCATATGATGTAAGTCCATGGGGCATTATACATATTTTAACAAAAAAACCGGGAATTTCTTAGATGAATAAGTAATTCCCGGGTTAGGTGCTAAGCAAAAAGCTCAGCATAGCGATCAAGAAAGAATTGTTCAGCCTCGTAAGGCGGAAGCGTCATCAAATTTATGTCCAGGATTTCATACCCTGCGACACTCGGATTTTTTATGTCCACGTTCTTCATAAGCTGAACCAATTCAGTTAGAAGAAGATTGTTATCAGCCTTAATCACGGAGTCGGGTATCTCAGGAGTAAGCCCAAATACTTGTGCTATACATTTCTGAAAATTGTTTTCAGCTGTGCGATAAAAAGCCATTTCGGGCTGACGTTTTATCGGCCTTACAAGATCACCGAGGTAAGCCTCTGTAGCATCGTGAAGTAGTCCCCACTTTGCATCTTCCGGTGGAACTATTCTGCTGACGTAAACTGAATGCTCGGCAACAGAATAAAATCTGCTACAATGACCCGTAAACCTGCAAACCTTGGATAAGGAAGCAGCGATATCTTCTATGACGATATCCGAAGGTTTGGGGTTAAACACAGTTACTTTTCTACCTGTGAAAGTTCCTATGTACGCTTTTGGATCCATTTCCTTTTCCTTAGAAAGCTAATATTCTGCGCGGTTCTTAAGAAACCACAATGCATCTTCCTTTGTTACTTGCATCCTGCCCGGTTCGCTTGTAACAATAAAGAAGATTTGCTTCCATCCCGTGGGTCGTATCAGGCGATTGACTTCGGTTTCCAAGGTCTCTGCACTGAAAACATCGGCTATTAAACACTCTTCTGAAGGGGTCATTCCCAAAGCAAATGACTCTACAGAGGGAAAATATCCCACTCCGACAAAATATGTCCATGGTAGCAGTTCGGTGCGTTTCTCTTCACTTAAAGGTACTAACATAATCAGCTCCTCTCGTATCTGATAGTTTTTGTTCTTAGGTTAATTTGGATTATATCAGAGTAATCGGTCGATTTTAAATTTGATTACTTTAACTTCTGTGTCAGGTGTAACTTGCTGTTTGTAGTATTCTGAGTATTTTTTATACATACTATCCGGTGTTCCTGTATCCTCGTGGCCTTCCTTGTCATCGTCGTTTAAGTCTTTAAGTAATTTAATAGTAACTTTGGTTACTCGAGCTAGGGCAAAGGGTTGCAATTCCGGTCTTTTTATCAGGATCAAAGAATCTCCCACTTGAATGTCCTTATCATCAAATAGGCGCCACGTTGTGGTTTTTGAACTGTTTTGTATTAGAGGAACTAGTTCTGAAGAAAACTTGAGTGTTTTCATGTGCGGTTTTTATGGTGAGGGCGGTGGGGTTCGAACCCACGACACGCGGCTTAAAAGGCCGCTGCTCTACCACTGAGCTACGCCCCCCCTGCTGCTAAAATCGGCAGAATTACATGTGGAATTATACCCAATTTAGCGATTAAGGGAAATATTTACTGTCATTTCAGTATATCTGTGGAATACACACCGTTTCTCATGATTACTTCAAGTGTTCCGTCTGTATGTTCTACAGTTACTGTCGTGCTTTTAGCTATCACATCTATATGTGATGGTGAGTCCCAATTTGCTCCCGTCTCCTCTGGATAAGGATGCCCGAGTGCCATATGTACCCCAGGGAATTTTTCATCTTGAAGGAGATTTCCTACGAACTTAGTTAAACCTATAAGAGTTCCTAGCCCAAGTTCTCCTACGCGATTGCCGTTCTCAAATTCAGTAATGTAATTAGAAAAAATTTCCGATGCTTCCGCAGCTACACTATCATTACGATTTACCGGTGAAACTGAAAAAACAAGTCCATTTAAGATATCAAGCTTAAGCGGTGTTTTAAGTTCCCCATATTTCTTACACATCCAATCCCCAAGTTCCCATGCTATTATAGTTCCCTTGGCTGATAGGGGAGAGGTAAAAACTTCACCTGCCGGTAGATTTCTCATTTCCCCTTTACCTATTCGTCCGTTGTCCTGGATCCATTTAAGATTTGTGGGATCAAGTATAAAGGTAATATCCGTGCCGTAATCGTCCTTTACCAGTAACTTTGTTGCGTTGCTTACCTTGTTAAATACGTTGTTTGTTACTTTGAAGACTCTGGCATAATCTTTGTTCATGCCGTCCTCCATAAGTTGCCCTGTCACCCCAATCATGTGCGCATGTCTGCACTTTAGCTCTTGAGTTAGAAACTTTACCAAAGGACTTCTAAAAACTTGAATTTCTCCGATTTGTCCTTGAGCGGCATAAATAGAAACTGTTGGGTTAAAATTCCGAATATTCTGCACAAAGTCATAAGGCAGCTCCTTAGCAGGTCTCTTAATATAATCTTCAATTTTTATAAGCATAACGCTTTGTGTTATCGTCTGGGAAACAGATTGAAGTGCCTGTCCTATTTCCATGGTCTCATCATCTGTTATGATGACGACTCTATCTGAGGGTTGAACACTTAGACATAATCTTATGGCGTTTTCAGAACCGGTTTTAAGTCTTGGATTCATAGTATTTTAAATATATAGCATAACTGGCGTAAAAGGAACAGGCGTCAACCCTTTGAAATAATCTAAGATTGACGCCTGCATATTATTTTTGGTTATTCTCCGAAGAAAGCAGCTTCGCTTTCGAGCATTGCGCGCATACCGCCTATGCATAATGCGTGGAGGTTAGCGGCAACAATACCCGAGAATGCCCAGTCCCATTGCCAGGAAAGACCGGAACATGAAACAACAATCCCGAAGTAAACCGCGGATCCGCCCCATTTTGTCTGTCCCAAACGGAACAAATGTGGGTACACTTGTTGAGCTATATGGCTCGGAAGGCCTGTTTCCCAACTGATCTCAGCTTTTGACAGAGCAACCCGTTTATATTTGGGTTTGGGACTGCCGTTTTCAGCTGTGAAAAGTACCGATTCCTGGAATTCATAACCTCCTTTCTGTGTAATGGTAGGATCCAGGACCACCACAGAGATGTTTGTGTGTTCAATGAGTTTCGATTGCAACCAAATATTTAAAGTTGGCATACTCATTTCCACTGCCTGTTGGGCGCTTGCCATGTTAAGCAAATAACTTGACATCAAGTCCTCCTTAAGGTTTCGGTGTCAGTCTGATAACTTCCATACCGAAGCGGGCGGGAAGTGTGTCGTCATATTTCGACCAGTCACACGAACCCCAGGAAAAGGTATCTTCGCCTCCTCCGGTTGTGCCGATAAAGATCATGCACGGCATTTCTCCCACATATACAATGGAAGCCCCTTCAACCATGCTTTCAGGCGAGGGTTTGAAGAGCGAGTAATCTGCCCCGCCGATGCACGATACCGCGAGCAATGCAAATAACAACAGCAAAGCTCCAAGTGCCAGCCATTTCATATTGTTCTTCAAGGTGCCGTCTCCCTTCAATATAGGATATTCCGAATATTAGCTGAAAAATGAAAGGAACCTGCAAATTATCAGCTTGGAAAAGCCAACTTTTTGCAGGTTCGAAGTTGCTCACTTTTATGCGCATTATTGTGAGCGTTTTGGTCCTTGTCTTAATCATGAAAGATTAATGCGGTGCGCGGACCTCCGACTGGGTTGTTATCAATCTCGTCCAGGGCAGTAATGGTTGCGGGCTTCTTCAGCAGAGCTGAAAGTTTGCAAACATGAGCTGCAGTATCCCCACGGACCTTTCGATGACAACCACTTGAAAAACCTTACAATCCCGTTCATTTTTTGCTCCTTCTGTCGGATAGGATGTGAATATTATACCCTATAGCTATATAGTGGTCAATACTCATTATACCCTACCAACATCAAGGTCGAAAAAAATGCTTCTTCAAGATATCTCACGTATTCTGCTTGTTCCTCCGAAAAGGTGTAGCAGGTGAAGTGCAAGAATCCTGAAGCTCGGGCATTTTGCAGTACTCTAAGGTGAGAAGGTTGACCTGAAAGCGAGTCAGCCACTTCCGAACGTGCGAATACATCCCTCAAGTGCTGAGGATTCGAGACAAAGGACGGCAATGTAATACCAGCTTCGTTCAGGAATGACAGAGATTCGGTAAAGACTCTGTAGTCCCGGCACGCCTGAGGTGGAAAACCACTCAAAATGCCGTAAGTTACATGCTTCATGTCTCCTGGCTCGGTGCATTCATAGCACAAAACCTGCGGATTTTGCCTTATCCATTCGATCGGATCGGTAAAATCCGGGAAGTACCGACGATTCATTTCAACAACCTTTCGGACCGCATTGATATTAATAAACTCAGAGCGGATCCTCTCTACCTTTGCGCACTCAGGGATGTCGATCATTTCTACCCTTTGTGTGCCAAAAAGCTTAAAGGCCTCGTTAAATTGAAGCTTCAGCTCTCGCGCTCCATCTTTCAACCGGTTGATCGGCGTCAGGCCGGTGAAAAGAGCGTATAAAACAAAATGGAGACGCGCGTCGGAATTAACCTCCGCGGAAAGGTTCGGAAATGCGCCTGAAATATAGGCGAGGAAACGATCCATTTCCCTTGCACCTTCCAGAGCCGCCTCCTGATCCATGTGAATTTCCATTTTGGGCTCCTTTCTACTTCAGGCTAGTAGGTCAAGTCATTGTACACTATATATTGGAGAATATCATATCTGTTCTACTGCTGCTTTTCTATGGTTAAGGCCACATTAGCAACAGAATCACCCTTAACAGGTTTGAGATCATTTGGAATTATAAGTTTAACCGGTACAATAACTGATTCGGTCAATGTTGATATATCTATGGTCTCCGTTGCAATTTCATTTGGTATTTCCGTGTCCTGAGGGACCCACATTTCAATAAATTCAGGAGTGACTACTATCCCTTTTAATTCAAGCTCCTTTGCAACTTCTCCCTTTGTTTTGATAACAATGGGTATTTGAGAAGCATAATATTTTTTAGCTGTAAGAAGCACAGTTTCAGGCTCAATCGACACCATAGAAACATTCAAAGGAATAGTAATATCTTTTCTTATCAGTTCTATTTTATTAACACCATTTTCCAGATTGGCCACATCCAGTATTATTTGGAAATTCTCGGGTGTGATTTTTTCAAAAACTTTGTCGCCCCTTCCGATTACGCTAATTTCAATTTCTTTAGGACTGTAATTTTCAATAGCGGTGTCCTTTGGCAAATTCTCAAAAGTTATGGGTATGCTGTAAGCCTTCTCGATAATTCCGGCCTGATACACACTGAAAAACCAAAGTAACGAAGCGGTTAAAATAGCTCCTCCTTTTAACCAAAGATTATGTTTGAAAATATGGATGAACGGGTTTTCAGGTTTTGGAGAAAACTTTGCACGTGTATACTTCTCGAGTTCCTTTTCAAGATCAGAAAATTCGTTTAGAGTTTTGAGTTTGCCTTCTTTTGATATTGAGATTTTACCTTTTTCTTCTGACACAACAATTGAGAAAGCATCAGACACTTCTGTAATTCCCAAAGCGGCACTATGTCTTGTTCCATGTTTTCCTATCTCTTTAAAATTGGTAGAAAGCGGTAGGTGAGTGCCAAACTTGGAGATTCTGTTATTTCTAATGATCAAAGCTCCGTCATGACCATCAGAATGGGGGTCAAAAATGCTTTGAATAATATCTTCGGAAATAACGCCATCCAATGCCGTACCCCCTTCTGTAAAATTGACAATGTCATCATTACCCTGAATTACAATCAACGCTCCGATTTTTGCTTGTGCCATTCTGACGCAGGATTGAACGATTTCCCCAAGCAAAGGGGATTTTGGAGCAAGTCTCCCGACTTTTATTTGTCTGGTACCAATAAGTCCCAAAAACTCAAAATATTTTCTTATCTCTGACTGAAAAATAATTACAAAAATTACTAACGACACACCTACAAAATACTGCAAAAGGTACCAAGTTAAATATAAGTTAAAGTACTTGGCAAAAAGATATAAACCCATTGTCATTATCAGTCCGAAAAACACAAGGTATGATCTTGTTTTTCTTAACAGAAGAAATAGAGAGTAGAGAAATAGGGCTATAATGAGTATATCCAGAAAGTCGGTGATATATAGGTTCCAAGAAGGTTGGAAAATTCGTGCAATAACCTGATTCATACGGCATTATTGTAACAGCATAAATTACCGGTGACCAAGGGTTTTCAAATACTGAATAGAAAAAGTGCAGGCACATATCAAGGATGGGTTATCATCAAAGTTATGTGCCTGTTTATTTCGGACGCGGTTTATTGCGTTCGTTGGTGACAACTCTTCCGGCCTCATTGCGATGAAAAACGGTTCTTCCGTCTTTTATCACTTTATGAGAGTGGAGAGTTTGTCTTCGACCGGCAGGGAAAGTGTAAATGTGCTTCGTACCGTTCGGTTCGACCACAGTTTTTACATCTACGCCCCGCCTGTCTTTGCTCCATGCTACTGTTCTACCCTTTGGCTTTTCGGGCTGAAATAAAATCTTTACCAGAAAAGAACCGATAACGAACAGAATGAAACCAAGGAGCAAAAGACCATAAACAACGGACTCAATGTCCATTATTATCTCCTCTCATTAAGGTATGATTCTCTTATTATACCAGTAAAAACGCCGCCCGTAAAGTGCTATAGGTCTTAGAATAACATCTAAAAAGTTACGCCCCTTTAATCCTCCAAATGTTTTTGGAATGATCTTAGGGGCGTTTCCTACTTAGAAACCTAAATTCCGAGCTGCCTGAAGGGCACGAAGTTCGGTTTCGGTGACATCCCAGCTTCCCGCGATTGCAAAAACGTAGCCATTGATGTGGTAGAGCAGATACGGATCAACCTGTACCAATGCTTCGTCCCACCGCTGCACCTCGAACATCACATAATAATCATCTATCGTGCCGGGCATGTTCGGTGAAAAGCGAAGCTCCGGAGGAACGAGCGGTACCAAAGTGCTTCCGGCTCGAGTAGGCGTGCAGATCTTTAGGAAACCCTTTTCAGGCTGAAGTGTTCCTGCGGGTAACCACAGGCTGAAATTTCCCCAATTGATGTCCCTGAAGTTCAAGCTTCCGTTGGGTTGAACAAAGGTGTTGATTCTTCCCCGGTTCAGGCTCAATGAATAGGGTGCTAGAGCTATCCTCGGGAGTCCCTGGTCATTCAGTCCACCTGCAGAAATCGCCGCGATCGCATTGATCAGTGGAAGTCCGCTCCTCAAGGCCTCGTCGATCTTCAGGATGTTCTTCTCGGATTTACTAAGTTGTTCCTCCTTGAGATCCCTAAGTTTTTGAAGATAACCTTCAAGATCACTGAGCTGGGGCTTCAAGGCCGTCTGGGCAGTGACTACCGCAGTTTGGAGAATATCTCCTGTACTCATTGTTAATTTACCTCCTCTTTATAGTAAGGGTATGATGCGGGGATTTTAGCATTTAATAGGGTCTTTCTCAATAATATAGGTTATGTGATTGGTGACCCCACGGGGAATCGAACCCCGGTTACCGGGATGAAAACCCGGCGTCCTAACCGCTAGACGATGGGGCCGGACTAAAATTACGGCCAAAAGCCTCTACATATTATCAACAATTCCTCAAATTAAGCAATACCTCGACTTTCTGGTAAAATACTAAGGAAAAAACACTATGAATATCTTTCAGAAAATAGTATTTATATTTACTTCATTTTTGCTTTCAATTGCGCCTGTTTCTTCTTTTACGGAGGGTGTTGTAGGACAGCCGGAGTCTTTTTTTCCGGGTAAAGCAGTTTCTAATACCGATAGAACAATATCTCACATGCTTTTCCGGAGCCTATTTAAATATGATATATACGGCTCTTTGATACCCGATTTGGCTGAGTCCTGGTCTGTATCAGAAGACGGATTGGTCTACACGGTAAAACTGAAAGATAATCAATATTGGACAAACGGACGAAAGATTACATCAGATGACTTGATATACACTTCATTCAATATCGAGGATCTTGCAGGTGTTGCAACAGATAAAGTTGACGATTTAACGGTCAGGTATGTCCTCCCTAATAAATACGCTCCGTTTTTAAGTTTACTAACGATTGGAGTAATGCCTAGAAATTCAATTGAGGATGACAACTCCTTAATGCCAATATCGAGCGGAGATTTTCGTGTTGTTCGCGTGGAAAAGGACGGTGTTGTTATTAAACAGGTTGTTTTACGTACTACAAGTAATGACTACAAAATTAAGAAGATAGTTTTCCGTTACTATAGCAAAGATGAAGAGTTAGCTACTGCAGCAAAACTTGGAGAAATCGATGGTTTTTTATCGGAAAGCACATATGATTTGGAGTCCTTTATTAACCATAGATTTCCTACGCAAGGCATATATTACTCTCTCTATTTCAATCTAAACAATGAGAAATTACAGGATGCTGATTTGAGGAAAAAACTCGAAAAAGTTCTTCATATGAGAGATCTTGTTTACGACAAAGGAATTGAGGTACAAGGTCCCATAAGCCGAAGCGTGTTTACAGATGAAGAATTAAAATTTAATAAATATGACCCTGAATTCAAAGAAGATCTTACTGGTACGCAGGTGCAAATTACCGTTCCGGATGTTTCTGAACATAGAGAATTTGCTGATAGAATCAAGGATACATGGGAAGACAAGCTCAAAGTAAATGTGGAAATTAACGAAGTAGCTCCTGATCAAATGCTAAGCTCAGTTATAGAGCCGCGTAATTTCGAGATTTTATTCTATGGGCAGGAAACAGGACGGGACCCGGATAGATATGTAAACTGGCATTCTACACAAAAAGAGCATCCCGGACTTAACATAACCGGTTTTGAGAATGTACGGGCAGACCGTGCTTTGGAGGAGGGGAGAAATGAGCTGGAAAACGACAAGAGAGTTGTACACTACAATGAATTTCAAAAAGCTATTATAGAAAACTCTCCTGCAATATTCCTTTATCATCCGTACACTAACTACTACGTGTCTAAATATATAAGCGGTATTGGGGAAAAGTACACTTTTACATATGCAGACAGGTTTCTGGACTTTTTCAATTGGGAGCGTATTCATACCAACTAAACCGCTGATGATGCTATAATTACTGCGATTTATCCTCTTTTTATGGTGGCTGTAGCTCAATGGTAGAGCACTGCTCTGTGGAAGCAGGGGTTGCGGGTTCGATCCCCGTCAGCCACCCCAAGTAAATCTTCAAGAACATCTTAAAAAAAAATCCGATCGATGTATACTTTAACCAAGGGGGTGATAATTTTGAGAAAATTAATTTTATTCTCTTTTCTTGCTTTGGTCGCATCATTAGTCTTTTCGCCAGCAGCACTCGCATCATCGGTAGAGGGTAAGAAAGTTATTATTGATCCCGGTCATGGAGGCGACGATCCCGGAACCACACAGTGCATCGGATATGATGAGAGTCAGGCTAATCTGGACATTGCCCTTATTTTGGCTGACTTAGTTGAAACTAACGGCGGGTTACCGATAATGACAAGAATAACTAATGACGTCACTTTATCGAATGAAGTTAGATATACTCTTGCAAACGAAAACAAAGGTGATGCATTAGTTTCTATTCACCTTAATGGATCTTTGGACCATACTAAAAACGGGACGCTTGGGCTATACGCTAAGATAAAAAAAGATAAGGCTTTCACCGAAATTATTCATAACAGTTTGGTAGAGTCATTGACGGGCATTCCAAATCTTGGAATTACAAACTTTATGTCCGGTGTTACATTAAAGTCTGAAATGCCGGCTACAATGCAGGAAGCTGTCTACCTTTCAAATACGGAAGAGTGTGGAATGCTTAGGGACGGGGACGGGAGTAGGCAAACTCAAATCGCACAAGCCATCTTCGATGGTTTAGAAGACTGGTTTTCTATGACGCCCGTTTCGTTTCCGAAAGGCAGGAAATAATTCTACTTGAAAACGGACCCCCTATTTAGGGAGTTTCGTTTATTGAGAAAAACATCACAAGCTCTCGATTGATATAATCTTGTTATGCAAAGTGACTTGATTCAATTAGCAAAAGACATTATTCAGAGTAATCAATATATGACCATTGCAAGTTCTGATGAGACTGGAGAGGCTTGGGCATCTCCTGTGGCCTATGTATATGATGACAGCTACAATTTATATTGGGTATCTGTCCCTAAGTCAAAACATCAGAGAAATATAAATTATAATCCTAAAGTATCTTTAGCAATCTTTGACTCTCATCAGCTCTGGGGAGAAGGTGTTGGTGTACAGATAGAAGCAACTGTAGAACAGGTTTCATTTATGGAGCTACCTAAGGTGACAAAACTATATTTCAGAAGAGAATATCCATACGGAAATGCTTCAGGTGCATTTGGAGATGGTTTAAAAGAATTGTTAAAAGGCAAAGTTTATCACTTCTATAAGGCCACTCCCACCAAAGTTTGGATTCCGGACCCGAAGTCAGATATAGATTCTCGTTTGGCAATAGATTTAACATAAGACTGCGATCACTCCATTACACCATCTATATATTACTGTATAATATTGATATAAGTTTATTAAGTTTTAAAAAGGTAAATGATATGCATAAAGGTCATTTTGTAGCAGTAGGTTTTGTCTTTGGTTTTGTCTTGGCTCTTGCCTTGGTTACAGTGTCGGTATATGCAGGTGGGGATAAAGTACGTGGTGATAATGGTGTGGGCGAGGTAGTTCAGGAGGGACCTTGTCCTTTTGGGGATGACACACCAGCCGGACCAAATGATTTATAAATTTTTGAAAGGCAGCAAACATATGAAGAAAACATTGCCAATTTATTTAGCATTCGGTTTAATCCTGGCACTTTCGGCAACAGCCTTTGCACAGGGTGGGTCCGGTTCGGGATCGGGGACAAAAACCGGCACAGGCACCGGGTCCGGTACAGAATCAGGACCGGGAACAGGAAATGGCCAAGGTATCACTGTTGGACAGCCTCAGGGACAGAATTCAGCGCCGGGGCAAGGTGTCCAAGTGCAGGATCAAAATAAAGTAAACACTCAAAACCAGGGCGAAGATTCCCAATTAAAAGTTAGCACTCAAAATAATGAAAATACTTCTTCCAGACAGCATATGAGCAACGTTGCCCAAGCAGTTGAGGATTTTCTCAGCAATGGCAACAAATCCGGTGAAATGGGAGGCCAGATTAGTGAAATTGCAAAGCAACAACAGGCTACACAGAGCCAGATTGGAAAGTCTTTAGACAAAATAGAGGGCAAGAGCCAGGTTATGAAGAGTTTATTTGGTCCCGATTACAAGGCTATAAAAGACATGAAGCAGCTTATTCAGCAGAACCAGGTCAGAATACAGCAACTGCAAAATCTGCAAACAGAAACGCAGAATCAGGGTGAAAATACTCAACTTCAGGTAATGATTAAAGCCATGGTGGATCAAAATACTGCACTTCAAAATCAGATGCAGACAGAAGAAAATGTTAAAAGCCTTTTTGGTTGGCTAATTAAATTATTTTATTAAAAAAATGAAGGTCATTCTCAAAAAAACTGCTCAAGAATGACCTTCTTTCGGTTAGTCGGTATCCAAATAAATACCTCCGCCAACATTAACGGTTAAGGATCCGTCTGAGGGGTCGATACCGAGTCCGCTTCCCAGATTGATGCTTAGGCCAACTCCATCTGGTCCGATACTTACACCCAGTCCGCCTATTCCATCTCCATCATCGTCATCGGCTTCAACTTCGTCTCCCGTGTTTACGTTGTTGACGTATTCGGTAACTTCCGGTCCGAATTTAGCCTTGATTATCAGATACACAACGATTGGAAGCACAACAACAGTGCCCAGCAGAATTAGCTCATCGTACATGTTTTTTTCTTCCTTTCATTTTTATTGTCCGAGTGTGGAGCTATTATATACTATAGGGCTTTGTATTCAATACTTAATGAATAATCACAACTATATAGTCATCAACTTTAGCCGATTTTAACTTACTTTTATTTTTATAAGATATTATATATTTATAATCCATATAATGTAATGGTATCTATATGTGGATTAAGAGCGGATTAAGATTTGTTTTAACCGGAATATCGTGCTTTTAAATCTTCATTTTCTTATTTAACTTTTTCCGTTTTCTTCCATATTAAATTTTAAATTAAGAAGATCTAATAGTTTCCTTCCACAACACGTCTTTAACGAACTCAATTATTAAAAACATTATTAAGGAAGCACCAATAGGGAATAACCAATAATTACCTATAGGTACTAGTTTAAGAAAATCCCGTAAAAATGGAATCATAAATGGTGCTACTTGTAAAATTAATCCGACAACTACTGCTCCAACCAGCCACAAGTTATTAAAAGGATTTTGTTCCCAAAAGGAATCTTTGAGTGTTTTTATGGAGAACACATATACAAGCGAGTTAATACCTACCGTGGCAAATACAACTGATCTTGTGAACGCAGCATCCCCGGTTGTGTTGTAAACGTATATGAAGACTAAAAGTGCCAGGAGTCCTCCTGTTACCGACACAATTGTAATTAGTTTCTTCATCCAAGGTACTACAAGAGGCTCGTTGGATGGTCTAGGAGGCTTACGCATAATATTTTTTGACTTTGGATCAACTGTAAGGGCAAGATGCGGAAATCCGTCAGAAAGAATATTTACCCATAAAACCTGAGCAGCTGTTATTGGTAACGGTAGTGTTAGTACAAGAGCGGATAAAACCAAAATTATTTCTTCAAAGGCATCACACATCAGATAAAGGATTATTTTTCTGATGTTGTCAAAGATACCACGTCCTTCTTCAATGGCAGCTACTATTGTTGAAAATCTGGAATCCAGTAAAACCAGGTCCGATGATTCTTTTGCGACATCCGAGGCCTCTCCTACCACTATTCCTATGTCGGATTTTGAAATTGCCGGGGCATCATTTACACCATCGCCCATCATTGCGACTACCTCACCGTTAGCTTTCAAAATCCCCACGATTTTTAGTTTTTGTTCAGGCCTTGTTCTGGCGAAAAGTTTTACGTTCGAGTTACCCAGAATTTTATCTTTAAGTTCCGATTCAGAAAGTTTGGTTAAATCATCCCCTTGAATTATGTCGTCCTCGTGAACTTCTATGCCCATTTGTTGAAGTACGTATTCGGCTGTATTGGCAAAATCTCCGGTGATGACAATAAGTTTAATACCTGCTTGATGGGTTTTTTCAAATGCTTCTTTAACATCGTCGCGAACAGGATCGAAAAATCCCAACAATCCGACCCATTCAAAATTTTCATGGGTATCTTCAACAGTTAGATAAGTTTTATCGTTACTAGCCTGTTTTCTGGCAAAACCCAGGAGTCTTTTTCCCTGTTTTGACAATTGATCTATTTTATCCAGAATTTCTTTTTTTAATTCGGGCTCAATATTACATCTGTCTAAAATAACTTCCGGTGCACCGTTGATGAAAATTACCCCAATGTCATTTAACTTGTTTAAAGATGTGAAGATACGTAAGTTAGAATCGAATGGAATACTGTCTATGACAGGGTTACTCTTTCTGTAATCTTCAGGGTCTTCGAAGCTCTGTTTTCCCCATTCCCAAGCGGCAAGTACAATAGGGTCGTCTTTGTCATTGGCAAGAATAACCTGTTCAGAAAGTTTCTTCTCGTCACCGAAGATGTCTTCTACTTGCATGATGCCTTCTGTCAGAGTACCGGTTTTATCCACACATATAGTCGTTACACCCCCAAGAGTTTCTGCAGAAACAAGGTTTCTGACAAGTCCTTTTCTGGCTAGTATTCTTTGCATCCCGATAGCCAGAACAACGGTTAATGCCACTAAAAGACCTTCAGGGATTGCTGAAACGGCTAATGCCACAGCTGTTTTAAACATTTCTATGATTTCCTGACCTGTAATTACACCAATCACTAAAACTATGGCCAATAGAGCAAATACCAGTTGGGAGAGTTGTTTGCTAAATAAATCGAGTTGTTTACCTAAAGGAGTTATTTGGTTTTCTCCTCCCACACTTGAAGCAATTTTTCCCATTTCAGTATGTGCGCCAGTTTTTTCAACTAGTAAAGTCGCCTTGCCCCCGAAAACTATAGTACCCATATATGCTATTTCCCCGGATTTCTTTTCAACGGGGACCGACTCTCCGGTCAGAATAGCCTCATTAGCAAAAAATCTGTTTAGCTCAATCAGTTTCCCATCGGCGGGAATTTTATCTCCTTGATTTAAATAGACTATATCTCCGGGTACCAGGTATTCCACTTCAATGGTTTGTACAGTTTCATCACGTAAAACTTTTACATAAGGGTGGATCATTTTTTTCAAAGCCTCCAGAGCGTGATTTGCGTTTCTTTCCTGAATAAATCCTAGAATAGTGTTAATAAATACTGCGGCGGCAATAATTATAGTGTCCGGGATTTCCTTTAGAATTGCAGTGACTAATCCGGCACCGATCAGTATATAGACCAGGGGGCTTTTCAGTTGTGATAGAAAAATCTCAATATCTGTTGGGGGAGGGGATTCAGGTAGCTTGTTGCTCCCATGTTCCTTTAGCAGCTGTTCAGCTTGTGCTGAAGTAAGTCCTTTAATTTCTTGGGCAGCATTCATAAGTAGTTAAAATACTTACCTTATGGTATCTCAACGAGGATTATTTACCAAATATTTGCGCAAACTAGGACCTATAGTGTTGACAATTGATTCTGATTATGATAAATTACCCGCATCGAAAAGTTTTGCGGCTTATCTATTAGCTTCGTGCTCAAGCCGCCTGACTGTGCCAGTGAAAATATAGGCGTCGAATCCCCAATTGCGTATGGATCGATCCGGTGAAAGGTCGAGGTTCTGGAAAGGCGATACGCAGGAGCGATTTGCACAGAAACAAACTCTAAGGGGTAGGCAACCTTGACGGCAGATTCGAAAGAGGGAATAGGCGAGTTTGCTTTCTCTGGTAATTTTACAGAGAACACTCCTGTCGCGAGACAAGAGTAACACCCGGGCACTCCAAGGCATATCCCCCGAATCTTCTTTCAATGTCCTCGAAGGAAGAAGATTTATACCGAGTGAAAACTCAAAGGGCCAAGGAGAGAGGAAAATAAAGCCCCCGTTTAGCTTACGTGATGACATAAAATTCACGAACTTGCTGACGGGGGCCCTTTCTTTTTCTATATGTATATTGACACGTGAAATCCTTTTCTATACTATCGGTTTACTCTGCTTCTAAAAATTGAATATTCTACGAAAGGATGAGGTATGCCAGAACCAAACGAGCTGGACGGGCAGACCATGAGAGGCCTGATACACGCACTCGCTGAACAGGTAAGAAAATGGTCGGGTCCTATGGACTTTAGCCGGATAAACAAAAGGTCAGCAAAAAGGGCTATTGGTTATCTGGCATCCCAGCATATATCTAACTCATGTTGGGAATATGCTTGGGACAGTGTAGGAGATCAGCCTGGTGTAGTACTCATAAAAGGTATTGGAAGACATGCAGTGTATGCCGCGGCTACAAAGAGTAATCAACCGCTTGTTGAAGGAGGAGTTTCCGTTATGGAACCGAGTTATAGAGTTTTAGATACCACTACACCGGAAGAGAGGCAAGCTATTTCAGATGCGGTAGTTCTTGTAATTACCGATGCAGGGCGTGTGCTTATGGACGATCTACAGCGAAGAGTTGGGGATCTCATAGGTTACACAGTCACCGGAAAGAGGTGGGGGCCAATCATGAAGGGTATTTACAGGACCGGCCAAGTTATTCGGCAGGGAGAATATCTTGTTTACCAGGAGCCCCAAGAACAACCTTCTAAGGAAGCCGAGACCGGCATTCAGGAGCCCCTTACCGTTTCTGGGACAAGCCCGTCAATCCAGGGAATCCGCGCTTCATTTGAACTTTCGGATACTCTTGAGATTTCTCGCGAAACGCCTTTTGAAGTAGAAATTGAAGGGGCGCTGGGCCACATCGTGATTCCTGCAACGAAAGTGACATTAAGGTTCAAGAAATAGACTGTCCGTTTGGGCGATTTGCGTCGGATTTATCCGCACGTTTATCGCCCATTTTTTTAATAAAAAAGGCACAAAGGATTTATGGTCGCTTTGTGCCCTTTAGAGCAGTTCTGTTATTGGTTTGAGATCACGGAGTACGAGGACTTTTCGCCGGTTTTAAATCTTTCTGACTCGACAATGTACCCCAAATCCTTAAATCCAAACCAGGCCTCGGTGATCGCTCTGAATGCAAAGACGAACGGAAAGACGAGTGTCATAACTAACACAAGATCGTTTCCGCTTTGGTTAAGCAGCTTTGCCACAAGATCAAAGAAGTTTCCTTGTGGTCCTGCAATGCTGTTTAGCATATCCCTCGTCTTCAGGATGAGCTCCATGTTAAGTATCCAGAAGAACGACCATCGCAGCGTTCTCATTATCGGCCCGTAATTTGTTGGGATCCACCAGATGTTGAGGGTATCAGGGTTTTCGTAGAATTTTTTCAGCTTCTCAGTTGCGATTTCCAACGAGCTTTCGCCTCTGAAAACCTGAAATCCCATATCCTGCAGATCCAATCGGCGCTTCCTGGCTATTTCGGCAACCAATATCAGGGCTAACGGAAAAATCCAAATAGATATACCTTGTGATACAAGGTTATTCCTAAGAGTCCCCGTAAGAAGCGGGTGTATGCCTGTGACAAGTAGCGTTGCATAAGTAGCATATTTCGCATACTGAAAGTCAAGGCGTATGCCGGGTATTTTTACACCCTCGTCTAACCCCTTTTTCTTTGCCATGGTGTACCGCACAATTTCCCACATGAGCTGAACACTCAGGTTACTTGCAAGGGAAATAAGTGCGAAAAGCACTGCAGTGTAAGTATCCACATTGCCCTGATGGGAAATGTTGAATATGACCCCAAGAACAACGCCAAGGCCAATACTTCCAAGTCTACTGTAGACCAACATATACTCCTTCCTTTCTAGGTGAGTTTTTTGGTTAATGATGGAGCTATCTTATAGTATTTAAATGTCGGCGTCAATTCAGGTACTTTGTTCCTCTCAGCTCTTCAGGAAAGTAATTCTCTTCCTCTAGCTTTTCACCTTCAGGACTGTGGTGATAGTTATATCCCTTTCCATATCCAATCTCTTTCATCATTTTGGTAACAGGATTTCTGATGTGCAGTGGCACGGGCAGATTTCCATGTTTTTTTACGTCTTCCGCAGCTTTGCTGTAGGCAATGTACAATTTATTTGATTTTGGGGCTTTAGAAAGATACACAACAGTTTCCGATAAAGCCAAGTTGCACTCAGGCATTCCCAAAGTATTACATGCATAAAAACAGGAAGTAGCAATAATTAACGCCTGTGGATCGGAGATTCCAATGTCTTCGGACGCAACTCTTATTAATCTTCTGGCAATGTAAAGAGGGTCCTGTCCCGCTTCCAACATTCTTGCTAGCCAATACAACGATGCATCAGGATCCGAGGCTCGTATTGACTTATGCAACGCTGAAATGGTGTTATAGTATTCCTCACCCCGCAGATCAAACATCAGACTTTTATTCTGAAACGCATCTTTAATGTTTTCCAAAGTGATTTTATCTTTAGTACTTATATTTGATGCAATTTCCAAAACATTTATGCAGATGCGAGCATCTCCGTTTGATGCCTCAACAAGATAATCTTTTGAATCCGCGTCCATTTCTTTTGATATTGACTGCAGTCCTTTATCGATTATTTTTTCTAAGTCTTCTTTTGTTAACTGATTTAGAATAAGAACCCTGGTTCTTGATAAAAGAGGACTGATTACTTCAAAAGAAGGATTTTCAGTAGTTGCCCCAATAAAGATTATTGTTCCCTGTTCTACGAAAGGAAGTAAAGCATCTTGCTGAGCTTTATTGAATCTGTGTATTTCGTCAATAAAAACAATAGGGGATAGTGTTGCTTTTTTTTCGGGGTCTTCGACAGATATTAGTTCTTTTTGTTTTTTAAATGCGGATTTTTTCGGAATAATCTTTTCAATGTCTTTTACAGAGGAATTTACCGCGGAAAATTCGTAGAAATCTCTGTTTAATTCACTTGAAAGAATTCGTGCCAAAGTAGTTTTACCGCATCCCGGGGGACCCCATAAAACTATAGAGGGAAAGAACCCTGTTTTTTTGGACCCTGCTAATATTTTAGTGATAAGTCCTGATTCTCCTGTTAGATGAGTTTGTCCTACAAAGTCCTGCAGTTTTGCAGGTCTCAGTATTTCGGCGAGTGGTTTATTTGGCATAGATAGGCTGTTAAAGCTTAAATACTTTAACAATTACTCTGGACAGCAGATCGCTGCTCTTTTGTGATGTCAATCTTTCGGGAAGTATTATGTCCAGAAACAGGTTTGTTACACTTGCTACCCCAAGAGTAAGTAATTTTAGTCTTGGGAAGAACATGAATGCACCAAAAAGCACCGTAGTAAACGTAATAAACTTAACAAGGTCATCTTTTGCGTCGTTAAAACTCTTTCTTATTGCGTTCTTTATACGTAGACTTCTGGAATAGGCCGCCACTTTTGTTTCATCGAATGATCTGTCTGAAATATAATGCTTTCGAGCACCTGCTATAACTTTCATAGTGTTTCTGAATATTTCAGTAATTATTGTAATTATGATTAGATTCACTGTAATTTTCATATGATCAGTGTAAATAAAGCTTCGAACCATCAAATCATACCCCCCAAGTTTTGCTTTTAACTCTACATTGAGACTCTCGGGCAAAAAGAACACTCTGGTGCTATCCATGGTCAAAAAGAATACAAACAAAACAATTTCAAATCCGTCAATGAACCCACCTCTAAACCGCTTCTTAAAGACATCTCTCCACGTTAGATCCTCTTCAGCGGGATCAGGTTTTGGACGGTTAAAGAAACCGAACAAATAAACAAGAAGAAAAGTAAGTATTATTGTGAAAATAGCTACATCAAAACTTCTTCCTACCCATTTGTATAAAATAAGCAACAAAACATATAAAACAAAAGTAAGTACATATGCAAAGACCGGCGCGGCGAAGACCAGAAATTCCTTTAGAACTTCGATGAATCTTCTGTAAACTATCCTGATAAAATCAGCCAGGTCCAGAAAAGTAAGAGATCCCTCAAATAAAATGTCCAAGATATGACTTGCTTCTTGTCGTAATCCTACTATGACTAGGATACCCAGTGTGAAGAATGTAACGACGATTGCGAGCAATGTGACCCATATAAAGTTTAAAATCGCTCCAACCGCCGTAGGAAATAATAAACCAGCAATGAGAATGAATCCCAAGAATGCTAAAATCCAGCGTAATAGAACAAAAATACCTCTGTTTTGAGGTGAACTGATATTTGACTGCCTGTTTGCTAATATTTCTTTAATATCCATAAAACCCATGCATTATACCTCAAAATCAGTTAGGATTTCATAACCTTTCTCTTTTACCAATAATGTATATTCGTATTGAACAAAATTTTTTCCGTCTTTCATTTCTGTTTCCCAGTCGCTGACGTACTTAATAGTAGGTTTACCCTCTGATACCAATGTTTCAATGCAAATTGTCATGCCTCTTTCGAGAACCGGTCCGTCTGTTGGCTTGCCGTAACAGGGTATTTCGGGTAACTCGTGCATGCTTTTACCTATCCCATGTCCGGCGTAATCTTTTAATACACTGTATCCTGCGGCTTCAACAATAGTTTGTATTTTATTTGATATAACCCCAACTTTCACACCTTCTTTTACTAATTCCACAGATTCCAGCAATGCCTTTTTAGCCGTGTTCATAAACTTAATATTTGAAGATTTTACATTTCCTGCACCTACGGTAAACGCGGCGTCAACATGAAGGCCCTTGTAGCTTATAACAGTATCAATTGTGATTAAATCTCCATCTTTTACAATTTCACCTTTTGAAGGAAAACAATGGACGGATTCCTCATTTGTGCTCACACATAAACCGGTTGGGAATGGAGGTAGAAATCCCATAGCAGTGTAGCCCTTACATGCCGGAATAACGTTGTACTGACGGCAATAATCTAAAAACTTTATTTCTATGTCCCATAAGTCCCTGCCAACACGAATCTCACTTTTAAGCGCTGTCATTATCTTTGCAAGGATTTTTCCAGCTTCCCGCATGATCTTTATCTCATCGGGACTTTTTATTGTAATTGTCATAAGTGTATTATACCTTCTATTTTCTAATTTTTTTTGATATTGACTTGGGATTTAAGCAATTAAGTTAACTATTTTATCTTTTACATAAATGATCTTTTTTATTTCTTTACCTCCTAGATGTTTTATAACTCTTTCATCTTGAAGTAACTTTTGTTTTAAAGTATCTTCATTGTCCTTGTCCGATATAGTGACTTCGGATCTAAGCTTTCCGTTAATTTGCACAGGCAGTTCAGTGATTTTCTCGATGACAAGTTCTTCGTTATATTTAGGCCACATCTGTAAATGAATACTATTTGTTTTTTGCCATTTGCTATAATTATTGGATTCCTGCCACAATTCTTCTGCCGTGAAAGGCATAAACGGTGCTATGAGAACCAGGAAAGTTTCCCACGTTTCTTTCTTTATACCTGCGAGATTTTTTATGTGATTCGTAAAAATCATTATTTCGCTAACAGCTGTATTCATCTTTAGATTGTCCATCATTTCCGTCATGTTCTTAATTGTTTTATTTAATATTCTTGTTGTTTCAGCAGACTCATCGGCTTTTTCTGAAACAAGAGTTTTTAGGTTATATATTGTTCTAACCAGTTTAGCGCAGGCGTGAAGTCCCTTTGGGTTCCACGGATAAGTGTCTTCATATGGACCAATGAATGCAAGATATGTTCTTAGTGCATCAGCGCCGTGTTTTTCAAGTTCATCTTTTGGATTGACGACATTTCCCCGTGATTTCGACATCTTTCCACCGTCTTCACCAAGAAGCATACCTCCGCTCATTCTGTACATATAGGGTTCATCGATAGGGACAATTCCTTCGTCGTAAAGTACTTTAAACCAAAATCTTGAATATAAGAGATGCGCCGTAGTATGACCTGCATCGCCAAAATATAAGTCAACGGGGAGCCAATACTTTAATTTCGCAACATCCGCGGGTGTAACTGTATTATGTGGATCGATATACCTCATGTAATACCAATTTGATCCTGCCCATGTAGGCATTGTATCTGTTTCTCTTTTAGCTGGGTTTCCCTCTGAGTCTATTGTGGTGTTCCACTCCATATTTTTTTCCAACGGACTTTTACCGTCTTTTCCTACAAGAAAGTCTTTCATCACGGGAAGCTCCACAGGCAGATTTTCTTCTGTAACAGCCTCAATATTTCCGTCGTGTTTGTATATTAGTGGAATAGGTTCACCCCAGTATCGTTGTCTTGAGAAAATCTGGGGTCTAAGTTTATATGTTGTAGCTCCTTTACCCAACCCCAAACTTTCAATTTTTTTTACAATATCTTGTCTGCATACTTGTGAATTTTGCCCGCTATATTCCTCAGAATTAATCACAACACCCTCCCCAGTAAAGTAGGGGGTATCGTTTTTATCTTGGGGAAACTCGATTACTTTTTTGACCTCCAAGTTATACTTTACAGCAAACTCGTAATCCCTTTCATCGTGTGCAGGTACGCCCATAATCGCTCCGGTACCATAGTCAGTTAGTATATAATCTGCCACAAGAACGGGAATTTTTGTCATTTGAGAGTTTAACGGATGTCTTGCATAGACACCAATGAGTTGAACTCCTGTTTTAATTTTTGTCTGTTTTTCAAGATCAGTTAGGTTTTTGGACTTTTCGATATATTCTGATACGTCATTGATGTTTGAAATTTTTTCTTTTAGTTTTTCAATAACAGGATGTTGTGGTGAAATAGCCAAAAAAGTAACGCCAAATAATGTGTCAGGACGCGTTGTAAAAACTTCTACTGACTCCCCCTCTACATTAAAAGTCACCAAGGCACCGTCCTTCTTACCGATCCAGTTTTTTTGTGCAATTTTTACTGACTCCTCATAGTCAACTTTACCCAAATCATCAATCAATCTGTCAGCATAGGCGGGTATATCAAGGACCCACTGTCTATACATTTTTCTTTTTACGGGGTACCCACCACGTTCGGAAATTTTACCTTTTCCATCTTTTGAAGGTAATACTTCTTCGTCAGCCAAAACACCAAGCTCTTCACACCACCAGACAGGCATCTCTTGCTGTTTTGCCAAACCTCTTTTCCAGAGAACCAGAAACATTTTTTGAGTCCATTTGTAATATGCAGGTTCCGAAGTATTTATCTCACGGTTCCAGTCTATAGCATAACCCATAGACATCATGGCGTCTTTATAATCTTTTGTTGCTTTCGAAATGGCCTCTTGCGGCGTAATGCCTTCTTTTTGGGCAAACGTTTCTGCCGGTAGACCGAAACAGTCCCAACCCATTGGGAATAGTACGTTATACCCTCGCATTCTTAAAAACCTTGAGTAAATTTCTGGAACTGTGTATCTCATCATGTGACCGACATGCAAAAATTTACCTGAAGGGTAGGGTAATTCGGCCAGTATGTACTTCTTAGGTTTTTCCGAGAAATCTACCGCCTCGTAAAGATTATCCGAGAACCATTTTTCTTTCCAATTGTCTTCAATTTGCCTGTGATTGTAATTTTCCATTTAAGTGTTGAAATTTAGTTGATTTTATTATATATTGCACCGGATGGCAAAGAAAAAAGGTAATCGCAACTTAATAGGGCTTGAATGCACTGAGACCGGGATGAGATCCTACGTTACTCAGAAAAACAAGGTCAATACTACCGAAAAACTTCAGATAAAGAAGTACAACCCTAAACTCAAGAGACATACTATTCACAAAGAGGTTCAGAGACTGCATTAATCACAATATACTAATATTTCATAGTTTAATGTATCATCAATATATATGAGTAATACACGAGCTAGTGGTATTTCCGATGTTGTCGTGATTTTTTCCGTTATTATCGGGTTATTTATTTTATTTCTGCTTATTTCTATTCCGGGCTTTTTCTTATTTCAGAAAATTAAATTAAATACTTCCTTTGTGGATCAGATGGAAGTTTTCGAAAACAAGACAAATACTCAGCAGAATTCAATTAAAATTACCAATACTTCAAATTGTGAACGGTACTATTACTTAAAGCGATCGGATATGAACATAAACAAGTGTTTTTCAGATGAAGACTACCAAAAAATTACTCAATTGGTAAATCAGTACGACTCAATCAAAAATGCCCAAAGGGATGCAGAAAGTTTTTTGAACGCAAATTGTAATACGGAGGATACTTCCGGGACACCTGAATGCGAAAACCGCGCTATCCGGTATAGAGAGCTTTCAGCGACATTGACAAGTTTGAAAAGGCAGATAGATTTGCTTGCTAAAAGTAATTAGTTTTAAAGGAGGTTAAATGCTTTATAACAGCACAAATGCGGTCCAGTCTTTCATAAGGACAGTCGCATGGGTAGTATTTTTTATTTTATTTACAATAATACTGGGAAGTATAGTTGGTGTAATTTCTTACAGTATATTCAGATCCTCAACGCCACTGATGATACCTACACTGGTTTTTAATGCCTGGTTGGCTGGTATCTTCTCAAAAATGTTCTATATATTACCCGAATGGGAAAGAATGGTCCTTTTGCGTTTGGGTACATTTATAGGTATCAAGGGTCCGGGATTTTTTATCATTCCACCATTTGTTTATTCTGTAGCGGCAATTGTTGATACCAGGATAGAAACACATCAGGTCGAAGCAACCGCTACATTAACAAAGGACAACGTTCCAACTAGGGTGACTGCTGCCGTGGAGTTTAGGGTTGAAGATCCTAGAAAAGCCATTATTGATGTACAAAATTATCGCCAATCTGTTATTTGGCTTTCAACAGAAGCCTTGAAGAATACTATCGGGAGCATGGATTTGAAGGAACTCCTAAGTGAACGCGATCAGATAGCTGAATCACTTAAAAACCAGATTGACCAGGGAGCAGTTGTATATGGAATTGATGTACGAGCGGTGAGAATTACCGATATTGATACTCCTCAATCGCTGGTAGAAGAACTTGCGGTCATAGCAAGAGAAAGAAGAGCAGCCGAAGCAAAACAGATACAAGCTGATACTGAAGTTGCCGTAGCCCAGAAGTTGGCGGAAGCTAGCGCGATGTTAGGAAAAAACAACGATGCCCTTCGATTAAGGGAACTTCAGATACTAAACGAGATGAGTAAAGAGGAAAGTTCCATGATTATTATTTATCCTTATGGAGATAGAAATGCCAGAGAAATTGCAAATGGTGCCGCTGGTAGAGGAAATAATAAATATCATTCTCTCGATATTTCAAATCAGTCTCCCAAAGAGATGTGATTCATGTAGTCTGCGTAGAAGAACAGATTGTGAATAGTAGCTAATCGATAGTACGATGGCTCGCTGATTTTAAAAAGGTGGTGTAAATACGCACGGGTGTATTTTTGACAGGTTATACACCGGCATTCATCCGACACCGGTCGCAAATCGTGTTTGTTTTGCCCTGAACCTATTGCCAGGAATTCATATTCCATTTGAGTTCCATTTTTTGCATCTTTCCAAACATACAACCTTCCATGTCGCGCGTCCCTTGTGGGCAAAACACAATCGAACATGTTATATCCCATATCTATTCCTTTTCTTACATCTTCAGGTTTTCCAACACCCATTGCATATTTTGGTTTGTCGTCGGGCATGAGATATGCCGTGAATCTTAAAATATCCTCCATAAACGTCCCCTCGAACATAGGCCAACCACCGTACGCGTAACCATCAAAATTCAACTTTATCAGTTCATCGGCACATTGTTTTCTTAATTCCTGATGGTTGCCGCCCTGAATAATGGCAAAGAGAAGAGGCTTCGCTTTTTCCATTGTGCCAGTAAGTTCGTCAAAACGGGCTCTGCATCTTTTTGCCCACTTAATAGTTCTTTCTATGGATTTTTCCTGTTCAATTATGTTTTCATGCGGATCCGTACAGTCATCAAGACACATCAATATATCACTGCCGATTTTAAGTTGTGTTTCAATGCAGTTTTCCGGAGTTAGTTCTAGATAGCTCCCGTTTTTAAAATTTTTAAAAACTACGCCATTATCTGTTAATTTGCCGCCATTGTTGCCTCTTCTGACCAACGACATGGCCTGAAAACCCCCCGAGTCCGATATAACAGGTAGATTAACATTCATAAAACTACTTACACCTCCTGATTTTTCCACAACATCTATAATGCCATCAACTAAAAAATGAAATGTATTTACAACAAGGCCTTGTGTATTTGTTCCAATTAAATCGTCCGGAGACATTCCTCTGATCACCGCATGAGTTGCATCAGGAAAGAAAACGGGCAAGTCCAGAATGTGTTTTCTTAGTTTTAACTGCATAAAGTCATTTTTTCCCTTTGTCATGGTAAAATAGTAAATTGAATACATCTATACCATGACCAGAGGTAAATTATACATTGTTGCTTCCCCTATAGGTAATCTGGGGGATGTGACTTATAGAGCAACGGAAGTTTTGAAAGATGCGGCTATGCTTTTATCGGAAGATACGAGAGAGACCGATAAATTGCTTAAATATCTGCATCTTGAAAAGCCGCAAATATCTTATAGAGATCAAAATCACAAACGGATTCTACCGGAAATATTGAAAATGCTAGAGAATGGTAAAGATCTTGCCTTAATTTCGGACAGCGGCACCCCTCTGATATCCGATCCCGGATTTAATCTGGTGAGGGAACTAGTGATCAAAGATTTCGAAGTAATTTCAATACCCGGCCCGTCCTCAGTTATTGCCGCACTATCCATAAGCGGACTTCCGACTGATAAGTTTACATTTCTTGGTTTTTTGCCTAAAAGTTTGGCTGCGCGGAAAGAATTACTCTTAGCGTACGGAACTCTTGAGTCTACATTGATAATTTTTGAGTCGCCCTTTAGAGTTGTAAAACTTCTAGAAGAAATTTACGGAACTTTGGGTGATAGATATGTATGTGTTGTAAATGATTTAACTAAACTTCACGAAAAAATTACAAGAGGACATGTTGCGTCGGTTTTAGAAAAAAAAGCGGAGTTAAAACCGAAAGGGGAATACATTGTAATGGTAGCTAAGAAAGGGTTTACATATGGACTTAAATGAAATGAAACAAGAGAAATCACAATTAAATAACGTTCTTAACAAAATAAAAGATGCAAAAGATTACTTAAGAAAGTCTATAGAAAGAGTAAGCAGCGGAACTTTGGAGAGACTTAGAGAGCTTAGGGAAAACCCGGAAATGGGTTTTGATTTTCAAATATTATTGGAACAGCTCCACGAGAAAAATGCCACATTTAATTACAAAGATAAATATCAGAGACTAGAGGAATTAAGTTATCTGGAGAGCGAACCTTACTTTGCCAGAATTGATCTGATGAATCACGATGAAAATGTTAAAGAAACTGTTTATATAGGGAAATTCGGCTATACCGAAGATAAACCGATAATCACTGATTGGAGAGCAAAGATTGCATCGGTATATTACAAATACAGATATCCGCAGAAAAATGTTGAATACGAGACTCCAGAGGGTAGGGTTGTAAAAGATTTGACCCTTAAACGAACTTTTGAAATAAACAAAGGGGAACTGGTTAAGTATTACAACAATGATATACAGTTTGATGAAAATGAGATTATTGTCGAAAAGATAAAAGGAAGAACAGGCGGAGTACTGGAAGATATAATTGCAACTATCCAAAACGATCAACTAGATATTATTGAATCCGATCCAAGACAGGTTTGTATTGTGCAGGGATGCGTTGGGAGTGGGAAAAGTACGGTGGCAATTCATAAACTTTCACATATATTTTTTAATTATCCTAACTATATCAGACCTGAGAGAGCTGTACTGGTGGCTAAGAATCAAATTTTAGTCGGTTATTTATCGACTCTTTTTCCTAAACTCGGAATATTTGATATTAATTACAAAACACTTAGGGACATGGTTGTTAATGTAATATTCCGTGAAGAACTAAACATAAAAGTTGATCTTGATTTTGAACAGGATACATCTAGGTTTGACAATAAAGAACTTGAGTCCGTCCAAAAAAAACTTTCGATGGTTCACACATCAGTTCAAAACAGAATTAACGATATTTTCAATGACCCGGATTTGGAGTCATTTGGAGGTTATAAATATTCGACTCTACAATCCCCATACGAGAATTTGAATGAAATTATCGCTGATCTTAACGAGGAATTGGACAACCAGACCGAGCTTTTAAAAGACAACCCGAAATCAATTAGAGTTTTATTTTATAAAGAAAATATAAAAAATCTCAGACGTGCTATTAGGAAAGTTTCCAAAATTAAGGAAGAAGTCAAGCATCATATATTTAAAAGGCTCCTGAAAGATCTGAAAATATCCGAAAGTGAGATTTTGTCCTATTATCAAACTTTATTGTATGTTTATTTGTATTCACAGCTTATGGGATTCTCAAAAGTTCAGGTTTACGAATATTGCGTCGTGGATGAAGGTCAGGATTTTAGTCTCCTGGAATATGCAGTTCTAAACAATTTTGTTCTTAGAGGCAGATTTGGAATTTTTGGCGATTTGAACCAATCTTTGGAAGACGATGGCATAGATAACTGGAAAAACATAAAGAGTGTTATCACAGAAGCTAAAGAAGCTAAAACATTTGAACTGAAGACAAATTATCGAAGCACAAGACAAATAATTGATTTAGCTAACAAAGTATTATCACCATTCACAGATGAGTACCTTCCCAAATCGATTAACAGAGAAGGTAATATGCCCGAAATAACATTATTTTCAAAACAGGAGGCCATGTTAAGTCATTTTATGGATGTGCTTTCAACAGAAATCAAAGACATTGACAAAAGTATTGGTATTATATGCTTTGATGAGAGCAAGGTAGAAGTGTTAGAGCAACTCTTATTGAAAATGGGTGTAAAGCGAGAGCTTCTCATAAGATTAGACAGCAGAAAAACAATTAGCTATATCCCAAAGGGAATTTATATAATGTCTGCTTTGGATTGCAAGGGACTGGAGTTTTCAAAGGTTCACGTACTGGACTTAAATTTAAATAAAATCCATAATTATAGGGAAGCACGCAGAGCTTTTGTGGCTATCACCCGTGCGATGAATGAGCTTCATGTTTACGGTGTAAAATGAAAGGTATTAAAGACTTTTTTAGTAAAAAATATAATTTACCCCTTATAAGTATCCTGTTTGTTGCCTTTATATTAAGACTTATTAATTTGGGGTATTCAGACTTCCAAGGGGATGAGATTAAAGCTCTTTTTCTTCCCGATCCGGGTCAAAATGGCTTTTCATTTTTGATGGATCAAAGAAAAGGACCGCTTCAATTCATAGTCACCTTTTTGCTTAAATTTCTTGACCCGATTTATACAAATCAGTTTCTGATAAGACTTCCTTTTGCAATCGCAGGATTTTTATCCGTTTATTTTTTTTACAAGCTAGTGGAACAGCTCATAAATTCAAAAGTAGCTCTTTTTGCCGCTTTCTTCTTTGCAACTAACGGTTTCTTCATTGCATTCTCAAGAATAGTTCAGTATCAATCGCTAGTCATTTTATTTTCGGTGTTGGCTTTGTATTTTATAGTTTTGGCAAATAAAGAAGACAGGTTCAAGATTTCAGGGATGTATTTAGCTTTTGTTTCATGGTCACTATCGGTACTAGCTCATTATGACGGTTTATTTATTTTTCCTGTTTTTTTCTTTTATTTATTTACTTGGGTTAAAGATGAAAGCTTAAATATTAAGTTAAAAGTAAAGATTAAGCACATACTTCTATCGGGTTTGCTATTTACTTTATTGCTAGCTGTTTTTTACATTCCATTTGTATTTTCCATTTCGGAATCTACTTATGAGTATTGGGAAGGAAGATTGTCGGGAAGTGTCTCTTCCAAGTTGTCCAGCAGTGTATATTTATTTACAGTTTATCAGCCGATTTATGTTATTCACATTTATACATTACTAGCCATTTCTGGTCTGTTCGTTCTTTTTGCAAGAATAAAAGTGAAGTATCTGCTTCACAAAAACCCAAAAAGCAAAAATATAGTCCGTTTTTTGCACACCTTAGATGAGCTTTTTCTTGCATCCGGATACAAAAAAATATTGTGGCCAGTTTTTTTATGGTTTTTCGTAGGAATTTTCGTGTGGGAGAAAATTGTGTATATTCCCGGCACTCATATCTATACATATCTGATGCCGCTATTCGTCTTTCTCGGCGTAGGAACTTCCTTCATAGAAAAAGTTGCCGTGTCTGTATCCGAAAAAATTAAATTCATACCCTTGGTAACCGTAAAGGATATAGTACTTTCAATCGTTTTGGTGTTTGTAGCTTTACAGTCTTACGCAATATTTGTAGATAACAATGTCGAATATCCGTGGGAACCAGAGAAATTCTATATCTGGACATTTCCTAAACCTACACCTATATACCACTTAAGTATGTTCGGGTTTCCTTACTATAGAGACTGGGAAAGCATAGGTGACTTCATAAGAGAACACGATGAAATACCTGCATATTCTACAAATGAAAGAGAATCTATTGCGAGGCACCATATAAAATTAACTAAAGACACCAATAAGGCCGGTTTCTTTGTATTTATTAGAAACCCGCAAAGTTTTACTAATGAGATTCTTAGTCAAAAAGCATTATACTGGGCTAACAAATATCCTCCGGTATATACATTGTCCCGATCTGGAAAAGATCTGGTGACGGTGTATCTTATGCCGGTAGGTACTTTGGATGAATTAAAAGAACAAGGTTACTAGGATGGAGTCGATCAACAATTTCATTTATTTACAACTTAGATTTATTAGTAATTTCGGCGAATCTTTGCTATTCATGGTTCCCCTAGCGCTCTTGTTATCGGCTTTTTTGTTAAAGATTAAAAAAATTAATGAAGGTCTACTAGTTTTGGTCTCTCTGTTAAGTTATCCATACTCAGTAATACTTAAGCATTTGTTTCAAATACACAGGCCAGATACAGCCTCCTACACTGATTTGATTAATAAATTTAGCTTTCCAAGCTCTCACGTTGTCGTTTATACAGTGTTTTTTGGTTACCTTTTGTACATCACGCTCAGAAATCCGGGAATTGACAAATTTGTTCGATTTTTTATTGTATTATTTTCAATCTATTTCATATCGCTTGTGGGAGTGTCCCGTGTGGTTCTAGGAGAACATTGGGTATCTGATGCTATAGGCGGATATTTATTTGGCGCAGTCTATCTTGTTATCCTGATTTATCTTGATATAAGACTACACAAGTCGATGACCAAAAATCAAAAATAAGATTAACGCTACGGTTATAGCCGTTATAAGCACAAACCCTGCAGCACAATCCTTGATTATTTTCATTCCAACATTTTCTTCTTTTACTATGTTGTCAATAAATTCTTCAACAACGGTGTTAAGCATCTCAGCTGATAGAAGAAAACCCATCGAAATAGTGAGTAGACCCCATTCCGTGTTTGATATATTAAAGTGAATTCCCGCGATCACTGATATTACAGCTATCAGCACTTGGATTCTGAAATTAGCCTCATTAAGTAAAGCATGAAATATTCCTTCAAAGGCGTATTTAAAGCTTTTGGCGTGTCTTACCGGGTGATGAGAATTTAAAATTTGTTTCATATATTTACTATACTCGACTTCAATTTGTTATACCATAGATCGAAGTGACAGTGTATTATGTTATAGTATACATTTGGATATGAAGATAAAAAGAAGTTACATATTAATTTTAATTGTTGTTTTAGTTTTGGTTTTGGCTGTAAGGTATTTTACATCTCCCAAAGTAAAATCACTACAGGTTAAAGAAACAAAAATTGAAAATCGCGTTGTGAACAAAACAGTTTCTGCTAGCGGTGCAATAAAATCAAAAAGCACAGTTAACCTATCCTTTCCCTCCACGCAAGTCATTTCTCAAATAACAGTAAAAGAAGGGGAGAAAGTAACCCAAGGGCAAATACTTGCATATTTAGAAAGTTCCATACAATACCAATCAACTCAAGCGGTCAGGGATGCACGCGATATCGTTTTGAGAAAGAGGGATTTATTTGTATCCGACCGTGAGACAAATGAGAAAACACTAGGGGGCAGTGATCAATACGAGATCAGGCTAAGACAGTACAACGAAGAAGTTAGCCAGGCCGAGGCTTCATATCAGGCAGAGTTGGCCAGATTTCAAAATTATTATATAACAGCGCCTTTTACAGGCACTGTTGTGGACATTACAAAAGAAGTAGGAGAAACAGCGGCAACTGGCGAAGCAATTATAAAGATGTCGAATTTAGAGGATTTATACTTTGAAATTAATGTTGACCAGGAGGACTATGGATCTTTAAAAATAGGACAGAGTACAGAAATAAGTTTGGACGCTTATGGAAACAGAAAATTCCAAGGAACAGTGTCAGAACTATCCTTATATGCCGGTGATATTGGAGACTTTACTGTAAAAATTGAGTTTGAAGAAAGTGGTGAATTTTTACCTTCATTAGGTTTAACGGGAGACGCAAAAATTGTTGTTGATACTACATCTCAGGAAGTTCCATCGCTATATTATGATGAAGTTTTCTATGACGAGGAAGATAGACCTTTTGTATGGGTTGTTAGGAATGGTTACCTTTCAAAGTATCCCGTTGAAATAGGACTTGAAGGTGATATATACACAGAAATTAAGAGCTCCCCTGAGTTTCCTATTGTGATAGGTCTGAATCAGGATATTGAGCTTGCCGAAGGTTACAAAGCGGCTATAGTACCCAATTAAACACTTCTTATGCCACCTTTATTAAAAACAATAAATGTTGTCAAAGAATATGATCTTGGTGATGTTAAAATACAAGCTTTAAGAGGTGTATCTGTAGAGGTAAATAAGGGAGAGTTTTTAGCAATAGTAGGTAAATCAGGCTCCGGGAAATCAACATTAATGCATATTATGGGACTCTTGGATACGCCGACTTCCGGAGAAGTAATAATGAACGAAATTAATGTTACAAATTACAAGGAGAAGGATCTTGCGAGAATTAGAAATAAAGAAATTGGATTTGTATTTCAGTCTTTTAATCTGCTTCCGCGAACATCAGCACTCGATAACGTAATTCTACCGCTTAAATATAGTGATGTGCCGCGAAACACATGGAGAAAGAAAGCAGAAGATATGCTAAATATGGTGGATCTCGGAAACAGAATGAATAACAAGTCCAACGAATTGTCCGGAGGCCAAAAACAACGCGTTGCTATAGCCCGGGCACTTGTAAACGAACCTTCCATTATTTTTGCAGATGAACCTACAGGTAATCTTGATTCAAAAACGGGCAGGGAAATTACGGATTTATTTTCAAGATTAAATGAACAGGGCAAAACTATTATTCTGGTAACGCATGACGAAGATTTAGCCAAAATCGCTAAACGTCAGATTATTATCAAAGATGGTTTACTTAACGGTGAATAATGAACTTTTTAGAAATTTTTAGAAGCTCAATTCTTTCTCTTCGTGCCAATAAAGTACGTACTTTTCTTACCATGCTCGGCGTAATTATCGGAGTTTTTGCTGTGTTGTCGCTGGTTTCTTTAGTCAGGGGTGTTCAGAATTTTGTTACAGATCAGTTTAGTGCATTGGGCTCAAATCTTATTTTGGTTGCTCCCGGACGCGTGGGATTTGATCAGGATCCGGGACTTGCTTTTGCCAATAATAAATTAACTGCCGAGAATGTGGATAGAATTAATCGTGACGCATCCCAATACATTATAGGTGCAACCCCTAACATGAGGTTAGGCAAAACCATTCAGTATAAAACTAAGAGATACTTGGCTTCTCTTGTGGGAACAAACAGTAATTTTCTTAGTATAACTGACCTGGAAATAGATTATGGGCGAGCATTTACCAAAGAGGAAGAAATCACTGATGCCAAAGTATTAGTTCTAGGACCCGACGTAAAAAACGAGCTTTTTGGTAATCGCAATCCCATAGGAGAAAAGGTGAAAGTAGGGGATACATATATGGAAGTTATTGGTGTGTTGACCTCTAAAGGTTTTAATGCCGATGAAAGAGTTATCGCCCCTTACACAACACTTCAGAAAGTTTTCAATACCAAAAATATTTCAGGAATAACTATTAAGGCTAAAGATTCAGATAGCATTGACAAAGCTATGACAGAAATAGAAATTGCGTTACTGCAAGACCTTAAAGACGATGAATTTACAGTTTTATCTCAGAAAGACATATTGAGTTCTATTCAAAGCATTTTAAGTATATTGTCTGTTGGTATAGGTAGCGTGGCGGCAATTTCTTTAATAGTAGGAGGAATAGGGATTATGAATATTATGCTGGTATCGGTGACCGAAAGGATCAGAGAAATTGGCCTCAGAAAAGCACTTGGTGCAACATCTATGACGATTGGGATTCAGTTTTTGCTCGAATCAATAATGATAAGTATTGTTGGGGGTTCTATAGGCATATTTCTTGGTTTTGCTGCTGCGTTCGCTGCCCAATCGTTTGTCCGAGCAGAAGTTCCGTTATGGGCAGTTTTATTATCATTTTTATTTTCGGTTTTAACTGGCGTGATTTTTGGAACCTATCCTGCAATTCAGGCAAGTAAAAAGGAGCCGATTGAGGCGTTGAGATACGAATAATGGAATTACTTGAAACATTTTATACAGCACAAAAAGCCTTATTATCAAATAAAGTAAGAACATTCCTTACGATGCTGGGAGTAATAATTGGTGTATTTTCAGTAATTCTCCTGGTAGCACTAGTTACAGGAGTTCAAAACTATATAACAAATCAGTTTGATGAGCTGGGGAGCAATTTAGTGTTTATAACCGCAGGAAGAAGCGGGATAAATCAGGACCCTGCACAGGCTTTTACCGATAACAAATTAAACGAATCCCAGATAGATTTGATTGAACAGTACGCAGGCGAGTATATAGAGGGGTCAACTCCATACATAGCAGCCGGAATGACGGTTTCATACAAAACAAAAGAGTACTATGGGGCAATTAATGCGGCAAACCAGGAATTTAGTAACTTATTCAATATTGGTTTGAGCAAAGGTCGCTACTTTACTGCGGCGGAGGAAAAAGCAGGACAAAAAGTTGCCGTAATAGGCCATGATGTATTTAAGAAACTCTTCGTCAATAGAAATCCCATTGATGAGTCGATAAAAATTGACGGACATTCATTTAGGGTTATTGGTGTGGTTGAACCCAAGGGTGCAGATTATGATGAACTGATTGTTATTCCTTTATCTACCGCCAAAAAAGTGCTCAATCTTGACCAGATTGCCTACCTGGCAGTAAAAATAAGGGACGATGTGGATGTAGATGTGGGGACAAAAAAAGTAGAACTTGCGATGCTTCAGGAGTTAAAAAAAGACGACTTCACAATTCTCTCTCAAAAGGACCTTCTCAGCTCTATTGATTCGATTTTAGGTATTTTGTCTGTCGGATTGGCAGCGGTTGCGGCTATTTCATTACTGGTAGGAGGAATAGGTATTATGAACATTATGCTTGTTTCGGTGACCGAGAGAATATCAGAAATTGGTTTAAGAAAAGCGCTTGGGGCAACTCCAACTAACATTGGTCTTCAGTTTATGATTGAGGCTATAACATTAAGCTTGGGAGGTGGTTTGATTGGTATTTCGTTAGGTTTTTTAGGAACTTTTATATCAAAAAGATTTATTGACGCCGAGGTTCCATGGTGGTCAGTGATTGTGTCTCTGTTATTTTCAATTGTTGTAGGGGTAATTTTTGGGACGTATCCAGCTATAAAAGCAAGTAAAAAAGATCCTATCGAAGCACTACGATATGAGTAGCTATTTTTCTATTAACTTCAGATAGTAGATTCTATCGTCTTCAAGATTGATATCCTCTAATTCATTTGTGACATCTATGTCGTCCATATATACCCGCCATTGATAACCTTCTGGGGTACTAGTCTTACCTATATCTGTAATTTCCGTGTCATCTGTATAACTAATAATTTCATAAAATAAACCGTCCTCTTTCCTCACAGTCTCGAGAAAAGCAAGGAGGGCGTCGGTATTTTTAAGTCTTTTTGTGTATGATATTTGTTCCCCAATACCCTGAACAATTAAGGTGACCTTTACGGGCTTTACTTCTTTTGCTACTTCCTTTTCCCTTGCCTGTTCTACATCTATAGATCCTTCTGAAAGGGCGCTTCTGACGTAAAAGAAACCGAATATTAGAGACACGATATAAAGAAAAGTTAGTATTCTTAATCGATTAGAGTTCATATAATAGATTTTAACATTGTTTTTGCACTAATAATTGTGTGAATTCAGATCTTTTGTAATATAATGACACCGTACGCCTCCATAGCTCAACGGATCAGAGCGCTCGGCTTCGGACCGAGAGGTTAGGGGTTCGAATCCTCTTGGGGGCGCCAATTTTTTATAACCCAACCCATAGGACTTGACAATACAACGGCCTATAGTGTAAAATAGTTGCATCAAACCGTCCTATAATAATCAACAGTTCAGAAAAAGGAGTATTTCAGAATGGAGACTCAGGCAAAAACAAGCATGTTTACCGGCCTGGCCGTCCGCATTACCGGGAATTCCGTTATCCCCGTGGATGCGCTAGAAACAATTCTGGCTGCCAACGGCCACACCATGGACTCCCTCGTTCACAATGCCCGGGTTCGCCTGGAGCAGGAACAAAACGAGGCAGACAAACTCCGTCAGGAGGCTGAGGAAGAGGCTTTGAAGGCTACTGAGGAATACGAAAAGGTTTTGCGCGCAGCGAAGACCCAGTTGGCCGAGGCCCAGAAAGTGATCAACGACACCAAGGCGACCGCCCAAGTGCACGCCGTCTCGGCTGATAACATCCGCAAGGCCCTGGAGTTCACCAACCACTCCTAGCGGATTCGCCACCTGACTGTTTCAACATAGGAAAAACCACCGTGATGCGAAAAGATGTGTTTTTTACATCTGTCCTTCCCGGTGGTTTTTTGTTTTTGTTAAGTTACATAACAAGTCTTTTATTTTTTTCGGGAAGCCTGTCCAAAACATGTTGTTTAAGAACTTCTGCCAAAACAGCCACTTCATTTCTTGATATAGGAACATATTCAAAATTGCAACCACTAAACTGTGCGCTTACCGGTTTTCGTCTGTAGTCTTCTTCTACGTCATCTGGTTGCACAATAGTGTATTCAAGCTGTCCAATGGGTAAAATGTCAATTTCATCAGGCATATGGATTTCTCCCTGCAAATCTAATCCTTTGACTATTAAAGGGAAGGCCTCCTTATACCTTTTGACTGTATCATGAAGTATTTGCGGAGAGCTTCTCATTTGTCTTGCATCCTGTGTTTTTCCGAAGACTCTGTGGTTCTTAGCTTCAATCACCCCGGTAATTACAGCAACCTCTTTACCTGTAGTCTCGTCTTTTTTTATATTCACAGAAATTGCATCATTATTACGATATAAAGTTTCCAATTCTTCACTCGTCGGATATGCAGCTAAGTAAGCTTCTAGCTGTGTTTTTTCCTCTTCGGATAATAATCTTGTGTCATGCCAATCCATAAACCACATGTGCGGATCTCTCAATGACCAAAGCAAAAATCTCTCCAGATTTTCATATTGTTTTTTCTCTTCGGGACGACACGCCAGTGCGTACTCTTCAAATAAAGATCCTCTAATACGTCTGGTTACATCGTCCCGGCTTAAACGGTGCTTCCAAACTTCTTGTTCATCAACAATTTCCTCGGAAATTTTATCTATGAGAAAGTCGTTCTCAAGAAGAGTTTCGACAACGCCCATTATTCTTCCAACACGATCTTCTGGTGTTCCGGACTCCTGCAAAGATTTAATTAAAGAATCCTTAAGTTCAGTGTTTTTTTCTTGTTCGTATACAGGTATTTCACCTTGTGGTAACATATTTTTCGGCTTTCAATGACTTATCGTGCTTTTTTAATTATAATACAAACACGTATGGGGGCGTAGCTCAGCGGCAGAGCAGGGGACTCTTAATCCCTTGGTCCCGGGTTCGAGTCCCGGCGCCCTCACCATACCTTTACTTGATTTTTCACTATCCTCAATATAATATGCCTTTGCTAAATCTGAGAGTACAGAAAAAAAAGATCTAAAAACGGCGACGTAGATCAACCCGGATAGAGCGCTTGTCTTTAAAACAAGTGATTGCAGGTTCAAATCCTGTCGTCGCAGCCTTTTTGGGAACTGTTCATGCAGTGTCCAATTTTTATCCAAGGATTTCTTTTTTGTAGTATAGGGGAGTGAGAACTCCAAAAATGAGCATTATTAATGAAGAAAGTAGAAAAAGAAACTGGTAACCCAAACTCACCACAATGTATCCGCTGAGAAATGTTGTTAATACCTTTCCTGTTGACATTAGAGAGTCTTTATAACCCCATTCGGACGATTCTCTGCCGCTATCCAGGTGTTTTGTGAAGAGTTTTGCAAACGACGGATACTCAATGGAGTGAATTATTCCCATTATGAAATATACGATGTAAAACATTGGAACACTATCAATGACTATAAAAAGAAGACGCATTACGGATTTGAGTAGATTGCCTATTACAAAACCGTAATATGACGATTCTAAATTCTTTGCAGAATCATAAAATTTTGAAAATAATGGTTCAGTTAGTACAATTCCAACCAAAAAAATGGAATGTCCTATTCCCAGTTCCACTACCGTTGCACCTGGAATATTTTGAACTATAAATACACCAAAAATTATCTCGACCAACGCCATTCCGGAAAAAAATAAAGTGTCTGACAGGGTAAGGATTTTAATGGCTTTGTTACTTATTCTAAAGTGATGATATGGAAATACTCTGCTTATTATGTTCATGTTATCAATAAGTATATCAGACTAAATGAATTGCTATAATCACTAATAATAAGTAAAATACACCTTGAATGCCAGAGTGGTGGAACGGTAGACACGCAGTCTTCAGGAGGCTGTATCCGCAAGGGTGTGAGGGTTCAAATCCCTCCTCTGGCACCAAATAAATATTGAACTTTTTTATCCCTTAATAAATAATAAGTCATCTCAACAATCCTGAAAGGAGAATATGTTGGCTTCTAAGAATCGGAAAGGGCATAAAGGCTCGCGCAACGGTTTTAAAAAATCAGTCAAGAAGCAGAATTCACTGATTGGTGTCGTAGCCAGAAATTTCCGGCATATGTTTGCAAATATTCATGCAAGCCGGAGGCGAGTGGGAGAAAAGTGAACACTCTTTGAGTGTCCCAAACCCTAGCCTGGATTACTTATTTAACAGTAATTCAGGCTTATTGTTTTTTATGGCTTCTGTTATAATATTTACGCCCGGGCGGGTGGCGAAATGGCAGACGCGCAACGTTGAGGTCGTTGTGGGAGTTAAATCCCTTGCAGGTTCAAGTCCTGTCCCGCCCACCAGAAGAAATGACTAAACTACCCAAGATAATACGACTATTAACAGTTTCCATACTAATTACACTGGCCTCTTCGACCCAATTAAAAGCACAAAACAGTGGTTATGAACACATAGAATCGTTTGACGTAGAAATAAATATTTTGGAAACAGGTCATATACTCGTTACAGAATCAATCAAATACGATTTTGGAACTGACTCAAGACACGGTATTTTCAGAACTATTCCTTACTTAAAAACAAATGACAAAAACGAACGGCTGATACTTGATTTTACAGATGTATCTGTAACCGATGAATTCAACAGGAAAATTACGTTTGAGACCTCAAAAACGTCCGATTTATTAAAAATAAAAATAGGAGATCCTGATAAGTTAATTTCAGGTGCACACGAATACGTAATTAAGTATAAAGTGGCAGGCGCTTTAACATATTTTGATGATTTCGACGAATTATACTGGAATATAACGGGTAATGAATGGGATGTGCCAATAAACAAGGCAACCGCCCGTGTTTTTTTACCGGCAAATATACCGGACACTCTGCGACCTAACACAAAGGCCTCCTGCTATACAGGCCGTACAGGGAGTACGCAAAGTTTTTGTAATATAAGTATTACCTCCGAGGGGCGTATCGGCTATTTGTTTTTTACAGAATATCCCCTTAATTTCGGTGAAGGGCTGACTATTGTAGTTAACTTTCCAAAAGGATTTGCTTCATATCTAGCCCCGCGATTAGACAAACTTTATTCTATTTATCAGACTTTCAGATTATTAATCGTTAGCATTGTGGTAATAACATGGGGATTACTGGCACCTTTGATAACGCTTTGGTATTGGTTTAAAGATTGGAAAAATACAAAGTCAAAAGAAAAGATTTTATCCGCGTGGTTTAGTCCGCCTAAAAATCCTGATAAAACGGAATATACTCCAGCAGAAAGCGGTATTCTGTTAAATAAATCTACTGGGAGTTCTTTAATAACTGCAACAATAATTCAACTTGCACAAAAGGGTTTTTTAAAGATAGTCGTGCATAACAAAAACGATTTTGATTTTATAAAATTGAAAGATTTCAACGACCCTTCACTAAAAAATTATGAAAAATCATTACTTAAGGGTCTTTTTAGTGATGTCAAAGCAATGAAACTGGATTTAGGTAAATTCACTTCTAAGCTGGGAAAAATTAAGGGCATGATGTCTGATGGAAAGATTGATGAAAAGGAACAGGAAGAAATAGCCCAAATGTTCGGAGCAGTTACTGACATTAATGTAGTAAACATTAAAACACTTAAAAATTCTACAAATTTCCCAAATGTTGTACAACTTTTCAACACGCAGCTAGGAGAACATATGATGGCCAAAGGATTGTTCAGGAGAAATCCTGAAACTATAAACTCACTTTTTTCGGTAATTGGTGTTGTATCTTTGACCCTTCTTAATCCGATTATGTCTGCTATTTCGTTTGCTTTCGGAAGAAAATCCGCTCCTAGGACTGATCTGGGAATTGAAAAATATTCCGAGGCAAAATCACTATTAAATTTCCTCAAATCACAAAGTGAACAACTTGATTTTCAGGCCCAAAATCAGATGTTTTTCGAGAAACTCCTTCCTTATGCGACCGCCTTTGGAGTAGAAAAAATTTGGGCTGAAAAGTTTAAGGACATAAACTTCACAAAAAGCGATTGGTACGAGGGTTCTACTTATAACTCCATGGCTTTCTCATCATTTTCAAGTTCATTAAACAGCAGTGTTAGGTCGTACTCATCCACAAGCTCCAGTGGTTCTTCGGGAGGATCTTCCGGAGGCGGCGGAGGAGGGGGAGGCGGCGGTAGCTGGTAGAATTTAACTATGTTAAATGAAGTCTCTCAAGAACAGCTTACTGAGTTGGTAGAGCAAGAAAAATCCAAAGATGAAGTTGCTGTTGAAGATTTCTTAACTACCGTAACAAGCTCTTCCCTGTATTACAAAGGTATGAGAGACGAGTCCCTAGCAATTGGGGATACCACCCTGGAAAATCATTTATCCGAGGATCAAATTAAACTTTTGTTAAGTGATAAATATTTGGACGTAGGAGTAGAATCAGAACCTCTGAGAGTTTACAATGAGAGAAAAACAACCATTCCGAATGTTAGCATATATTTATACCCCGGCAAAGAGCACAATCTGCACTTATCCAATATAGGCACCTCTAAAGATTACAAACCCTCATCGAGTCCTTTTATAAATGGTTTAATCAATGAATACAATCTCAGAAGATCCTCTATGGAAAAAAGAGCTACTTTTCTCGCGGAGAAGGTCGAAAAATTTGGTAATCAATGGATGTCTCAAATGGAGAAAGATCCGGAATTGTATGAAACCGTATCAAATTTTGACTTACCGGCTATCCAAGCGTTTTACCTAAGCACTTTATGGAACAGAACCATGGCGTCAAGAACCGGGGAGGTGACAGATAGTATTATTAAAGAGGTCACTCTTGAAGCATCTCAATTATACGAAAATGAAAAAGTGATACATAAAGGAGAAAGGTCCGTAGGATGTGAAGTAGAAATTCCGTACACAGGACACTTCAACGCTAAAAGAGTTTCGCCAGCGAAATACGTGTTCTTTCCTGAACACTTGGAACTTCTCGAGAGTCTTGAGATTCCGATAGAAACAGACAAGCAGGGGGAGGCGGCCATTCCTCCGTCTAAGAGTCCCCTACTACAATTCAAAATACTCGAACAACTTACACAGATGGGGTTCACTCCTAAGGAAGCAATGCTGAGATATACAATGCATGTCAATGTATCCTTAAGCGAAACAGAATTAAAGTCTCTTGGTTTTGATGCCGAAAATAGCGAAGAGAATCCCAGGCTTGAAAATACACTTCCTGTATTAGGATATGCTGTGGGAGGTAGATATTCATCAGAGGCAAGGCTTTTACAGGGGGCCTATGCTGTCCCCATAAATATCAAAGGACACAATGAAGAATCCTTCAGGCTCGAGTTTAGGGCACTTGAGTTTAATCCTGGTGAATCAGAGGAAGACTTCGTGTCGAAAATTAATTCTATTAAAAAAACAGTAAATTTGTTTATGGAATACTATACAAGCGACCGTCCGGAGAGCACTAGGTATGGCAAGTTTCTTACTAGATTGGCACAGGAAACAATTGATTTAGCAGATGTTGAGTTGCCTGTGATTGAGGCTGAATTAAGTAAAAACATAGAATCGATAATTGCAGACGAAAATAAACGCGAAAAACTTAAGAATGCCTTTGATGAATTAGTGTCGGAATAAATGCTATAATTCTTTACGTTTACCACAGTTAGCGGGAATAGCTCAGTGGTAGAGCGCTTCCTTGCCAAGGAAGAGGCCGCGGGTTCGAACCCCGTTTCCCGCTCCATTAAAAAATCTTGTATAATACCCACACCTTATCCGACCGAAAGGAGTAAAGATGCCCCCTGATGATCAAATTGACGATCTGATGACCTACAGGTGCCCAAAATGCGGCGATGTTATGGAAGCCCCCGGCACCAAGGAACTAGACGGAAAAGTATATTTGATTTTCCGCCACACGATGACTTCTGCGGGAGCGCAGAACTGCAGTTTTAAGGATGATGATTTTCCAGTTTCTACTACGGAATAATCTCTGACTGACTGCAACATTAAACCTATTAGGATCCTGTCCTCCTAATAGGTTTTCCACATAGATTATGGAAATTCCCTATATATATTGATAAAATTGGTTAGTTTCCGGGGCGGTAGCCAAGGCGGTCACGGCACCGGTCTGAAAAACCGGCTATGTGGGTTCGATTCCCACCCTCCCCACCAGGCATTATCATATGAAAAAGAATCATTTGTACTTATCACTATCGGTAATCTTTTTAGTGACGACACTTATCATATCTATTCTAAAAATTAGTCCATTTACATGCTGTGGTTGTCCGCCGATAGGTTTTAGACCGGGATCTATACTTTGGACTATATATTTAAATAACTATCTTGCCCCGATAATGGATTGCGTTGACTGCAAAACCTTTGATTGTACCCTGACAAGTTATGTAATTCCTATAGAAACTGTCTTTATTTCGACTATCTTTGGTATCGGGTGGTTTAATACTAGAAAAAGTAAAGACAATCCAAACTGATATAATATGCGCATGGTAACAATTGAAACTGTTGGTGTAGTTATCTTTGACCCTAAGTTCGAAAAAGTATTACTTGTTAAGCACTTGGCAAAGGCTGAGCACGAAAGCGAAAAATACGGAATTCCTGCTGGACGTCTAAGTGACAACGAAACGCTTGCGGAGAATGCAGCAAGGGAGTTAAAGGAGGAAACAGGGTTGGAAACTACCGTAGAAAATCTTGAGAAGCTACCTTTTACATATGAGGCCGATATTCCAAGAAAAGACGGGAGTATAAAGCATTTTAGACTGCAAACATTTTTGTGCAATAACTTTTCCGGTGAATTAAAAGGAAATGAGGAAAATGAACCTGTTTGGGTTAAAGTAAGTGAACTAACCGAATTAAATCTATTGCCCAATGTACAAAAAGTTATTGAGGACGCTCTGCCTAAATATCATCTAAACTAATGAAATTACTAATAACAGGTGCCTGTGGGTTTATTGGCACAAACTTTATTCTCAGATATGTCAAAAATCATCCGGAAGATGAAATTATAAATGTGGATAAACTTACTTATGCCGCGAATAAAAAAGTTAACAATCTTCTTACCGGCAACAAAAGGTACAACTTTATTCAGGAAGACATATGCAATTACCCTGCAATGGAGGAAATAATGAAGGGTGTAGATGTTGTCGTTCACTTTGCGGCGGAGTCTCACGTTGACAGGTCCATACAAAACCCTGAGATATTTTTAAAGACAAATATTTTCGGAACTCACAGCTTATTAGAAGCAGCATTAAAAAACAACGTTAAAAGATTTCATCATGTTTCTACAGATGAGGTTTTTGGAGAATTATCTTTGGAAGGAGAAGAGAAGTTCACAGAAAACACCCAATACGACCCCAGAAGTCCTTACTCAGCTTCTAAGGCGGCTTCAGATCATCTGGTGAGATCATATTATGCAACATATGGACTTCCGGTAACTACTTCAAATTGTTCAAACAACTATGGACCATTTGCAAGTCCTGAAAAATTTATTCCACGTTCAATTACTAATCTTCTGCAAAATACTCCGATTAAGATTTATGGTGATGGAAAATACATTAGAGACTGGCTCTTTGTTGAGGATCACTGCATAGCAATTGAAACCATTATAGAAAAGGGAAGAGTTGGGGAAACATACTTGGTAGGAGGTTTAACAAAAGATATCACTAATCTGGAATTGGCTGAGATGCTTCTGGAAATAACAGGAAAAGACAAAAGTTATATCGAGTTTATTAAGGACAGGCCAGGTCACGACAAGAGATACTCTGTAGATTGGACTAAATTAAATAAGGAGCTGGGTTGGACCCCAACGCTGACTTTGCGGACTGGATTGGAAAAAACTGTCGAATGGTACAAGAATAATGAAGAATTCTGGAATGAAGCAAAAAAAGTAGCGGAAAAATTCTATTCTCAAAATGTTTGATTTCCCATTGTAATTGTTATACTTTTTGTATGGCAGCTCCAATAACCCACATAGTATTATTTGAAAAAATCTATAATTCTCAATTCTCCGACAAAGACAGACTTCACTTCATTGTGGGGACGAGCTTTCCAGACATAAGATATCTCGGAAAAATTGACAGAAGTAAAACCCACTTTCCTGATGTTTCGATGCAGGATATTATGGGGTCTGACCCATTTAAAGCCGGTTTGAAATTTCACTCTTTTGTTGACCGCGTCAGAGAAAATTTTCTTTTAAGCAGAAACATATATGAATTTTGCCCAAAGTCAAAATATATTACCCAATCAGTAAAATTTTTGGAGGACATTGTTCTTTACAGCAAAGTAAATGACTGGGACAGCTACAAAAGTATGCTGGACAACGTACTCGAGGAGGAGTTGAGTTTTGGACTGAGTGAAGAACATATTTCACATTGGCATAAAATACTGCAAACATATTTTGCGGTTCAACCGGATCTAACAACTGTAGACAAATTTGTAAGCGGAATCGGATTCGGAAAAGAAGTAGCAGAGGAAATAAAAGAAGTAACTGAATCGTTAAAAGGGATTAAAGAGGTAACAGACTATATTGACGCTCTTTACCAAAATTTTGGCACTGACAAACTGATATAATAGTCCCACGTATGAAAGGAATCATATGCGCAGGCGGAAAAGGAACCCGTCTGTACCCTTTAACTAGGGCAACAAATAAACACCTATTACCTATATATAACAAGCCGATGATTTATTACCCGATTCAAACACTGGTGAATACCGGTATTAAGGACATTCTAATTGTTGTAAGCGAACCGCATTCCGGAGATTTTATTAATGTTTTACGAAACGGTGAAGAATTCGGACTAAAAAAAGTAGAGTACGCATTTCAAGACGAGTCCATCTCGGGAATTTCCGGTGCAATTTCCTGCGGTGGGAGTTTTGCGGATAATGACAATATTGTGGTTATTCTTGGAGACAACACAACAGACGCAGACATAAAAAAAGATGTTGAGAATTTTAAAAAAGGTGCGAAAGTGTTTCTAAAACAGGTAGATAATCCCAACAGATTCGGCGTACCTGTATTTGACGAAAATAAAAACATATTAACTATTGAAGAAAAACCCAAGAATCCTAAATCCAATTACGGTGTTACCGGTCTGTACATTTATGACAACACTGTCTTTGAAAGAATAAAAAAACTGAAACCCAGCGCTCGAGGTGAACTTGAAGTCACGGACTTAAATAACAGTTACATAGAAGATAATTTATTGGAATGGTCCGAACTGCCAGGGTTTTGGAATGACGCAGGGACTTTTGAAAGTCTTTTCTTATCCAATCAGTACTGGGCAAATAAAGAACGATGATAGAAACACAATCACCGGAAATCTTTGAAATTCAAGAAACCTCTACTAAACAAGAGCGGAAATTTGGTGAACTTATACTGACCGATTTTCTAAATATGGACGAGGAAGACCAGTTTGATTTCAGACGAAAAGTTGTTGGTTCGAACGGTACAGTGCAAATATGGATTCATTCACACTACAATGAAACAGGTGATACATCACCGAAATCCGAAGAATACAAACAGATAAGAGATAAGGCCTTGTCATCAATAAACCCGGAAAATATACCGGTTCTTTCTTTCATTGAAGCCCCGCCGGGATTTGAGTGGAATATCGACGAATACGGTAAGATGTACTCAAAACTAATGAAGGGAAAAGTGTATGTAATTCCGACTTTTCAAGATACTTCCGTGCCCTGCATTGAAAACACTGAAGATCTCTTTGTCAGAAAGCACGAAACGGAAATAAAAAACTGGGATATCTTAGGATCAAAGTTGGCACAAATGGGTGTTACAAAGGTTATAGTACGGGGCAGAAATTTTGAATACGCCACAAAACCTATCGAGAAAATGTCACTTGCGGAGGATATTTATGCAGAAAATAATAAACTATCAGGTGACACTGTAACCGTACCGGACAAGTGCGCAGGTAACGCTGTAGTACAATTATCAGCGAGGGGATTTGAAATTCTATCTACACGAGTTACATATCCTGAAAAATTAAAATGACTTTTAAAAAACTAATCGAAACATTAAAAAACGAACTAAATCAACTTGAAGGACATGTAGCTCTGAAAGTTAAATTCTTAAATACCGGAGATATATTTGAGCATAATCCCGACCTGCAACTTTGGGCCGCAAGTGTGATAAAAGTCCCTATTGCATGTGAGTTTTTCAGGCAAGTTTCTGAAAGTAAATTTGACCCACAAACTCGCATTATGGTCTCGGAAGATAACTTTGTGGATGCGGCAGGAGTGATTAAACATCTTTCTCGTGATATACAATATCCAGCCATTGATCTTGTAAAACTTATGTTGATTGTTTCGGACAATTCGGCTACGAATCAGATTATTGACCTGGTTGGATGGGAATCGATTGAAAAATACACTCAGGAGTTGGGATTAAGAGATACTACCTTCAGACACAAAATGATGATTAAAGCCGGCAGGGGGCCTAACCTTACTACAGCAAACGATATGACATCACTTCTGGAAATGCTTTATAATCACAAACTTTCGGGATCACAAGAAATTCTTGATTATATGAATGAGCAGCTGGATAGAACCAGAATCGCGTTGTATCTTCCCAACGATATTAAAGTTCCGCGAAAGTACGGTTCACTGCCGGAGGCCATGCACGAAGTAGGTGTTGTATACTCTAAATCGCCATTTATCTTTTCATTCTTGTCAGATGACCAAAAGGATAAGCGGATGACCAATGAGATCCTGTCCAAGTGTGCAAAATATTGCTTTGATTACTCAAACATTTGATATTTTCAGCATTTTCTCAGAATTGGTAAATATGATCGTAATATGATGATTAGAATTAAGAACAAAAAGATAATAGTTGTGTCGGCAATAGTTTTATTAATTGGTATTGGGGTTATCCTATGGAATAAATCAAGATCTGACGTCACAAGTTCCGGAACACAGGAGAAGGTTGTTGTGGATGTTCAGAAAGGCGACATCAAATCAACCGTCTCGGTTTCAGGTCAAATTGAATCGGCTAACTACCTTGCTGTGACAACCAGTGTAAACGGGATTGTGAAAAAGGTTTATGTAAAAGAGGGGGATACCGTCACTAAAGGCCAAAAAATAATGGAAATCACGCTTAACTCTGAAGGTGAGGAGAGTAGAACACAGGCGTGGTCACAGTATTTATCTGCAAAAACTTCACTGGAGAAAGCTAAAAACGAATACAACAAACTTGAATCGGATCTAATAAATGCGGAAGAGGCATTTCAGGATGAAAAAGAGAGCAACAGTTATCAATCCCATGATGAACGGATCGCTTACACTTTAGCTGAAAATACATACAATTCCGCAAAAACAATATATGACCTGCAAAAAGATGTTATATCACAAGCAGAATCGAATCTGAGCAAAGCCTGGTTGACATATCAGGCGCAATCGCCGGTGATAGTTGCTCCTGGATCCGGAATGATTGCGAATATAGTTGTTGTTGAAGGAATGGACATAACTAACTCACTTTCTGAAAGAACCTCCAGCACTGTGGCTTCAATAAAAAATGAAGGCGCACCTATAGCTTCAGTTAATATAAGCGAAGTCGATATAAACAAAATAAAAGTAGGGCAGAAAGTTGAATTGAGCTTGAACAGTATTGATAACAAAGTATTTATGGGAGAAGTGGTTGGGATAGATAAAATCGGTTCTTTGTCCAGCGGAGTCTCAAACTATCCGGTTATAGTTAAGTTTGATGAAGAATCTGATCTGGTTCTTCCGAACATGGGAGTTGACGCGGAAATAATTATTGAGGAAAAGAAAGATGTTGTATACATTCCTACAGCAGCACTAATTGCGGAAAAAGGAAAAACTTATGTTCAGGTACAAGAAAGCGGCGCAGCAAAAAAAACAGAAATCAAAATTGGAATAAGAACAACGGATTTTACTGAGATAACTTCCGGACTTGAGGTAGGACAAAAAGTTATTTTGAACACACTCCCTACATCAGGTTTTAACAATGGCAACAGCGGTTCACAGAGAATAATGATGGGACCGGGAGCATTTCCGGGAAGATAAAATGCTTAAAATAGAAAATATCACCAAAACTTACAATAACGGAGATGTAAAGACAGTGGCCCTGGATGGAGTAAGTTTTGAGATTGAACACGGGGAGTTTGTTTCCATTATGGGACCTTCAGGGTCAGGAAAATCCACACTCATGCATATTTTGGGCGCTCTGGACGTGCCAACTTCAGGCAAATATGTTCTCAACGGAAAAAATGTGGAAGCCATGTCTGATGATGAACTAGCTGATATACGTAACAAGGAAATCGGTTTTGTATTTCAAGCATATAACTTGTTAGCAAGGACAAGTGCACTTAAAAATGTTGCTCTTCCAATGGTCTACGCAGGCTTATCCAAAAAAGAAAGAGTCGAACGTGCAAAAGAAGTTTTAGAGGCGGTCGGACTAAAAGATAAGATTAACAACATGCCAAATCAGCTTTCAGGTGGCCAAAAACAAAGAGTAGCCATCGCCCGGTCTCTTTCTATGAAACCTAGTATCATACTTGCGGATGAACCCACCGGAAATCTTCCTACCAGTCAAACTCATGAAATCATGGATATATTTTCAAAGCTAAACAACGAAGGGCACACGATAATAATCATAACTCATGAAGAAGCGGTAGCATCCAGAACAAAAAGAGTAATTACTTTAGTTGACGGTAAAATTCAAAAAGACGAGGAAAAAAAATGAAATTAATCGAAATATTTGAAGAAAGTGTAATCGTACTCAAAACAAATAAACTAAGAACCGCGCTTTCGATGCTGGGCATAATTATAGGTATCGGCTCAGTAATATCTCTTATGTCATTAGGTGCAGCCAGTCAGCAAAGCGTCAAGGAAAGAATTCAATCACTGGGTTCAAACCTACTTACAATACGTCCCGGATCAAATCAACAGGGATTCCTGCGGGGCGGTAGCAGTGTAACGACTTTGACAAACGAAGATGCCGAAGCCATAAAAACTTCGAAGAGATTTACCACAATAGATAAGGTAGCCGCGGTATATTCTGCTCAGACACAGGTAGTTTTTGAAGGAAATAATACAAATGTTTCAATATTAGGAATAACTTCGGATTATTTTGACTTAAACAATATAGAAATTGAGTACGGTTTTCCTATTACGGATGACGATCTGGAGCTGCAGAACAAGGTAGCCGTCTTAGGAACGGATGTTATAGAAGATCTGTTTGAGAATAAAAATCCTATCGGAAGCAACGTGCGAATCAACGGAACCGCATTTAAAGTTATCGGAATCATCAAATCTAAAGGGTTTGGAACTGACGGAAATATCTTCATACCCTTAAGCACGGCACAAAAGTCATTGTTTGGAGTAAGTCATGTCTCAAGCATTTATGTCAGCGCAAAAGAAGAATCATTAATGAATGCGGCAGAAAATCAACTTGGTTTTTTCCTGTTGGAGCGACATGGATTTGAAAAACCGGAAGATGCAGATTTTACCATAAGTTCTCAGAGCGATATTTTGGAAACCGCAAATGAAATAACACAAACCTTTACCACACTACTAACCGGAATTGCAGCAATATCCTTGGTTGTAGGCGGAATAGGTATCATGAACATTATGTTGGTTACAGTAACGGAGCGTACAAGAGAAATTGGTATACGCAAGGCATTGGGTGCTAAACGAAAAGCCATAATTACCCAATTTTTGATCGAAGCAATTGTCCTAACCATAACAGGCGGACTGATAGGTGTAATGTTGGGAGTGGGTGTTTCTTATTTGCTGACAAAAGTAATGAGTATGTCTTTTGTAATATCAGTCAATGCAATTGGACTGGCTTTTGGTGTTTCGGCACTAATAGGTATACTCTTCGGGTGGTATCCTGCACAAAAAGCGGCAAGACTTCAACCGATAGAGGCTCTAAGATACGAATAAAAAAACAGCCGGAAAGTCTTTACCTGGTGTGGTATTAACATTCCGGCCATCGTGGCTACTTGGAAAGGTAGTTTTCTCCGTTGTAGCCATAAGTAATAATATCTTTTTCGAGTAGTTTATCGGGATTGTCAAAGCGCATATCGTAAATCCAGTCATAATAGAAAAACCCACCGAAAAGTTTCCGGTAAGCGTTTCCATCAGGAATGAACCCTTGATAGCGGCGAATCTTTTTGGAAAGATCGCGTTTTGATTTGCGCATAGACCGGGCCCGATTGAACTCTACTTTTTCAACTGCTTTCTTGTATGACCGGCCATCGCGGCGGTCAGTGTAAAGAACCATTGTCTTAACCTCCTATATTGGGATTAAGACATAATTCACCTCCTGTGATATCAGCAGTTTCTTTTTGGGATGCGGAAATTATACACCCTATAGCGTGTTAGGTCAAAAGGAAAGTTATACTGACAGCCAAAGCGACAAGTTCAAATACTACCTGACCATTGCTTAGAGCAATGTCTATTTTCTTGGTAATAGAAGCTTTTTCGATTTTTTCCAGTTTGATTAGAGATACCTCATGCCTGTTAAAGGGCCAAAAAAGATGAATTCCGGCTCTGATTCCATATAAATCCAGAAATAAATGTATCAGCCACAATATGGGAAAAATAAGTAACTCGTTAGGAATTATTAAAAACCGAGAAAGAACCAGAAATAGCATCGATAAAACAAAAGGTATAACCGGATAGTGTGTGAGATCATCGTGATGAGTATGTAAATTGCGTTTCCACAACATATTCAGATCCGGAAAGTTTGAAATTATTCCCGAATATAAAACAAAAGTTGTTTCATCCATGTAAAAGGCAGGTGCTCCGATGCTGTTAAACATAAGTTTTCCCAGTGCAAGTCCGGTTACGGTATGGGTAAGAGTAGTCATATATGTATAATTATTATACAAGTTTGAAATCAAAAATTTTGAAAAAAAGGAGGTGATTTCGTGTTAGCAAAATTAGTAGAAGAAACAATGAACGCGGTAGTCAATGCGGTTAAGGGAGTAGATAACGTATTAGATGCAGTCAGAGATTCTGTTAAGGATCAGGCAGTAGCAGCATTGCAAGGAGTAGGTGATATAGCTAATCAAGGTATAGACACAATAGAAAGTGTTATCCGAGGAGGACTGGAAAGCGCATCGTCAGTGGGCGGAAGTTTGGTTGATGTAGTTTCAGGCACTGTCGGTGGAGTTTTGACGGCAATTGCTGAAACCGGTGGTGATGTATTGTCACTGACGGGTAAAACCGTAGGAGCTGCTATCAGAGAAGCAAGCGATTTGGGTGAAGATCTTGGTGATACAGCAGTTGGAGCGGTAACAGGAGCAGTAAACGCAGCCGAAAAAGTAGGGGTCAGTACAACTGATGCTCTTAAAGAAGCAGTTCTAGCGGCAATTAAGTCAGCCGATGCCATAGGCGGTGCGGCAGGACAGACTGTTAGAGATGCATTACTCTCCGCAATGGCTTTGCCAAGAGATGCAATTGATAGCATCATCAGCGGTTCAAACGAGTAAATTTTAAGTTGGAAAATTTTCAACTCCGAACGGCGCTCCGACCCGGGGCGTTGTTTGGTTATTGAACGATTTTATTTAGGAAATCGGCGGTACTTTTTCCTACCTCCAGAAAGTTCTCAAAAGTAGTTCCGCGCGACATGACACACACCACGTATTTATCGTTGCTTCCAAATACAATTCCGCAGTCATGCCACGAGCCTGTGTCTCCCCAGTTTCCTATCTTATGTGCAAACGAAAGTTCCGGTTTTAAATGTTGAGTAATTCGGTCGTCAAATGCAGTCTGTTTCATCTCGTTAAATAAGAAATTCTTGTTTTCCTGGGTAAGCACATCCTTCTTATACATATTTTTTAAGAATGTAGCCATTTCGGTTGCAGTTGCTGTATTTTCAGCGGCAAAGATGCTTTGCGAGGGATTATCAATATTCTGGCTGATAAGCGTTCCTACCTGAGCCTTGCTGACCTTTCTTAGAAGCATATTCTGAGCAGTATTGTCAGAATCGTCCAGTAGGTGTGTTAACAATTGTTCAACGCTAAATTTTGTACCGAACTGGTTTCTGTTTATTACACCCGTACCGTCTGCATAATCTGATTGTGCGTAGATTAATTCGGTTGTAAATGAGAGGTTTCTATCCTGGATAGATTTCAACACGGCCGCAGCCACAGGTACTTTATACATTGAGGCGGCATATGTTCTTTCTTGCGCATTGTAGGCGTATGTTTTGCCCGTGGCGAGATCTTCAATATACAAACTATACTTTGTACCCTGTTGCTCCAAAACCTTTTTTAAAGCTTCGAATTCTTTGTCTTTATCTATTCTGTTCCCGCTTAGGAATTTTTCAAAAACCGAAAATCCTATGGTAGAGAAAGAAAGTACATCTGAGGACTCAAGAAATAACGACCTTGCCAATAGAAGTACTGACACCACCGATATCAAAATTAACAACGGAACAATTCTGTCGATTTTGAGATATTTTTTATCGCGTCGCCTGGTCCATTTAATCATTATTATTTTCAGTTACATATTACAATTAATAAAAAAATTGGTAAAATGACTTTGTCTTTTAATGGTCGCGGGCTCATAGCTCAGCCCGTTAGAGCGCACGGTTTGGGACATATGGGGAATTAGCTCAGTGGTTTAGAGCACTCGGTTTACATCCGAGGGGTCGTAGGTTCAAATCCTACATTCCCCACCATACTTACTTAGCGTAAGTAAAAGCCTCGTATACTATATTTTCCTTTGATATACCGCGTTTTTGTAGTAAGTCACCAACTTCGGTAATCATGTCAGGATTTCCGCAAAGATAATATTGCGAATTTGATGTGTCAACGGATTCTGTCATTTGAGTTATTCTTCCGGTGTTTCCGGTAAAATCAGGATCCTCAGGTTTGGATATAAATATTTTGTAGCTAAAGTTCTTGATACTTTTGGCAAATTCTTCCAGCTTATCTTCGAAAAATAAGTCCTGTTCATGTCTGACACCAAAATACAGATCTATGTTGCCGGTATATTTATCATCCTGAAGTTTATGGAAAAAGGAAATAAAAGGGGATACACCCGTTCCGGTTGCAAAGAAGTACAGGTTTTCAGTTAATGGTTCCTTGAGACCGAATCTGCCCGCCGGTCCTATCAGGTCAACGGTATCGCCAATTTTTAATGATTTAATGTAGTTAGCACCAAGGCCCTCATGGCCGATCTCCGCAATTATGGAGAAGCCCTTTGTGTTTTTATAGTTGCTGTATATAGAGTAGGAACGGTATTTGGCGTCCGATACTTTTAGGGAGAAAAACTGGCCAGGTTTGAAGCTAATCTCCGATGGATCGATATATTCAAAGTCCACCTGAACGACTTTACGGGTTAATATGTATATAGATGTGACTTTGGCGGTTACTCTTTTTGGTGTGTCCACAGTGCTATTGTATCACTAGTTTTGGTCATAATACGGACTTTGAGTTATAATTCAGGGTGATATTGGCGTTTTTGCCGTTGAAAGTTGATGGGGGGTCGTCTAATGGTAGGACTGCGGGTTTTGGTCCCGCCTATTGGGGTTCGAATCCCTGCCCCCCAGCCAATT
>QZJF01000016.1 GCA_003599255.1 candidate division WWE3 bacterium | reverse complement strand
TCGGAAGGGCATAAAAAGGGGCTTGAGAATCTTATCTTTAAGGGAAAGAAACATATGTTTTTAGTATATCACTACCGCATAAAAGCAAAACGCCGCGAGTTCGGGATTCTCATTTTATTTGAGTTTCCTTATTCGCGGCGTGGTGCACTGAATGTTTGATAGGAGGCGCAGGCTGCTTACGGAACGATCACAGTGACGTGACCGGCATAAGTCAGAAGGCGGCCTTCGATCTCCACGGTGACTGTGAATTCATGCTGTCCAGAGACGGCGGGAGAATTTACCCAGAATTCACTCACGGCCATAATGCCAGTCTCCAACGTACCTGACCAGGTCCATGACCCATCCGGATTCTTCGTCCAATTTGGCAGGAAGCCAGGCTCTTGGCCCGGAGTTGTATTCCATGCCGGATCGAAACCGGAGAAAGTCACTGTCGTGGTTCCAAGAGCTTCCTCAACCAAGCTGTATGCAGCCAGGTTCACTGCGAATGACTTGGAAGTGGTCAAAACCCCTCCGCTATCCCGGGAGCTGTTCTCACCATCGCTGGCGGTCACGTCCAAGGAAAGAACAGGTTCTTCGTCAGAACCAGGTGAACTTTGATTGTTCACCAGCGGCAGGTAGACCTTGAATTCCGTTGTAGGAGGGGGCGGCGGTTCGGCCGGATTGTACACCGAGACGATTTCCGTCCCCTGCTGACCCTCGGCTTCCCAGCTCATCTGATATTCGATCGTTTGACTGAAGTGCGCATTATTTTCAATGCTCAGCCAAAAATCAGAAGGGGTGTCGGACGGATTCAGGATGCCAGACCAGGTGCAAATTTCGGTCACAGCGTCACAGGTAAACTCACCCGTAAGACCGTTACCAATTTCTGCAGTCGGGCTGTATACCTCGCTATACGGCAACAACGTGATCGTTGCAGTTACGGGATCGGCACTATCGTGATACAGCGCAAATCCGGCCGTGTAGCTGGTCTCCGTCGTCAAAATCTCTCCCGCACCAACGGTGTTCGTACCATCGTCGGCATAAACATGGGTAGAGAAAGTCACCGGAGGAGGCGGGGGTTCCGGATTGGGGTTATACACACCCAAGCGGGCGGCCTGTGCTGCGCCATCCAGATCGAGACTGACAGTGAACCAACTGGTGGTTTCCCAGCTGACATTGTCGCTGGAATGCGCCCAGAATTCACCGACTGACTGCGCAGGGATAGCCCCGTTCCAAACTGCAGTACCGGCGTCAGGATCGTATTCGAAGTCCCCTGATACGGAAGAACCGTGGTCAAAGGTCGGGTTCCATTCCGGCCCAAAGCCCTCGAATACAACGGTTGCCGTAATCGATTGATCGGTGAAGTTGAACACATTGCTCTGCGTGGTAAACGCAAGTGCTGTGGTCAACACCTCTCCGGCATGGATCTGACCGTCATCGTTGTAAAGATAGATGTCGGTTGTTAGATCCGATGTCTCGGCAAGGGCACTCTGATTCATTAACCCCATAAGGGCGGTCAGCATAATCAGCGCCGCAAACAGTGGGATCAAAACTTTCTTCATGCAAAACCTCCTGTTTTCTATATATGGATTTTTTCAGTGCTACATTTGATTTTCGCATTATACCAAGGAAAAGACCCAAAGTCAAACGCTATAGGGTTAAAGGCCTTCGACAAGTGGGTAATAACAAACGGCACGACCGTCGTAACATGGGAAAAAGCCCCAAGTTGTGGGAAACCCCACAATTAACTGATTTCTCTGACTAACTTCGAGCTGTAAAAGGCCCGAAGTAGGTATGGTAATTTCTCTATTTTCTCCCTCCAGCCAAATATTATTCCATTGCCAGCCTTCGGTAGCATATGCTACAAAAACCTTCTGTCCTTCCTGTACTCCTACCGGCTCGAGTGAAATTCTTATTCCATCTTCGGTAAACCTGACAAGACTTCTGGGTCTGAAATTAAAAGTAAAATATTTGGCTCGAGGTGTTATTTGATAATTATCGTATATATATTCGTTGCCTGAGTCGATTATCACCTGTGAATAATCCGGATCAACATTAAAAATGCCCTCCTCAAAAGTCCATCCCCTAAGGTCTCGAACATCCTGCTGTTCCAAGGGTAGATCTATCCTGAATTTCTTAATGTTATCCAATGCAATCCTTCGCTGACTGCCGCCTCCCACAACATCAATCACTGTTTCCTGGCCGGTACCATCATACAAAAACACCTTAAATGGCAGCCCTTCTGTCTTAGTTCTGTCCAAAAACAGAATGTTTCCCACCCCAATTCTTAGACTATCTTCTCTGATATTCGGATTTGCGTAACCCAAGAAATTTGCACGCTTGTACAAACTCAACACATTTCCGTCCGGCATATTGTAAACAGTGACCAACGAAAAATCGTTATTCAAATCTGATTTAAAATATGTAGCCAGCTGGTTTAATACAGCAATATTTCTTAAGCCTGAAGGACCAGGATTGGCCGGCACCAGGGCAAAATGTATGTCTCTAAGATAATCCTGTAATTCATCCGGAGCAAAAGGTTCGAATTGGAAATAAGGCACGACAATTTCCATTTCCTCAAATCCGTTCTGCCTTCTAAACATCTCAAACGAAGCTAACGAATAATATCTGTTATCGGATAGCTCAAGAACCTTGTAATGGTCCTGAATCAGCGGTTCCGCCTGTGCCATTTGTTCAATTTCTTTGATTATCTGATTATTCTTCCAATCCTGAATATTTGCCGCATAAACATAGGGCTCATAATACCAGCCGTGATAGTAAGGACCCCCGATAATATAAGCAATAGGCTTCAGATTATCAGGCAACATCTTAAACTGATTAAAAGACAAAAACAGAAGCAACCCCATCAGATAAGTGGGATAGAGATACTTAAGAATAGTGTTTGCCTTGTATTTCATTTCAAATCTGAGAAGTGTATATGAAATATAGAAAGCAAATATAGGAGTTAGAGGAAGAACATATCTCAAATCCTTGTTCTGAATCAGCGAAAACACAAAATAAGGAACAATCAGAAGATTGAAAATGTATTTTCTATGAGGCATCTGCCTCTTTGCGAACATATAAATGGAGAAGAACAGCAACAAAACGGAAACAAATGTAATCTGATGGGACATTATCAGTTTCAAATAGTGGAACAAGCTCTCCAGACTAAGTACGTTCTCAGGGTCTCCCACTTCCCCTTGGGAAGTGATACTTACAATGTTTACTATATTTGAATAATTTGCAACATACCACGGGATAGCAAGGAAAATGATCAGAAATGCACCTTGAAACACGTTTGTAAGCCGTTCCTTATTGAATAGGTCCTTCTCTTTGATAGCACGTCCTATGACCTCATAAGCAAATGGTACGACGAGATAAACAAATCCGTACCATTTTGTGAGCTGTGCCAGTACAAAGAATATAAAGAAAAGTAAGGAATTTTTTTTGTTTTTAAGTGAATCGGACTGGACTAAATAATAATAAGCAGCAAGTATGAGTGCTACCAGGGGCACATCAAGGTGAAACTGTCTGCTCTGCTCCCAAACATGAGGAAATAAAGCATAAATGAATACCGTTAAAGCAGCTAATTTCTCGTCCTGATAATGCATCATTACTATCTTATATAAATAGAATATTGAAATGGCTAGAAATACGGTGCCTATGAATATCGCACTAAAATAATGCCTACCGAAAATAAGAATGGAAAAACCCCCCAAGAGTTGAACAAGTGGAGGGTAATAATTTGAAATTCTTAAAAAATTGGTAAAACTGACTTCTCCGAACAAAAGCTCGGGCAATGTATCGGCAAAAAGGAAACTTAGACCAAGATGGCCTGCACTATCCCATGTCGGGGGCGCATTGTTCACTATGTGCCACACTACATTCGTGACAACAGAAAACAATATTACAAGTATCAAAAGTACTTTGGACTCGGACAGGTAAGACTTAATACTTTTCATTAGTAAAATTTTAGCAGTATTTAGTTGCGTTGACATCATTTTTCTCCCAGAAATGCTGTGGCCCCGGATTTAGCTTTGACTTGTTATAGTCTCATATCTAATTCCGGGGCCTAGGCAGATTGAAGGAGCCCTTTAGGCACGAAAAATCAGCGGGCCTGTAGGGCTGGGGGTTGGCGGCGGTTATTGACCCAACGGTACAATGAATTCGACCGGTTCGTCAGCGCTTGCGGTTAGGCTTATGCCTTCTGCTGCGTAACGAATGGTGAACATTATGACACGTTCGATCCCGTTGGTTCCGATCTGAGCACGTGCCCAGAGTTCTGGATGAGGCGCTTCGCCGGAGTTGTATTCCAGGAGATAAGGCGCGGGATCATCGGGCAAACCTACGAAATTCACAAACGAGCGGGCGTCGCCTACTTCGTTCAAGAGAACAACTTCGTAGATCGTACCTTCCTCGGCTTCCAACTCTATCTTTTCGCCCCCGAAGAGGTGCAAAGTGCCGGAAGTCAGGAAAACGATATGGGCCTTACCCATAGGAGTCGCCGGAGTGGCGTTCTCATCAAACGGGCGGGGCTTCTGGTCCAGAAGATCGTACTCAAACTGCAGGGCCTGGCCAGCGGACTCGGATGCCCATTCGGGGTGACTGTCACGGAAAACCGTGGGATTGTCAATCACCATGGGCTCTTCGAGCGCTTCATTGCGGACTTCCACAGCTTGGGTTCCATCCCAGTTGTACTGGCGCAGAAAAGCGACCTGACACCCCTGAGCAATACCACAATGGTTGTAGCGTCCCAGAGCGTAGCGCGCCAGAAGCTCAACATTAGGCATATGCCCAGCCGGGAAAACCCAGTAGGAGTAGCCGGTATGCGCGTAGCCCGAGAGGCTGATTTCCAGAGGCTCAGTGCCGTTATTGGTGATTGCCGTAAAGTTCTCGCGGCCATATCCACCAACTGCAACAGCAAAAGTACCATCAGGAAATTCGAAACGCCCCTCGTTCCAGAACCCGTAGGTTTCACCTACACCAACAGTATAGGTGTACGGATCGTAGGGAGCTTTGGGCTGCGGATTTTCCTTCAGCGCGGCGCGGTCGTTCTCATACATGTGTGCCGGTGTAGGATATTCCTCCCACTGGGTAGCCACATCCACCTCAACGGTTGTACCGTCTGACATAGTAGCCAGAACAGTCGTACCGGAAGGCGAGACAGCAGCATGCTCCAGGATTTGGGAAGGATCGGCCTCGGTCGCCAGCGTTTCTGTGACAGCTTCCTGAGATTGCACTTCAGGCGCTTGCGTGACTTCTTCAGTCACAACCGGCTCTTCCGTTGCCACTGGGGCTTCGGAGGTTGCTGTCGGTTGAGTCTGCTCTTGCTGCGCCTGGACCTCTTCCACGACGATCTCCACTTCGGGTTGGGTTACAACCTCTGTTTCGACCGGCGCTTCGGTGGCCTGAGCTTGCTGAACTTGCTGGTTGGCGGCTGCGCGAGACGTGGTGAATGCGTCCTTAATCGGCTGCGCGAAAAGCGCACCCAGGAGCAAGACACCAGCAAGCACAAAGGCGCCAGCCAGGATCCAACGAAAACGGTTCATAGGAATTCCTCCTTCTTACATAGTGTGATTTAGATTCGCGAATCGGTTGTATTACAAACGTACTTTCAAAACACTTAAAACTAATCCGCCTTCAACCCGCCAGTACGCCAACAACAGGTGTTATTAGCAAACTAGCGGATTGAAGCTACACATATCAAAGAAGGAAATCCTTCCGCCAATATTTGTTTTTCAATCTGCTCAACTCCTTCATGTAGAAGAAGCTGGATCTGAGAATTCAAATAAATTTAAATTCTCAGGCCAGCTCCGAAATGCAACGCTTCTTATAAAAAGATGCAATCACACTTCGGAGTTTTGGGGCAGGCAGGGCGGCCGGGTTATTTATTTTATGGCGAAATGCCGTTAGGTCATCGCGAAAATCATCGGAGACATCTCCTTCTGAATCAGGTCGGATAAGATAGTCCTGCATAACGAGGTTTAAGGTATTTAGCCGAGCTTGGGCAGCTCAGGTTCTTCCTCGTCTTCGTCTTCAGGCTGATCCTTTTTTGAACTGCCGGAGGAATCCCAGGACGAGATCGTGCGGCGTAGCAGCTTTCCATACTGACCCCAGGTGGGAGAGTAGTCGCTGATTCCTTCAGGGTCCAATGTAAAGGAGCCCTTCTTACCGGGATCTTCCACCAGAACTTCAGCGAGCTGATCAATGACTTGCAGGGCTTGCATAGCCATGACGTAGGCGCGGGCACGTTCCTCGACTTTCTTGGTTTTGTCGGCGTAGGTCGCAGAGTTTTCCTTGTAAATCTCGGTAGCTCGTGAACGGACCGCTTTCAGGGCCCAAAGAATAAGCGTAACATCAAGGCTCTCAAGCTCGACGCGGATCTGGCCATTGGCCAGTTTATCCATCTCGAGCTCCAAGATCGGAACCGACTTTTTTCTCGCGGCTTCAATAGCCTTCTCTAACTTTGTTGCCATATAACCTCCTTCAATCTGTAGAGTTGAAAAAACGAAAAGATTTGTTCGTTATGACCCCCTTAGTCCAAAAGAAACACATTTGAAATCTGTTCATTGTAGTCAAATCAAAATGTTTAACAGTAAAATATGTTCCTATCGGACTAAGCGGATATCTTAGATTGAAATCGGCCACCTTTAATTTTAAATGTTCATTGTCTATGGGAAATACATTTCACACAGACACTGTATTCTACTATATTTTCACCTAATAGTCAATTCTATAGGTCTTTATTTTAGCTTCGGAATGGACAGGAGAATAATACGGCAGGAATTACTGCAATTTTGTGAGTCAGAAGATTATACCATTTCCAAGTTTTTTGGCAATAATTTCATCTATCCATAATTTTTTCTTTTAGAGCTGCTTCTACAAGCTCCTGGAGCGTCATATCGTTCTGCAGCGCGTATATTTGAGCAAGTTTTTTTATTGTTTTGTCTAATGCAATTGTAGTTTTAACCTTGTCACTCATAAGGATTATCCCCAAAAATTTCAGTTATCCACATCGGAAAATAACTTATAGGTCGTGGACTTCCGATGCCAAGCAATATAACCATACAACTGTATACATGTATAAACCACTAACGTACGTTAGAACGAAAACTGATTTTTACCTGTGGTTCAATTTTCTTGTCATAACAATACAATGCGGGTAGCTTGTTAAATTTTTTAAATGCGTTACGCTGGTTACATTACATGCTTCTACTGTCCAGAAGCATGGACTTATTGCAATCTTTTAGGTTGCATGCTTCGAATAAAAAAACGCCCTGCGGTCGCCGCTTTATATGTCGCCTCACGTGGAGCGTTTTTTTTATTGTCTTTTTAGGATAAGGTACAGAATATAATTTTCCCTGCGGGCGACTGAATCATCTTAGACACTTTAACCTTTACTTCTTCTCCGATTTTATCTTTTGCGTTTTCAACAACTATCATAGTCCCATCTTCCAGATAACCCACACCCTGATTCCGTTCTTTTCCTTCGTGCAGGATATTAATTTGTAGTTCTTCTCCCGGTAGGAGGATTGTCTTAAGAGAGTTTGCTAGATCGTTTATATTAAGCGCTTTTACACCCGAGACTGATGCCACTTTGTTCAGATTAAAGTCCATTGTCATAAGTTTAAAGTTATTTTCCTTTGCGAATTCGACCAGGATCTTATCGACGCCCTGATCCCGATTTTTATTGCCGGTATCCACTATCATTATCTTGGACCGCTTCTTAAGATCCTTTATCATATCGAGGCCACGGCGTCCCTTTTGCCTTTTAAGATTATCTTTGCTGTCGGACAGTGAATGAAGTTCATCAATAACGGCTTGGGGAATCACAAACGGATTATCTAGAAACTGCAATTTCACAATATCAACTATCCTTCCGTCAATAAGTACAGAAGTATCAAGCACAATAGCATTTTTCATTTCCTCTTCTAATTTTTTCTTTTCGTTCTCGGATTTTTTACGCTGTTTATCTCTACGCTGTTCTTGAATGCGTTTTGACTGCTGTTCCCAAAAGCTTGATACTATCTCAGCAACTGTGTTTCTTATCAGATTTTCTATTGCATTGCGCGCATTAAATAGGATTTCCGGAACAATGAAAAACCCTACCACACCGGCCAACATAGATATGAGAATCTGAGCCAGATAATTTAATCCGAAGAGCGGATATTCTTTAAAAAAGGCCGAATTTGAAAAATTGAAACCTGTGATAAAGAAAATAAGGGCAAATACTGCTCGGATCAGTACAATCACATGATTTGGCAGATTATTCATATTTCGCTCCGTTGATTTCGGAGCTTCTAATAATTTTGTTTTTTCGCCGTTTTCTACCGACATGTCTTATATACTCAAATTAGTTTTGAAAGGGATTTGAAAACTATTCAATAAAGGTTTCTACAGCTTGTTTCAATGACTTTACTTCGTCCGAACTCAGCACATTCGTGTAACCCAGTTTTTTAGCTTCTTTAATCCTTTTCTCCTGGTGTGGCACTTTTCTTATCTCTCCACTTAGCCCGCACTCTCCGAACACAACAGTCTTGGGCTTAAGAGGTTTATCCTTTAGAGACGATGCTATTGCCAAACATACCGCTAAATCAGAAGCGTATTCAGATATCTTAAATCCTCCGGCAATACTAAGATAAACATCGTGGTTGCTTAAGTTTAGGTTACACCTCTTTTCGAGAATAGCAATCAAAACCTGCAGTCTATTAACATTATACCCACTTGCTGTTCTTCGAGGATATCCGAAAGATGTCCTAACCGTAAGCGCCTGAACTTCAAACAGAATTGGACGCTGTCCTTCCATAACAACCGTTATACATGATCCGGAAGATTTCTTGAGCATCTGACTTAAAAATAGCTCCGAAGGGTTCGAAACTTCCCTCAGGCTCTTTTCTGTCATTTCAAATATACCAACCTCGGAAACCGGACCAAATCTGTTCTTATCGGTTCTCAGGAGCCTGTACATGTGTTGTGAGTCCCCCTCGAGGAATAAAACTGTGTCAACTATATGTTCCAGAACTTTAGGACCGGCAACCACACCTTCTTTTGTCACGTGACCCACCAGAACTACAGGTATACCGGTGCTCTTTGCTGCGTTTGTAAGCAGCTGGGTACTTCCTCGCACCTGGGTAATTGAGCCAGCTAAACCAAGAATATCTGCACTCGATACAGTCTGAATAGAATCCACAATTACTAATCCTACATCTCTATTCTCCGACATAACAGCAACTATCGATTCCGCGTTAGTTTCCGTCATCATGTAAAGATTCTGCGGGTCATAGTCCATTCTCATGGTTCGCAATCTTATCTGCTCCATACTTTCCTCGCCGCATACATAAACAATCTTTGTATCTTTCATTTTTTTGGAAATCTCAGTAAGAAGAGTGCTTTTTCCAATCCCCGGCTCGCCTCCCAGCAATATTACCTGTCCCGGAACAAAACCCCCGCCCAACACGCGGTCAAATTCCTGGATATTCGAGGATATTCTCCTTATAGATTTGGTGGCAACAGTGGTCAGATTAACCGGTAAAATATTTTTTGACATCCTTCCTTTTGCAGATACATTTTGAGCCGAAGTCATCTGAACTTCCTCAACAAAAGTGTTCCACTCGCCACAACTCGGACATTGTCCTATCCATTGATTCGAGGTATGTGAACAGTTCTGACAGACATAAAGGGTCTTTATCTTGCTCATGATTTTTATTTTTTCTTGATTTTACTCTTTACAATGACATCGTTGTTCTCAATGTCTATGGTTAATTCTACTGGTTTTGATCGATGCTTCAATAAAAATTCTGCTATTTTGTCTAGAAGTTCCTTCTCCAAAGTACGTTTCAATGCTCTAGCTCCGTATTCTTCGGAGTAGCCAGTTTTTAAAATATGATTTTTAGTAGAGTTACTGACTCTTAGTTTAATTCTTTGTAAACCTAGAGTTGTTGTAATATCTTTTATGAGTACTTCAAGTACTCTTAATTGACTTTCTCTACGTAGCTTGCGGAAGATAATTATATCGTCGAATCGATTTATCAGTTCCGGTTTAAGGATTTTCTTGAGATTAAAGCGTAAACGCCCTTCCACTGACTTATCGGATAAATTTTTATCCTCGAAACCGATTTGGCTGTTGTGAAGTATTTCTGTACCCAGATTGCTCGTTAGTATTACTACTGCTTTGGAGAAATCAAACACATTTCCTTTTGCATCCGACAATTCGGCCTCTTCCATTATCTGCAGCAGAATATTTAAAACATCAGGATGCGCCTTCTCAATCTCGTCAAATAAAACTACGCTATCCGGTCTGTTTTCTATTTTGGAAGTCAGCTCTCCGCCCTCCCCGTAACCTACATACCCGGGAGGCGCCCCAATAAGCCTGGCCACGTTGTGTTTCTCCGAAAAGTCACTCATATCTAATCTTATTAGAGATTTTTCCCCATAAAATTCATCGGCCAGAACTTTGGCAAGCTCGGTTTTACCTACTCCGGTTGGTCCAAGGAAAAGGAAATTACCCATTGTCCTCTTTCTCGATCTAAGCCCAAGGCGAGCTCTGATAATGCTCTTCACAACCGTATCCACGGCATGATCTTGCCCGATTATTTTTTTCTTGATGTTGTCTGACAGTGTTGACAGTTTTGCTACACCTATTTTGTCCACATCATCCCGTTTGTCGTCGGAAAACGTGTTTACGGCCTCATTTACATCTTCGACCCTTAGTACCAGACTCTCACCTATGAATATCTTTTCTTCCTTGTTAACTAATTTAGTTTCCAATCCTCTTAGATCATTTCTTAATTTAAGCGCCGTGTCATACTGACCCCGCTCTACATGCTCATCCAAACTGTTCAAAACTTCAAAGCTTTTATCAACAAGCTTTTTATAGCTCTGAGGGATCTTGCTCTTTTTCAAAATCACATAACTACAGGAGTGATCCATCAGATCTATGCCTCTCTGAGGAAACTTGTTGTCACCCGAACCTATCCTTGCCTTTTTATAAATGTGTTTAATCACCTCCGGAGGTATTTTTACGTTATGGAAATCTCCAAGCTGCCGGGCGTTTGCTTCCAATATTTTTATGGTTTCCCTTTCCGTAGATTCTTTTACTTCAACAATAGTAAAATCTTCAATAATATGATCGTTTTCACCGATAACTTTTTCGTAAAGCGAGGTATTCATCGTGGCGATTAACTTTGAATCTGTAGCCTCCAAAACTGACTTGAACATCGAGTAAAACATCGGAAGTGCTATGCCTGAAGAGGTCGCAAAGAATATGTTTTGAAAGTTTTTGATACTGAAAATTACTCTTCCAAGACTTCTTAGTTCATCCGACAATGCCGCTAATCCTAAGTCTATACCCCCCTTGTTAAAGACACTCGTTAAAAAAGAAACCAGATCAAAATCAACAACCTGATATCCGGCAAGTGTAGGTGGCACATTTAGGGATGTAATGTTTCTTGCAAGAAGCTCTATTAATGTTCTTTTGCCCACGCCTGCATCGCCAATTAACAACACGTTTGAAGTGTTTTTTAAAAGCAGGGAGGTAACAAGGGTATCATATTCGGTACGATGAATAAGGGGGCGGTCCAGAGTTTTTATTGCATTTTGGTTTAAGTTTTCACTAAAACTATCCAGAATGGGAGTTTTCTTTCCCTTCTCCATGTTTTTAACAGTGTTCGGAAATACATTTAGTTTGATGAGCTCAAGCTTAACTTTATTTATGTCTCTCGAGGATGACAATTTCAGGAGTCCTATAAGCAAATGTTCCGTTCCTACATATGGATGCTCGAATTTTACTGACTGGTAATAAGCTTCCTTAATAAGCTTTTCCGTATCAACAGTCTTTTCTTTGGGCAAGTGGATGTTAGGCAGGCTGGAAATAAGGTAACTGCCCATTCCCTCCGCCTTTTTTATTGAATTCAACACTTCAACACACGAAACTTTTTTTCGCTTGGGGAGTTCAAACAGGGCAGTTTTGGCTCTGTCCGTTAACCTGTTTAAAATCATGTTTATGGTTATAGTTTATTGGCTGTTTAATTGCTTGATACTTAAAGCAAGCTTCTGGTTTTCACCATCAACTTGAGTTACAACAGCCTCTACCTCCTGTCCTTCTGATAAAGGTCCTTCGGCTTCGGAAATATGTATTAGACCATCAAGGCCTTTTTCCAAAGTCACAAAAGCACCGAATGGCACTATTTTGCTTATGAGACCCTTTACTTTGGCTCCAACGGGATATTTATCTTCAACTGTTTCCCAGGGATTTTCGGTTAGTCTCTTTACGCTAAGGGCAAGCTTCTTTGAGCTTTCGTCTATTCCAAGCACCTTGACCTTTATAGTCTGACCGACTGAGAAATAATCAGCAGGCTGATTTACCTTTTCCCAGGCTATTTCACTTATATGGACCAGACCTTCAACACCATCAAGGTCAACAAACACACCAAAGGGCATGATTCCGGTTACAATTCCTTCCAAAGTATCTCCAATTTTGATGTCCGAAAGTCTTTCCTGTCTCGCACCCTCACTGTATGTCTGCAACGCATCCTTTTCCGACAATACAAATCTGTTTTTTTCCGGATCTAATTCAATAACTTTTACCTTCAATTTTTTCCCGCTCAGAACTTTTAGCGATTCCTTTAGTTCTGCCTCACTACCCGCGGCAAATTTGGCAACGTCATTGGAAAAGTGAACTCTATCCAAATGAGAAAGTGGTATAAAACCTCGGAGTCCCAGACAATCACAAAGAAGACCTCCCTTGTTGTACTCTATTATTTCAGCTTCGATGACTTCTCCAGAGTCGTAAGCCTCCTCGGCATCCTTCCATTTTCTTTCTCTTTCTGCTCTTTTGACAGATAACACAATGTATCCCTGATCGTTTTCTGCTTGTATTACCTTGGCTACAACTGTATCTCCAGGTCTTAGGCTCTTGTAGGCACTATCCTCATCGGCAAGCTCCATGGTACTGATAATACCTTCTGATTTAGCACCGACGTCGACAAGTACACCCCCATGAGTTGAACTGACAACAATACCTTCTATCAGTTCTCCGGGTCTATACTCTTTGAGGGCAAGACCGTGATCTTCAAGCAGTTTGCTCATTATTGAGCTTTCTTTTTTAACTTTTGATGATTTTGACATTCTAGGTTAGAGCAACACAATAATTAGCTGTATCTACGCGCAATTATAGTGGGGCCCAACCTCCTTTCTCCCTGTAATAGGGCTAAGTGATTATAACCAAACAAGGCGATTTACACAAGATATTAGCCAATATATTGATATTGGGAAAAAAATGTGGAATGATTTATTAGATCAATATTTTTGCTATGCCCAATCGACCTGAAACCACAAGACAAGCGTATAACTACATCCCGAATGCCGGCGAAGCAGCACCTGCGCAAGATCCACCAAATGAAGCTCCGCCGCAACAGACGGCTCCTGAGACACAGCAGCAACGCGCTCCTGAAAACCCGTTTGCCCAATACAAAACCAGAAAAGAGATTGACGATAAAATTAAAGAAATTGAACAGAAACTTTTGGAATCAGAAGAAATCCCTCAACACGACCGTATATTCAGTGTTTATGAACATGGGAAAAAAGAAACAAGAAGTACAACCGAGGAAAGCCTGCTAAGGAAGTCTTTTGAGCAATCCAATAGAGATAAAGCCAACGAGCCCGAAGGAGAGGCCGCCATGAGAAAAGAACTGCACTTGGGATTTGCCAAGGTATTGGCGGAAGGACAGGAAATTGACTTTGATGCTGTCCGTAACGAAAACGGTCCGCAAATATTTATCAGGCAGGTGATGGAATACGATGACAAGAGAAACTGGCTTGAAAAACAAAGAGATAATTATCTTACCTGGAAAGCCCAAAGGAAAGGCCAGACTTATAAACCGGACCCTGCAAAACTGGTTGCGAAACCTACAGGCGAAGTGTCGGTAACAATTGTCATGAACAACGGCAAAACAGAAGACGACAATACCGTGTTGTCCGGGGTTTTTAAATACGAGAACAATCGTATTAATCTAAACGCGAGATCAGAAATGGAACTCATGACCGAAAAGGATTTCAAAGGATACCAGGAAAGAAGGAATGTAAGAGAGCAATACCGAAGTGAAAAAGACAAAGGCCCGTTAAAAACGAGAACCCGACGTGTCAGCGCATATGCGGATAACTCACTGCAGGCTAAACTGGCAAGAGGAGAAATGACTCTTGACTCGTATCAAACAGAATTCACAAATAATAATGGGGTAACGCCTCAGGAACACTGGGAAAGATGGGATCAAATGCTTGACAGGGATCTCCGCGCAGCCGAATCAGACAGATATAAGGGGGAGTTAATGGAGAGACTAACTACCCAATACAACGAGCAACTTCAGCAAGCTCAGGAAAGAAGAAGTCAGATTATGGCTGAGGTAGCACTGAAGGCAAAAGAAACAAGAACAAGAAACGAAGCGATAATGAATAACCCCGATTTTATGTGGCTGGTAGAAAAGATAACAGCAGGTGGAGATCCGAAAGAGATTGCCAGAATACGAAAGCATGTCTCGAGTTATGCGGCAAGAGTGGTTCGTGACGAGGATATCGATCCCGAACAGCTAATAGATCAAATGTTGCAAAGGAAAGGAGTAACAATTTAATTATGCTAAATCCGGAAGATAAAGAAAAATTAAAAAACTTAATTAATAGTCTTAACTATGATAGTCCCCTCATCGATGAGATTAAGGTTTTCCTGGATAGTTATGACGGAAACAATGTAGATGACCTTAACATGTTGATCTTCGCGCTTGTAACTTTCATTATGGGAGTGCAGGAGATGGAGATCAGGGCTGAAGGCTATGATGCTTTGGAGTTTGAAAACGCCATGTTTGAAGAACAAATGGACGAATTGAAAAAGGATTTTGATAAGTTGAGCTCCGGCAAGCTGCCGAAAGAACCATTTACCTCGCGTTCCGGGAACAGCAGCCAGACACCACAACCCGTAACACCTCCGATTCAAAACTAAAAAAGCTTGTATCCAATATCCCGGCGACGACCTATTTTCCCAGACATTCTGTCAAGTATTTTCGGCGCTGATGGTTTTAACTTCTCTGTTCGGAATGGGAAGAGGTGATGCCCCATCGCAATCATCACCGGGATGCTGAACACAAACTTATTTTTAATGTTCGTACCCTCTAAAAACTGAATAAAAGTGGCCTCCGGCCCCTTTCGCGCAAGCGCGTAAAGCGGCTAAAGCCGAATACAAAAACTCTTCTCTATGACTTCATAGGTGAAGACGCGCAAACATTAGTACTGCTCGGCTAAACACATTGCTGTGCGTACACCTGCAGCCTATCAACCTGGTAATCTCCCAGGAGTTGCGTCAGCTTATAGCTGAAAGAGTCTCATCTTGGGGTATGCTTCGTGCTTAGATGCTTTCAGCACTTATCACGTCCAAACGTAGCTACCCAGCGATGCTCCTGGCGGAACAACTGGTACACTAGCGGTTTGATCATTCCGGTCCTCTCGTACTAGGAATGAGTCCCCTCAAACTCTAAACGCTCGTTGTGGAAAGAGACCGTACTGTCTCACGACGTACTGAACCCATCTAACGCGCCACTTTAACCGGCGAACAGCCGGACCCTTGGAACCTGCTCCAGCTCCAGGATGTGACGAGACGACATCGAGGTGCCAAACCTTGCCGCCGCTGTGAACGCTCGGGCAAGATCAGCCTGTTATCCCCGGGGTAACTTTTATCCGATAAGTTCCGGGCCTACCATTAAGCCACGGAAGATCACTAAGCCCTGCTTTCGCATCTGCTCGACTTGTATGTCTTGCAGTCAAGCTCCCATATACCTTTACGCTTACAGCACCATTTCCATCGGCGCTAAGGGAACCTTTGGGCTCCCGCGTTACTTTTTAGCGGGAATCCGCCCCAGATAAACTGCCCACCAAGCATTGTCCTCACACCGGATCACGGTGTGTAGTGAGACTTACAGAATCAGAAGAGAGGTGTTTCATTGGCGTTTAAGAGTTTTACGTCTCAAACTCCCTCCTACACTACACATCAAATACCGCTTGTCAATGCCAGGCTACAGTAAAGCTCCACGGGGTCTTTTTGTCCAACAACGAGTAACCGGCATCTTCACCGGTAGTTCTATTTCACCGAGCTCGTGACTAAGAGAGTGCTCAAGTCGTTACGCCTTTCGTGCGGGTCGGAACTTACCCGACAAGGGATTACGCTACCATAGAACAGTTATAGTTACTGCTGCCGTTCACCCGGGCTTGAACCAAGAGCTCGCGCATAATGCGGTCACCCCCAGTCTTGACCTACGGGCACTGGGCAGGCGTCGGCCCCTATACTTCCCATTAATGGTTGAGCAGGGACCTATGTTTTTGTTAAACAGTCGCTTGAGCCATTTCTGTGCCCCCTACCTACGGCATAAGCCTGCAGCAGGGCATCCTTTTTCCTAAGTTACGGATGTAAATTGCCTAGTTCCTCGGCCACGATTCGCTCGTTCGCCTTAGTATTCTCTACCCACCTACCTGTGTCGGATTGCGGTACGGATACCGTAAAATCTCCCTAGAGGATTTTCTTGGAAGCTTACATAACATCAAATCAGCAGCCTTGCGGCCACCTTTCCCTAAGCTTGTCGTAACGCCCGCGCGGATTTTCCTACGCAGACTGCTTCGCTTTTGGGACCCAAATCCTTAATGGGCTTGATCTAGCATGCTCCGTCCCCCCATTGGTGATAACGATCTTACGGCAGTGCAGGAATATTAACCTGCTATCCATCGACTACGCCTTTCGGCCTCGCCTTAGGACCGACTAACCCTCCGTTGACTGCCATAGCGGAGGAACCCTTAGGTTTTCGGCGGAGCGGGTTTTCACCGCTCTCTCGTTACTCAACCCAGCATTCTCACTTGATGCCGCTCCAGCGGCCCTCGCGGGTCCACCTTCACTGCTGACATCAAAGCTCCCCTACCACTCTTCACCGGGAATTTATGGGGGCAAGCTAAAATTTAAATCGCACATGCGTGCTTACCTAAAATTAGCTTTAACCCCCACGAAATCCCGGTAAAGAATCCATAGCTTCGGTTCTTTGCTTTAGCCCCGTTAAATCATCGGCGCAAAATCGTTCAACTAGTGAGCTGTTACGCTTTCTTTAAAGGGTGGCTGCTTCTAAGCCAACCTCCTAGCTGTCTCGACGATCTCACTTCCTTACCCACTTAGCAAAGATTAGGGACCTTAGCTGTTGGTCCGGGTTGTTTCCCTCTCGTGCCACGAGATTTCCCCGCAGCACTGACTCCGTGTTATTGAGTTCACGCATTCGGAGTTTGGTAGAAGTAGGTAGGCTTGCGCCCCCTATCTCCTGTCAGTATCTCTACCTCATGAACTCTTTTTGAACACGGGCTATACCTAAATATATTTCGGGGAGAGCCAGCTATCGCCTGGTTCGATTAGCGTTTTACCTCTAACCACAAGTCATCCGAGCGCTTTTCCTCGCACACCGGTTCGGTCCTCCATATGTCTTTCGACAGATCTCAACCTGCTCATGGTTAGCTCACCAGGCTTCGGGTCTACTGTTGCGAACCTTCCGCACAAGGCGGATTCGCCCTATTAAGACTCGCTTTCGCTTTGCCTACGCGACGAAATTCGCTTAAGCTAGCACGCAACAGTAACTCGCTGGGTCATTCTTCAATAGGCACGGCATCACCCCCGTTAAACCTTGCGGAATAACGTAACGGGCTTTGCCAGCTTGTCTGCATGCGGTTTCAGGATCTATTTCACTCCCCTAACAGGGGTTCTTTTCACCTTTCCCTCACGGTACTACTTCACTATCGGTGTATTCGTGTATTTAGCCTTCGCAGATGGGCCTGCTATCTTCACACAGGATTTCTCGTGTCCCGTGCTACTCTGGATAAACCTAAGGAGACACTTTCGTTTCGAATACGGGGCTATTACCCGCTATGGCGCGACTTTCCAGACGGCTTCTTCTACGTAAGTGTTTTGTAACTCCTCCCGTTCTCGAAGAACGGTACAGATTTTCCTAACCCCATATTGACTATGGTGAAACTCTGAGGCACCTAAATGCCCCAATTTTTCATCATAGCCTCAGGTTTGGGCTAATTCCTTTTCGCTCGCCGCTACTAAGGAAATACCTAACTTGGTTTCTATTCCTCCAGTTACTATGTTGTTTCAGTTCACTGGGTCTTCTCCAAAATACCTATAATCTCTGCAAAGCAGAGATTTTCAGTAAGTGGTGACCTCGTATTACTACGGGCCGGGTTTCCCCATTCGGACATCCCCGAGTTTTAGCGCTTCTTGGCAGCTCCTCGAGGCTTATGGCAGCCTAGCACCTCCTTCATCGTCACGAATACCCAAGGCATCCACCACATGCATTAATATCTTTCACTCTATTGTTGTCATAAAATTTAGAGTTTTCGTATCCTGACTTCTTTCGAAATCAGATACTTTTATTCAGTTTTCAAAGGGCACTTACTAATCTGGTGGACCCGACGGGATTCGAACCCGTGACCTCCGCAATGCAAATGCGGCGCTCTACCAACTAAGCTACAGGCCCGTAAACTTACGGGACTGTACAAGCCCGCGTAGGCAGGACCGAGAATGCACTCATTGGCCTAACATACTGCAGGTCTCACTAATGTAGCACACTTAATCAACAAGTAAAACTATTCACATTCAATTGTTTAAAACATAGATATTCAGAGCTTCCTGAAGAATCTTTTTAAGATTCCTGCGCATAAAAACGCAAAGAAAGTCCATATGGAAGTTGAACTACCCATTCCGTACCTGATACTCTAGCACCGGTATAAAGTGATGTCAACCTAAGATTTTCTGGATAACTTCGGATAGCACTTTTGCCAGTTTGTCCGGATCGTGTCGGATTAAGCTCCTTTGGATCCTATCAGACAAAGACTGTTCATAGCGCGTATCACTAAGCAAATCTCCCCTAAAAACCTCTATGTCCCCGCCAATTGAATCAAGATCGTCTTCAACCAGGAATGCGTCCCCCGATCGTGCGTACCAATCTACCACTTCCTTATCCGGTTCTTTATTGTTTACAACCAGAGAATCTACCATTGCCCCGCCCAGGTACTTATATAGCTCAGTGACAAAATCGGAGGCCTTAAATCCATCAGTCTGGCCCAACTTAGTCATTAAATTTATACAAAATATTTTATTCGCTTTACTTTTTCTAATTGCATCATCCATGTCGTCCACTATTAAATTAGGAATAATGCTTGTATACAGGTCTCCCGGTCCGAATATCAAGAAATCGGCTGTTTCTATGGCTTTTCTGGCGTTAGGATTTATTACGGCTCTAGGGGAAAGATAAACATAATTTATACGCGCTCTGGGTGCCGGCGCGTAATCTATTAGCTTTTCCCCTTCAAGGATTGTTCCGTCAGAATATTTTGCACATAGAGTGGATTTTGTTAACGTAACGGGAATTACCTTTCCTTTTGTCTTCAATAGTCTTGCAGCGTAATGAATAGCGCGTTCATTTGAACCAGTTATCATCTCAAGTGACGACAAAAATATGTTTCCAAAATTGTGCCCCTCCAGATCACCGTTATCAAACCTATATGCGAACAGGTTTCTCCATATTTCAGTAGATTCTGAAAGCGCTACCAATGACTGTCTCAAATCTCCTGGAGGCAGCACACCTAATTGGTCTCTTAATCTTCCGGTCGAACCTCCGGAATCCATCATGGTAACAATTGCAGATAAATGGACCGGATATTTCTTTAAACCCGAAAGAACAGCATATGTTCCTGTTCCTCCGCCTATAACTACTACTTTGGGGTATTGTTTCATAAATTAAAATTAGGGCTGGACGTTAACCGGAGAATACTGGTAGTTCACAATACCATTCTCTTTAAAAACAGTGACATGCAGATCTTTTCCGGTATCATCAACTACTCCGTTTACTAAGTCCCTGATACGTTCGAGAAAAACAATACCGTTCTGTATTTGATTGACCTGCACATATGTTGCGAACTTCGCCTCGGAGTTGATACTGGTATTTGGAATGTATGAGTAGCTTAGATCATCAGTATCGACAGGATATACCAGCACCGCTGCATCCCTAAGATTTGTTTCAATTTCGAGTACAAAGAATGGCTGGTTAAAATCCGCGGCATAAATCTCCCGTAAATTAATATTCGACACAGTTTCTTCCTTTGCGAATTTAAACTTTAGTTCAGAATCCATGGGACCTCTGATATCCAAACATCTCTCTACCCCAATACTTTCCGGATCATCGTCGGCACAGATGTTTACAGAGTACAGAAAATAACTCTTGAACCCCGGTGAGGAATCCTCGCGGAAGCTGAAATCTAAGAATACAATGTAAGGTGCCTCCTCCTCAGAGTAAGTACTAGAATTATTGGAAAAAAAATCTAACTGATTTTGTTCGTAAAACTTTGTTTTGAGGTCCCGCAACTCATCTTTCATCTCCTCAGTTGTATTCAACAAGTCCGATGTGCTAACCGTAGGCTGTTTCAGGAAATTTCTAATCTCATCTCCATAATGCTTTCCCACATATTGCGCAAACATAAAACTCACTGTGTAAAACATGATAAAAACCAAAACAACCAACCAGGAAAACAACAAGGAATTGACAAAAAAAGAGTATTTTTTAGATACAATGTGAAACTCATCAGACAGAAGCTTCATGAAACGGCTTACGGCGAGTTCCTTTTTCATCTGAAACATACTGCGAAAAATGACCAGAACAAAAAATATCACATAAAGGAGCAGAATTGCCAAAAACAGATATATTGTCAGACCAAAACCAAGATTGTCGTCCACTCTAAGCAGAATGGCAAATAGTAACAGTGGAGGTAGAGAGAAAAAAAGTAAAGCAAAAAGCTTGTACATACCAAAATGTTATCATAATATATTGATCTAGCGTAGACTTCCGGAGAAATCACATGGTAGAATTCATCTGTTTCTAGGGCGATTAGCTCAGGTGGTTAGAGCATTCCTCTGATAAGGGAAAGGTCCGTGGTTCGAGTCCACGATCGCCCACCATATACTTTTGGTCTACTCAACGAGAACCAAGCGAACGAAGCGAGCGTCTTCGAGTCCACGATCGCCCACCAAGAACATTTAGGCTAAATCTTTAAAAACTTCGCGACGTTGGGATCAATATCCGTAGTAAAGTAATCGCGTAGCTCTGAGACATCTACCCATCTTATTGTTGATACTTCGTGAATTTCCTGTATGGGCCTTGTCCGAAATTCGGCTAATTCGCAGGCAAAGTATTTGATCGGGACCTCAAATTGCGGATGAACTCTTTCGGAGATAAGTTTGTTAACTTTTACCTTAAACCCTGTTTCCAGCAAAATTTCGCGGACAACTGCGTCTTCAAACGTTTCGGAACCGTCAAGCTTTCCCCCTGGAAAGACCCAGGTAAGCTTGCTTCCGTCAGCACCGGTTTCTTTTCTTATCCTATCCATTATCAACACTTTTCCTGCAGGATTCTTGACAACTCCGACTGCAATTCCTTTTTCTTTACCATTAGTTATTGTCATAGGTGCATTTTACACCATTAAATCAAGTCACGACAACGGTTGACTTCAGTTACCGCCCGTTTGATAATAATTAGGTGAGTGAGTTTTTAAAAGACGACGCAGAACACGAGAATTTTTCGGCGGAAGACGCAACAGAAAGTGTTGCGGATATATCCCAACCCGAACAACTTAGTAACATGGAAACTATTAAGCAAACTATAGGCGGTTGGCTGGAAAGAATGGATGAAGCGGCATTAGGGATGGCAATAAAGTATATTGAGAAAGGGGCAGAAACAGATGAAGAAAGAGCAAAATTGGCTAAATCGCTAAGCAAAGGCACTTTGGTTACGGGAAGCATGTCAGCCGGTACAGTTCCAATTGGAGCCGTGACCGGGAACCCTGCCGGAGTGATCTCTGGCAGCATCGGCGCCGCAGTAGGCTATGGAATGTCGAGATATTTCGGCAGAGCAGCAGAACATTTTGAAAATCAACAGGAAAAGGAATCGTAATGAATGATCAAAATCTTTTAAAACAATTTTTGTTTGATTTATTAAACGGCATTGGAATTGACAATGCAGACGAAGTTTCCACAGATGTTGCAGATAAGATATTCAGGAATGCTGTTCTAAGACTTGGGGCTGATACTAAATCTAAAATAGGCTCTGATGAAATTTTTACACCAACAGCCAATATTGAAGAATTAACTCAGGTTATTAAAAAATACTGGAAAGAGGATGAAATCCAAACACATCTGGAAGAATCAATTAGAGTAATGTTGCAGGACTTCCTGCAGGAAATCGGGAAAGACTTAAATGATGAACAGAAGCAAAAATTAATTATGCTTGGTTACGAATACAGAGATAGAGCCAGGTCCTAAAGTTTCAAACAATATAAATTTCAAGATCCAAAAGGCAAGAAGAATATTTCTTTTGACAGTTTAAGCTTACTGTCGAACTTGCTCAGCTGTTGTGAGGCAACACATAACAGCCTAAAACACATATCCTCAGAGCTATCGGATATATGTTGTATCTTCTATTTCAATGGCCTTTGTTTGCGTATAGCAAACACAAGATTCCATCAATCAAAGATACGTGTTTTCTCCCTAGAAAGGAGGTGATCCAGCCGCAGATTCCCCTACGGCTACCTTGTTACGACTTCACCCTCATCACTGATTCCACCTTGGGCCCATCTTAGATGAGACTTTGGGTGGCCCCAGCTTTGCTGGCGTGACGGGCAGTGTGTGCAAGACCCGAGAACGTATTCACCGCAGTATAGCTGACCTGCGATTACTAGCGATTCCAACTTCATGGAGTCGAATTGCAGACTCCAATCCGAACTGGGACCGGTTTTTAGGGATTAGCTTCATCTCGCGATGTCGCTGCCCGTTGTACCGGCCATTGTAGCATGCTTCTAGCCCAGAGCGTAAGGGCAATACCGACTTGACGTCGTCCCCACCTTCCTCCGCCTTGCGGCGGCAGTTCCGCTAGAGTGATACAACTAACAGTAGGGGTTGCGTTCGTTAACCCACTTAAGGGTACGCCTCACGGTACGAACTGACGACAGCCATGCAACACCTGTGTAAGCTCCGGTTATTAAGCCGGTCATCCGCCTTTCAGCTTCTTACTACTTACATGTCAAGCCCTGGTAAGGTTCTTGGGTTATCAGCCAATTAAAGAGCATGCTCCACCGCTTGTGCGGGTCCCCGCCAATTCCTTTGAGTTTTAGCCTTGCGACCGTACTCCCCAGGCGGTCTGCTTAACGCGTTAGCTTCGACACCCACTAATGCGGGCATCTAGCAGACATAGTTTACGGCGTGGACTACACGGGTATCTAATCCGTTTCGCTCCCCACGCTTTCGTCTCTCAGCGTCAGATGGGCCCCAGACAGCTGGCTTCCCCCTTGGTGTTCCGTACGATATCAACGCATTTCACCGCTCCACCGTACGTTCCGCTGTCCCCTGACCATCTCTAGCCCTACAGTATCAAAAGCCTTCCCCCGGTTGAGCCGGGGTATTTGACCTCTGACTTGTAAAGCCGCCTACAGAACTCTTTACGCCCAATAAATCCGGGTAACGCTTGCACCCTACGTATGACCGCTGCTGCTGGCACGTAGTTAGCCGGTGCTTCTTAACATGAGTTTACAACCCGAAGGCCGTCATCCTCCACGCGGTGTCGCTGCGTCAGACTTTCGTCCATTGCGCAAGATTCCCGATTGCTGCCTCCCGTAGGAGTGAGGCCCGTGTCTCAGTACCCCTCTGGCTGATCATCCTCTCAGACCAGCTACCCGTCATAGGCTTGGTAGGCATTTACCCCACCAACTACCTGATAGGCCGCAGGCCCATCCCCAACCGCATTGCTGCTTTGAAGTTACCTTCACATTGAGTATTACTCCCAGTTTCCCGGGGCTATCCTCAAGTTAGGGGTAGGTTCCAACGTGTTACTCAGCCGTTTGCCGCTATGAAAAGTTCTTCAACGGATTTCCTTGCGGAACTCCGAATCAAAACAAATCATCGCTCGACTTGCATACCTTAGGCACACCGCTAGCGTTCACCCTGAACTAGGATCAAATTCTCAACAAAAATATTCTTCTTACCTCTTGAACCTCGAAAATTTCAAAGTTACTTAAGGTACTCAAACTAATTGTTCAAGGATTGCTCTATCTATGTATATTTCAAAGTTCTCTTCGGAATTAACAAAACAACGAATAATTCTAGCATATATTTGCTAGCAAACTGGAAGATAGCAACTTAATATCATTAAGTCAACAGTTATTCCTGTTCATTATAACAACCTTTATTCAATTTTCCTAGTATCTATGGATTTAGCTCCGAATACCTTCATGAGAGTGTATGAAAGTCCTTCCTTATCATATATGGGAGAACAGGTTACAAGATCCACATGCAGTGCTCCGTGCTCAGGCCAGGTATGAAGCAAGAGGTTTGAATTTGAAAGCACATAGGTTACTGTTAACCCCTGTCCTTTAAACTTCGTAACCTTTTGGTCAACAACCTTTAACTTGTGTCTTGTGCAAAAATCTCCGGCAGCCTTGAAAATAGCGGTTTTTGATTTCAGCATGTTCGCAGGAACGTTATACAGCTTGAAGGTAAAGTGATCCACGTACGGAAACTTTTCTTCGGAAGTTGACGAGTACGTATAAATATCGGAATAATCCGATAAGTCACTGAGTTCAAAGGTACTTGATGTGGACTTAAGAACATACAAAGAACTGGCGCTGCCTATAGACTCCGCCCCATTGTACCGCGCAAACTTGTCTATCTTGTCTTCAATTACCAAATTGAATCTACCTATAATGTCCTGAACTTTTAAAGTCTTTTCCGGTGATTTGAAACTGTTTCCATAATAAAAGAAAATGTAACTCCCAGAGTGATCGTCTTTTTTCTTGAGCAACTGAACCCCTCTGTTTAAAAATAACTTTACGCCTGACGATGTATATGGCGGATCAGTTACAACTACATCAAATTTATTTAAAAGATTTTTGTCAGGGTCCTTTCTGAAATCGTATACAGAGGTGTGGGTATTGTTTATACCCATATCGGCGGTTATGTCCTCTATAACGGAAAGCAAATCCTTGTCTATATCCAGCACTGTTACGCTCTTTGGCTTAATTCCCAACAACGGAAGTGCTATAGAAATTAGATCGTCGTCTCCAAGAAGCACTACATCTTTATTTTCCAGACCTAATTTATTTTCCATCACCATCGTTTTGGCTATTGAAGTGCTTTCGGTAGCAAAAAACTGATCAAACTCCCTCTTAGGCTGCAGTTTATATTTTTTCCTTATGTCAACGAGCCCGGCTTCAGCGGCTGCGTTTGCATATTTCACAGTACTCCAATCATATGGACGAAGATTGGACTCCCTAAGTACTTTTAGACTCTCTTCCGTAAATTGCAGTCTATCCTCATCATTTTTTTCAAGTAAATGCGAAATGGAAGTTTTAAAAATTCTCAAAGTTTCTTTGGGTAATCCGGTTGCTTTTATCAAATCCATGCTCGAGATACCATGATTAGAGATCAGCAGGTACAAAATACCCTCTATTTCCCTGTTTTTAAGGTCTTTATTGTGTTCTTTAATTTTTGAAATTAGCTGATTCACGTGAGTATTATACAGTAAAAGAGTCTGGAAACTGAAAACCGGAGCCCAAGAGTGAAAAAAGATCTTTCTCTCGGACCCCGGTCGGTCAGCATAGCAGGAATCAGCGGGCGACGTCTGTCTCGTAAGACCAACAAAGTCCCTGATTCCAATAATATTCCCGACACATCATCTGGTTGTGCCAGTAGTACTTAAGGAGTGAGTCAGGCTCAATGACGCCAAACGGTATCCTCAAAGGTGCATCCCACGCAAGGTAGTATGCTCCATATCCGCAGGATACAGCGTGCATTGAGAAGACAGGTTCCCCTGCGGGCTCATGGAAAACCAACATGCCGTCGTCTTTAACCTGAATATAAGCAGCAAACTTATTAGGAAAGTTGCCGATCTGGTCACAGGTGGAGATTTTGAACATGTTGTTATCCGGAACCATTTGCACGTGCTCACCATCAGTCGCGGTCCATCTGAGTTCGTAATAACCCTCAGACTCCGAGTCAACCACGGTGAACACCTGCCCATCCATGTATGTGCCAATCTGCCAGGAAACATAGGGTTCGTCGTCGGCGTTGAAATGGTCAATGGGGTTTACCCATAACCACGGGAATTGCGATTTGTTGACGACCCAAGTTTCAGCCAGTGGAAGCTCCCGGTATGCGTAATGGGGAACCAAGAGGTCAAAGTCATCACGACCTACGTATGTGGGCTCGGGCAGTCCGATCTCATTGTATTTCATGATGTCCTCAACCGCCTCAGGCTGCATGTAGTAGAGCGTATCTTCACCATCCTCAAAGTTGTGAACATTCATATAAAGTTCGGCACTCTGGGTTGGATTGGCCTCCTCTGCGATCACCGTATCTGCGGCGCGCACATCATTAATGGCCTGTGAAAGTTGATCTCCCACCCAGGCATACGCGTTGCGCGCAAACCCGATGACTTCATCGCCGGTCACATCGAACAGGGTGACGAAGAGATGGGCAGCAAGCAAAATGGCAATGACGATCAGAACATTCGTCATCCGCCGAATTGCCTGCAGGCGTTCGTACTGATACGGGAAATAAAACTGGTACATGTCTCTCCTTTTTTTCTATGCTGATTAAAAGAACTTTTGATAAGGTAATTATACTATATACTATAGGTTCGGTCAACTGAAAATGGCTGGAACACAGGAAAAAACACTTCTCCAAGTAAAGTAGCCGAAACCATATTTTAATTAAATACCGACTCGACTATGTTGGGTCTATGAAAAACTTTACCCGAATAAGTCGATTTGTAATTACGTGTTTTGTATTCCTTATGTGGATATTTTATTTCTACAGTCCTGCAACAAATGCGGAGCCTTCCTGGAAACACGTTATTAATATTCCCTACGTTTCAAGCGTAGAGAATACGAAATGGGGCCTTATGCTTGGAGAAAACAATACAAGCGTATATCGTAATAGTTTTAACGGTATAAAGATTTCTTATGACAGCGGAGAAACCTGGACAGACCTTTCTCTGAGCGAAAGGGGCGTGACGGATCTCAATTATCAACAAGGGATTGTTTACGCAACAACATACAATGTAGTCAATTCACAGACAGGATTGTTTTTCTCACAGAATCCTGGGGGTGTTTGGATACATACCGGCCCTAACGTTTCTGCCTCTAAAATCGGCAGAGATGAAAGCACAATATATTTGGGAACATACAGCAACGGATTATGGGTATCATCTGACGAAGGAACTACCTGGACACAAATGATTGGAACAGGATGGTATGGGCCAAAAATTGAAATGATTCTGACTTCAAAAGATTTCACACTGGTCGCGACAAACAACAAGGTATACAAATCTCATGACAAAGGCCAAAGTTGGACAGATGTCCCCGAATTATCGGGCAAGATAATCAGGTCCGGATATATTGACCAAACAACGGCAATGATCGGTACATTCAACAATGACGGATTGTATAGGTCAATAGACCAAGGGAAAAGTTGGCAAAAATTGGAAAATTTTGAAAATCATCGCATTGGAGGTATGACAAAATACAGACACGATATTTATATTGGAACTATAAGTCCCAACTCAAATGCATTTACGGTCTTTCGAAGCTCTGACGAAGGAGTGAGCTGGGAGGATACAGGACTTAATCTTCCGTACTCCGGTACAACTGGCTCCGACGCAACATGGGTATTTTCATACCCAGGATTCATCTACTTCTCCACCTTGGATTCCGGAGTATATAAATACACAGTACCGCAAGATTCGTATGATAAGTTTAGTTTTCTGGAAATACCCTGGGAATACAGCGACGAAAACGAACTTATCGACAAAGTGTACTCATTTTTTGACCACGAGTACCCATTCTTAGGAACTGGCATGCCTGAACCGGACGCATCAAAAAATACTACTCTGAACTTTTGGGGGGAAAGAGCTCCCCAACCCAGACTCTTTTATAGTAGTCATGACGGAATAGACTTTGCGCTTCCGTATGGAACACCCATCAAAGCGCCGGCTCCGGGATATGCAACTTACTATTATTGTTTTGCATGTGGACATACAATTCATATTGATCACCAAAACGGATACAGAACAACATACATGCATCTTCAACAGGACGAACTTATCACCACTAACACAAAGGTTTGGATTGACACCGGTACGACAATAGGAAAGGTTGGTTTAACCGGAAACACGACTGGACCCCACTTACATTTTGCTGTATTACAGGACAAAAATTTTAATGGCACCTTTAGCGATAACGTCATTGACGGGCGGGTTGACCCGTTTGGCTGGTTAACAAACAATCTATCCGATCCATGGAAAGAATTCTCATGGCAGGACGAAAGCCTTTTAAGAACAGGTAATAGAAGTAGATACTTGTGGCAACACGATATACATAATACTTCCGAGTTCGTCGTACCCGGAATAGACAAAACCATAACGATGGACAATAAAGAGATACACTATACAAACCTAAACTCTACATTACCCGGTACGATACTATTGCAATCCGGAAATAAACCTACTCTTGATGATTCGCAAAAAGAACTTAAGTACGTTCCCTCCACCTCGGCTTTCTTGGATTTCTTCGATACTGTGGGAAACAAGATAACTATTTTGTCCGGTATATTAAAAATTACACTGGACATCTCAGGAATAGACTTGCACGACATTCTTCCGGACACGCTGAAGATATACTACTTAGATGAAAACGGCTTAAGATGGATTCCCATGGAAACAATATTTGATTCCTTAAACAATAAAATCAGCACTGAGACCAACCATCTAAGCCATTTTGCTGCATTTGGACTAAATAATGACTCGTTACCTCCTGTTACCTTGTTTCAAATTACCGGTATACAAACGGACGAATGGTTTACTGAATACCCCGTTTTAACTCTTTCTGAACAGAATAATGTTGAGAATGCAACCATCCTTTATAAAGTCGGCAAAGATAGTGAATGGAAAGAATACAATTTACCTGTAACAATAGGTCAAGACGGTATCGTAGAGGTATTTTTCAGGTCTTTGGATGCAAATAATAATCTTGAAGAAATCAGAAATATAACTGTAAAAATTGATACAAAAGGAAAATGGAAAAACAAAATCATAGTCAGATCCGCGACTTTTAATACCAACTAAGTTCAGACTATTACACCACCGCCCAAGACCACATCGTCTTTATAGAAAACGGCACTCTGTCCGGGTGCAACAGCAAAGACCGGTTTAGTCAACTCAACGCGAAATCCGGACTCAATCATTACCAAATTACAATTAATAATCTCTCCCAAGTGCCTTATTCTTACATCGCACTTCAAATCTTTACAATCAGACAGGTAATTTTTGCCTATCCAGTGTATATCACTTATTTCAAAAGCCTCTGATAACGCATCATCATACCTGCCCACAGTCAGCGTGTTGCGTGTCATATCCTTTGATAAAACATATAATGGCGTTCCGAAGTATTTATTTACCCTAAACCCGTGACGTTGCCCTATTGTGTAGAACCAAACCCCGTCATGTTCTCCAATATTCTCACCATCCTTAAAAATAACCTCTCCTTTCCTCTCTTCAATCCTCTTTTTTAAAAAATCTTTAATATCAACCTCCCCTATGAAACAAATTCCCATACTCTCAGGGCGCTTAGCAGGGGGCAAGTTGGTGTTTTTTGCAATTTCTCTGATTTCAGCCTTTGTGTGATTACCCACCGGAAAAATAACCTTTTCTAAATGCCTCTGTTCTAACAAATATAAAAAGTAGGATTGATCTTTAGATTCATCTATTCCTCTTTTCAAAAGGATTTCATTGTTTCCGGTCTCGACGCGCGCATAGTGTCCCGTAGCTACAAAATCGTAACCCTTTTCAAGTGCCCAATCGTAAAAAAGCCCAAACTTAATTTCTTTATTACACAATACATCAGGATTAGGGGTGCGCCCATGCTCATACTCGGAATAAAAATAATCAATGACTTTGGACTTGTATCTATCTTTAAAGTCCAGATGAATAAATTTTATCCCCAGAGACGCGGCTGTAGCTACTGCAAAGCTTCTATCGACATCAGCGACACACCCGTCGGCCTTTTCATCCCAACACTGCATATACACGCCTACAACTTCAAATCCCTGTTCCTTTAGTAGATACGCAGCAACCGACGAATCGACTCCGCCGCTTAAACCTATCGCAACTTTCTTTTTTCCTTTATTCTTCTTTATAAACACAAGGGAATTATACTAGATACAAAATTCAGAGGATTGATGAAACTTCCTCCGACTTAACTTTGACGTTAAGTTCGCAATCAGCCACGGCGGAGTGCATAATATCGACCATCTCCGTGATAATATCCATAGCTTCCTGATATGAAAGTTTCCTGAAATTATGAGGAAAATAATGAAACACCAAATTTCTCCCCCTCTTCCAGACAGCCCATAACTCCTCCATTAAAGGCTTTTTCCCGGTTGCACTGCGGCATTCGTGAGAGAATACGTTCCGAACTTCTTTTTGATATCTGGGGTTCAGCAGTCGCCCTATGCGTATCTCGTCTCCATAATACTCATCGTGGGCGATAATTCCTAAGTCAAGAAATAACTTTTTTAAGAAGCCCTCATAGGCCTTTGCAAATGGGAAAACAAGGAACGAATAGTCAGTGATTTTTGCTCCGGTTTTTCCCTTACGTACAAATGTTAATAGAATCTCACCGTCGCTTATAAGATTCTTAATTTCGGGCTGAAGGTAATTCCACAACCAGGACTTGCGATCTACAAGCTGCATAAGGAAATGGTATCACAGCAAAAACCCTATTTGTAGTATTATTGACTAATGCAAACACTCCTCAATATGCTGCTCTTGTTGGGAGCTTCGCTAGTCTTAATAAAAGCAGTGGATTATTTTGTTAAGTCAGTTACTAAGCTTTCGCACGCACTGAAAATATCTTCCTATACAGTAAGTTTTTTGTTGGTAGCAATTGCCACATCTCTGCCGGAAGCATTTGTGGGGATCACTGCAGCCCTCGAACAAGAATCGGTGTTATCTTATGGAAATGTACTGGGTTCGAATATTGCCCTGCTCACACTCATAGTAGCGCTTCCCAGCCTACTAAATTCAAAATTAAAGACCGAGTCAATTTTCAAGTCCAAGGACATCTATTACACCATTCTATTTGTTTTGGTTTCTCTGGTACTTTCTTTTGACGGAACTCTTGGCAAACGGGACGGAATGCTTCTGCTTGTGGGCTATGCCGTGTACACAATAGCCTTTATAAGGAGAAGTTCAAGGATTGAACAGCTCCTTGAGAGTTTTGAACGACGCAATGTAGCAAAACAATTGTTAATATTTTTTGTATCGTTGCTTGTAATACTCATAGCTAGCGAAGGCATTGTAAGAGGAGCAATAAATCTCAGCACTCTGCTTAAACTAGAGATCGGATTTATAGGTCTTACCATCACCGCCATAGGTACGTCTCTGCCGGAAATTGCTTTTGCGATTGCTTCAGTACGAAATCATCACGAAAAAGATGTTATGGGGGACGTGGTGGGGAGTGTGGTAGCAAACACAACTCTTGTACTAGGTATTACGGCAGTCATCTTCCCAATAAATACTTCAGATCCGGATTTGAGTGTGTCTTCAAATATCTTTCTTCTGATCGCACTTTTGCTTTTTTATATTTTCACAAGATCGAAAGGGAATCTGGACAAAAAGGAGTCGGTTGCGCTGCTTGCCCTTTATTTTATCTTTGTATTATTTGAATACTACACTCAATTTTAACTGTTTTAACGATCCGAGAATTCACCAACCCACGAACCGCCGATATGCTCATCACCTACTGTTATAAATATTGTTTCCAACTCCATACCGTCATTCCTAATTCTTTTCACTTCAGCACCGGAATCACCTACTGACTCCGCGCTAAAAACTCTCCCGGAGGATCCCCAACCAGGTTTTATATAAAACTTAACAACATTTCCCTCAGTCCAAGTTTCGTCTAGAGGAACTGCAACCGTAAATTTTGAAACGACACCTCCGCTAAACACTCCGACTCTCTTTCCGGCTGTTAACGACTCATCACATTCATCAGAATTTTTACACAAGTATACGTACATATCCCAGGTGCTTTCCGAGGTAACATTAACTAACAAGCCCTCGGTCTCTTCTGTAACAACGTCAGAACTACCTTTTACATCCTCTGGGCTTCCCTCATCGGAACTGACAAACCAGTAAATCAACGGTACGGATATGAATAGAAAGATAAATAGAAGAACTACAGGGGAAATATAACCGTTCTTTTTGCCGGACAGGTTCATGGGGTAATATTATCAAATTGACTTTAGTTAGTAACCACTTTTGTTTCAGTATATAATCGAAAATATGAAAAAACCTAAAATTGCATTAGCACATGAATTCTTGGTCCAATACGGCGGGGCGGAAAAGACACTAGAAGCTATTGCCGAGATTTATCCTGAAGCACCTATTTTTACTGCAAAATACACTCCGGAGTCAATGCCGGATGTTATAAAAAAAAGGAAAGTAATATCCCCAAAAAGCGGATTTATCAATCGCGCTGCCAAGTATTTTTTTACCTTTATGATGGCGCCGGTTTTTGAAAGTTTTGATTTCAGCGGCTACGATATAATAATCTCAGACGGTAATACATGGAACAAGGGCATCCTGACCAAACCCGACCAGCTTCACATTACTTACATTCATACGCCGCCAAGGTTTCTCTATCATTACTCAACTGAAAGCACTAAAAGGGATAGGTGGTATTTTAAACTCTTCTTCAGCTATATCGATAACCTCCTGCGAATTTGGGATTTTGTAGCAGCGCAACGCCCGGACTTTATCCTGACAAATTCAGTTGAAACACAAAAAAGAATACAGAAATTCTACAGAAGGGCCGCAACGGTTATTTATCCGCCTGTTGAAACTGATGTAAAAGTTGCATCAGAAAAAGAAAACATGGAAAAGCCTTACTATGTAGCCGTTGGAAGACTGATAAAGTATAAAAATTTTGATCTCCTTATAGAAGCGTTTAGTATGCTTGATATGTCTCTGGTTATTATAGGGGACGGAAATTATGCGAAAAATCTCAAGAAAATTGCGGGTAATAATGTTGTTTTTAAGGGTAGAGTTTCTGATATTGAAAAACACCGACTTATTGCAAATTCACTGGGTCTCATAAACCCGGTTAAGGACGAAGATTTCGGAATAGTGCCCATTGAAGCTATGGCTCACGGTGTTCCTGTTCTCGCACATTATTCAGGGGGGCACAAGGAAACCATTGTGGAGAACGTGAACGGCATGTTTTTTTACGATCTAACCGTGGAGGATTTAGTAGACAAAATGAAAAAGTTTGATAACGCAGTAAGAAATGGCTATTTCAACCGGGAAAAAATCCTCTCCGAAGTCCATAAGTACTCAAAAGAAAGATTTAAGTCCGCATTTAAAAAATTTGTAGAAGATAAATGGGAAAGCTTTAGCAGTGCCGGAATTACCAGAAGTACACACCATAACAAGTGATTTAAAAAAAACCGTTTTGGGCTTTAATATTGTGAGTTTAAATGCTCAAGCCGGTTACAAAATATCGGGAGAACCGTCCTTAGTTAAAGACAGCGAGATAAGAGATATTCGTCGGGTCGCAAAAAATATTCTAGTTGAGACTGACGAATACACTGTCTTGATACATTTAGCAATGACTGGGAGGGTATTATTATTGGACAAACAAGAAAAAGGTACTAACTGGGTAAGAGCTGTATTCTATTTGCAGAAAAACGCTATTAATAAAGTAATGGTATTTTCCGATATGCGCATGTTCGGCAAGGTAGCAGTGCTCGATAAGTCAGAAGTAGAAAAACTTACCCAAAAATACGGGCCGGAACCTATAAATACTGATCTCGATACAAAGACATTTCTTGAGGTGCTTAAACAAAAGAACACAATAATTAAAAACGCGCTTCTAGATCAGTCGATTGTTGCCGGATTAGGAAACATCTATGCTACGGAAGCGCTGTTTCTATCGGGAATACACCCGGAAACTCCGACAAAAGACATCGATTACCAAAGCGCGGAAAAACTGCTAACAGCAGCCAGATCCGTGCTGAACGAGGGCATAGAAAAGCGCGGCAGTACCCTTCCCGACAAAATGTATGTTGATATATTTGGCAGACCGGGAAAGTACCAGGAATCATTTAAAATATATATGAAATCAAAATGTCCTACGTGCTTCTCCGAGGTTCAACATATAAAAATACAGGGACGTGGTACCTACTTCTGCCCTGAATGTCAACAAAAGAAAACAGGTTACAACCCCTCTGCCCAGAAAGAACTATTTTAGGACTCAAAAGATGAGAATACACTCTATTAGATTAAAGAATTTCAGAAATCATTCGGATTACAATTGTTCCTTTGACGGAGACTTGACTATTATTTTAGGTAAAAACGGTGCGGGAAAAACAAATCTGCTTGAATCAATATTCATGCTTGCAACTGCAAAATCACCCAAATCACGTTATGACAGTGATGTAATAAACATGCTCAGAGAATTTGCTACAGTTAACGGAGAAATCCAATCTGACGGAGAGAACGTATCCCTTGAACTTCAAGTTATACGCAATCCTGATCGAAACAACAACATTTCAAGTAAAAAGACGCGAGTGAATAAAACGGTTAAATCAATAACATATTTCACAGGTATATTTAACGCGGTGTTCTTTACCCCGCAGGATATTGAAGTAATAACAGGATCGCCCGGAGCACGCAGGAAATACCTTGATCTTATTTTGATTCAAAACGATCGTGGTTACAAAAAGGCCATATCTGATTATACTAAGGCTCTGAGGCAACGTAACAAATTATTAGAAATCATAAGAATACAAGGCTCAAATACTGATCAGATGCCATTTTGGGATAATATACTTACTCAAACCGGGACAATTATTCAGAATAGTAGGTCAGAGCTAATAGATTTTTTGAATTTCAGGCTTCCCAAGCTTATTTCAACACTCGACTCGCCGAAAACTGAAGTGTACATAAAATACAAAAAGAACGAAATAACTAGAGAAAGACTTGATGCACACCTTCAAGCTGACCTAAGAGCTCAAACTACCCTCATAGGACCCCACAGAGATGATTTTCTTATACAATTCAACGAAAGTGATCTCGGGCAGTTTGGTTCACGGGGCCAACAACGTGCGGTACTTTTGGCGTTGAAACTACTGGAAATCGATTTTTCGGAGCAAAAAAAGGGCCATCGGCCTGTCCTTCTCCTTGATGATATATTCTCAGAGCTGGACGATACACACAGAAAGGCGGTTTTGGACGTAATAAACAAGCAACAAACTATAATCACCAGTGCGGAAGAACTTCAGGAACTTGAACCAAAACTTGCAGAAAAGAAACCCCAAATTATCAGGTTGTAACAATAACAATTTAAAACTTGCGGGAAATATGCAAGAATTATCTTGCGATGTTTTTCCCTGAATTTACAATTACTCAAAAAATATTGAAGAATATTGGCTTTATTGAATATTACAGGGCTATTGTTGATAACACGGTAATACTGCAAAACTGGGAAGCCCAGTTACGAAAAGAGGCAAAGATTGATTTTATTCGATCGGTTTTGCTTGCTGAAAAGATAAATATCCCTGATGAAACTATAAAACGGACTATAGATAATATTGAACAGAACAAATCAGGCGAGATTGTTAATTTGGACAAAACTTACGATATGCTTGAAGAAATTTCCAGAAGCAAAGAGCTTGACGAAATGGATATTAAATACATGCACAAGAGCATTTCACAAAATTTGTTACCTAAGACCAGGCAGGGAGTATACAGAAGCACCAAAGTCTCAGGCAAAACCGAACCCGAAAGTATACTCGCCGATATCGTGGAGTTGTTTGACTGGTTTAACAGTCTCGATGCTAAAGAGAACCATCCTGTTGTTGCAGCGTCAATACTAAAAGCCAGACTGGAAGAAATAATGCCCTTCGAAAATTTTAATTCCGCAACTATAGATACCACAGTACACCTTGCTCTCAAAATCTCAGGATATACCTTTAAAGATTATGTTGTAATAACGGGATATTATCAGAAAACCCAACGGGAACTTGAAAGGGGTTTGGCAAGTATATCCCACGAGAGCCCTGACTACACTGAATGGATTGAGTACTTTAGTGAGGGAATGGCACTTCAAGTTTCCAGTACACAGGAAAAGGTAAAAACATTAGCAAAAGACACTAAAATAGCCAAGGCATCGGGCCGTTATAAATTAACGGAAAGACAGGAAAAGATCATCGAATTTATCCAAAACTACGGCATGCTTCAGAATAAAGATTTTCAGAGATTATTCCCTAACATTTCGGAAGATTCTGTCCTCAGAGATTTGAAAGTACTTATAGAAAGGGACATTATTGAAAAGGCGGGAAGTACAAAATCCTCCAGATATGAGCTTAAGTAACGCGGGTGTAAAATAGTAAATATGCTTTTTTCTGATTTAGCGGAATATCTTGAAAAACTGGAAAAAACCAGCAAACGACTGGAAATTACCAGCATTCTATCTGAATTAATTCTCAAGTTGGACCCAAATGAAATCGATATAGGGGTGTACTTGACACTCGGGTATCTTAGGGCTTCCTACGAAAATCCCAAATTCAATATTGCCGACAGGATGATGTTGAGAATATTGCTGCAAACCTACTCTTCTCCAAACCGGCATCTAACCGAAATTCAGATTAATGAGTTATACAAAAAAGCAGGAGACCTTGGTAATGTTGCTTATGAACTGGCGCCTCAGAAAAAAGAAAGTAACTTATCACTAGAGGAAGTACACAAAAAACTTCAGGAAATTGCGGAGATTGAAGGATCCGGATCTCAGGATAACAAGGTGGTGAAAACTGCTGCGTTGCTTAAGGATTTAAATAGGTTATCAGCAAAATATGTCGTGAGAATAATACTGGGAACTACAAGGCTGGGCTTTACTGAGCTAACACTTGCTGATGCCCTTGCATTATCTACGGGGGATCCGAAAGCCGGGGCGGCAATCGAACGGGTGTATAGCCTTCACCCTGATATTGGCTACATTGCAAAAATGATAAGAAAAAGTGGCATCGGTGGGATGAAGAATATTGTCGTGGAAACCGGTGTCCCTATTTTATCGCAAAAAGCACAGAGAGTATCCGGTCCGGAAGAAGCAATGGAGAAAATGAAGAACGTATGGGCCGAGTACAAATTCGATGGAACAAGGGTACAGCTACATATGGATAGGACTAAGTCAATAACGGACACCCAACTTACTCAAACACCCCTTTTTTCCTCCAAGAAGGTTGGTTTTCTCATTAAAACATTTACAAGAAATCTTGAAGAAACCACACATCAATACCCGGACATTGTAAGTGCCGCGACTGAACAAATTGATGCCGAATCAGTGATACTTGACGGAGAAGCAATAGGCTTTAACAGGGAAACCGGGGACTTTTTACCCTTTCAGGAAACCATGCAGAGAAAAAGAAAGCATGGAATTTCTGAAACTGCTTTGGAAATACCACTAAAATACTTTGTGTTCGATCTACTCTACCTCAATGGGGAATCGTTGGTCGACAAAACGCTTCGTGAAAGAAAGAAACTTTTAAGAGAAATAGTAAAAGATGGGGAAACAATTATTGTTGACGATTATATAGAATCGGACAGTCTTGAAGAAATAGAAGAGTATTTCGAGCTGGCGGAGGAAAAGGGTTTGGAGGGATTAATTCTTAAAAGACCGGAAGATCCCTACCAGGCCGGCGCAAGATCCTTTTCGTGGGTAAAATTGAAGAAAGCAGACAAGAAATTATTAACCGACTCCGTAGATTGCATTGTATTGGGATATTACGCAGGTCGCGGCGTACGATCAAAGTTTGGGATAGGGGGATTTCTAATTGGAGTGTATGACCCGGAAACAGATACTTACAAGACCATCTCCAAAGTAGGAACAGGCCTCAGTGATTCTGACTGGGCGGAATTAAAATTAATGTGCGATAAAGTAAAAATCGACAAATTTCCCCAAAATGTAGACGTACCAAAAAATTTCATGCCCGACACCATTGTTTCTCCTAAAATCGTTGTGGAAATTGGTGCGGACGAAATCTCTGAGTCTCCCTCTCATAGTGCCGGATATGCTTTGAGGTTCCCGAGGCTTTTACGATTCCGAAAGGACAAAGGGGCAACTGACGCTACAACAACGGACGAAATTAAAAAAATGTACAAAAATCAAAAACGGGGGCATTACTAAAATCATTAATATATTTGATAATTTTTCAAATATGTGAAAAAATTTATACAGTATGGAAGAACACGATAAAAAGGACGAAACAAAGTCACCTCTTGAATACTTTGAACCAAATGTAGCCGCTGCTCTTTCCTACTTGGTACCGCCCATCACCGGTGTGGTTTTCTTTCTAATGGAGAAAGATAACAAGTATGTTAAATTCCATTCCTTCCAGTCAATTCTCTTTGGGGTAATGGGATATGCATTGTGGAAGATTTCTCAGTCACTCTTCATCATCTACATCGGTTATATCGTGGAGCCCGTAATTTCAATAGGCACATTTCTTCTCTGGTTGTTCCTGATTTGGAAAGCCTACAACAACGAGGAATATGAGCTTCCCTATCTGGGCAAGATTGCCAAAGATCAGGCCAACAAAATTAGGTAGTTTTATTTCCTGCACAATCCTTATTGTTTCTTCTCAAATGGTATGAAAAGTATTTCCGAGATCCTAAATCACAGAGCGTTAAAGCCTGACAAGCGAAATAGTTATGAATTTCAGGCATATGGAAATATGCTTGCGGAGGAACTTGGAGACATTAAACACAGGGCTTTATATATTAAACTCGCCAAATCGGAACCTAGAAATCTACTTGAAATGGCAAGGGAATACGTCAAAGGTGCGGAAAAGGCACATACAAAAGGAAGGCTCTTTATGTGGAAATTAACCGAACTGAAAAAAGAGTTGAAACAACAGGACAAATAAAATATCATTAACTAAATGGGAAAAAATAGTGCCTTTTCATTCTACAAAATTCCTTTGTTGATCTCCCTTACTCTTGGAGTTGTCATTTCAGCCTTAGGAGTAGAGCGAGATCCGCTGCAAATCTCATTCATCTTTGTAGGTACCTTCCTCGGGGCTTTTGTGCTTGATCTTGAGTACGTACTGAATGCAATTTTTGTAGAACCTCAGAAAGATTTTTCCAAAACTCTGATGGCGTTCATAAGACACAGCGACTTTGCCAACGCAATAAAACACATTCAGTATCATAAAGACGAAATTAAGGAAAAATCCCTCAACAGCGCGCTGTTTCAAATCGTAATTGCCCTAGTGAGTATTTTTGTGGTTTTCTCAACCAGATCCTACTTTCCCAAGGCGTTAGTTTTATCAACATTTGCAAATACGATGTATGTAATGTTTGAGTATTATTATGGAAATAGACTGGACGAATGGTTCTGGACTTTCAAGACGAAGCCCGGTAAACAAGGCTTTATGATTTATGTAGCCGCACTTGTCTTTATATTTTGCTACTGCCTATACATCCTGTGATTTCAATTTATGGAATATTAATTTCCATCTCCATTGCATTGTCCGTTTATTTGGCTGAACACCTGATCAAAAAAGACGGGAGAAATCCGGAATATTTTTGGGGTCTGACTTTGTACACACTAGTAGCAGGCATCGCAGGCGCAAGACTTTATCATGTTTTGGACTTTTACAAATATTATATTCAACATCCCCTTTACATTCCGGCGTTGTGGTCGGGGGGAATGAGTATAATCGGAGCCGTACTCGGCGGAGTCTTTGGACTTTTTATATACTCAAAGAAAAACAAGCTGGATATAATCTACTGGCTTGATATCGCGGCTGTAGTTACTCCCCTTGCACAAGCAATAGGGAGGTGGGGAAATTTTTTTAATAAGGAAATTTTTGGTCTCCCGACTGACGTCTTTTGGGGAATATTTATACCTGAAGAAAAACGCCCGGAAGGTTTTGAATCATTTGTACGGTTTCACCCGCTCTTTTTATACGAATCCCTGTTGAATTTACTACTTTTCTTGTTTTTGTATCATATTAAAACCAAAGCTAAAAAACATACGGGCATTATCTTTTGGTTATATATAGCAGGTTATAGCTGTATAAGGTTCCTTTTGGAATTTCTCCGTATAAGACCATGGAGCATTGCCGGCATAAACGTGGCACAAGCAATTTGTTTGGTCGCTGGTACATTTGCTGCAATAGCTTTAGTCAAAAAAAAAAGTGTGGCATAATATATAACAATATGCTTTATATAACTTCAGATCATCGAGGGTTTCAACTTAAATCCGAAATTATTAAATATTTGAAAGAACAAGGTGTAGAAGTACAGGATCTTGGTCCTTTCGGGTTGGATGAATCAGATGATTACCCGGACTATACTATAAGATTGGTGGAGAAGCTAAAAGGGGATATTTTGGTCAATAAAGGAATAATCATCTGCAAGAATGGTGTTGGAGTGAGCATGCTGGCAAATAAGTTTAGAGATATTCGAGCTGCCCTCTCCTGGAACCCGGATCACGCTGTATCGTCAAGAATTGACGACAACTCAAATGTGCTTGCCTTACCTTCCGGATTTATTGATAAAACCACGGCTTTGGAAACAGTCCGCTCCTGGCTTAAGGAGGACTTTAGCGGTGCAGAACGTCACAGAAAAAGACTGGAAATCGTTAATAATTTTGGACAATAATGATAATTCCTGCCATTCTAGAAAAAAACTTCAGGGATATTGAAGATAAAGTTAGCATTGCGGAGAGCTTCTCGGAGATGGTACAGATAGATTTTGTTGACGGTAAACTCTTTGAGGGCTCCACTTTTCAGGATATTGAAGCTCTAAACAATTTGGAATCAAATCTCAAATACGATCTGCATCTTCTTGTAGTAAATCCTCTTGATTATCTTGTAAAAATCAAAAATGCAGTAAAAATATGTTCCCAAATTGAAGGGTTCGGGAGCAAAGCTGAAGTCGAAGAATTCATAAAAAAAGCCAAAATACTGGGTTATAGAGTTGGCCTGTCTCTCGGACCAACCACTGATTTTGAAATAATTCAGGATTTTGTAAAAGACCTGGACTTTGTCCAATTTATGACCATAATCCCCGGGGGTCAGGGCAGAGATTTCATTCCGGGCGTACTGCAGAAAATCGAAAGATTCAAGCTCACATACCCTAAAGTCCAAATTCAGGTCGATGGCGGGGTGAATGAGAAAACCATTCCGGGAATAGTACATGCCGGCGTAGATGATATGATAATAGGATCAGCAATATTTGGTAGTACAAATCCGAGAAAAAAATATTTACAATTAACAAGCATGCAAAACAAACAAGATATAAATAATGAAGAAACTATTGTTACCTTAAAACGGGAAAGAATAACGAAAGTTGCTTTCTTAGGAGGTGCGGCTTGGGTTGAGAATGATCAACCCTACAAAGAAGCATATGAAACAGCAAGAGCTGTTGCAGAGGCAGGATTTGAAGTAGTAAACGGCGGGGGACCCGGGGTAATGAGAGCTTCCACAGAGGGAGCACATGCAGGAGGCGGAAAGGTACTTGCAATCACCTATCACCCGAATAAACCTAAAAGACATTATGAAGGCGTTGACCCGGAAAACCACTTTGACGACGAAGTAATAACATTGGACTACTTCGACAGAACTAAAGTAATGCTGCAAACTACACAGGTTCATATCGTTTTTAAAGGAAGTATAGGAACACTCAGCGAGTTTGGAATGAGCTGGATAAGTTCATGGATACATGAACCAAATAACAAACCTATCATTCTTTTCGGGGCGTTTTGGCAGGACTTTTTGGACGTTATTCATAAACACATGCTCTTAAAAAACAGCGAAGAGGATATGTTAAAAATCTGTACAACACCCGAAGAAGTTATTGAGTTTCTAAAAAGTCTAAAGAAAGATTAAAGTTCTAAAAAAAACAAGGAGCCTTTTCAAGTTTGCGTTAAGCATACTCAAGAAGGCTCCGTTTTGTTTTATCACCGGGGAGAGAGGGTTGTAGAAACCAACTCGCATTATGTTTCATCTCTCGCCCGGGTGAAAAGGTTGGGCAAAGTTACTAGTCACAAGAGGTAAGCAACTAGGCTTTGCGATTTCTCCGTGCGTAGGCCGCTCGTGAGTGAAATGGTGCCGCCATTCCGCAAACGTTCTAGAAACGTTTGTTTTACACACGATCTCCACATAAAGAGTGCGAAGAACAGAGCGCGCTAAAAAAATTCCAAAATTCCCTCAGACGATCCGGACAGACCGACCTCTACTGTAAAAACGGAATCTGGAATTCTGGCAACGGCGCGACATCGCCAGTTTTGCGAAGGCCAAAAATGCGACCTTTATCTAGATTTTCTTGTTAAAAATCTCTGGGTGCGTGAAATACTATCAGATTGAAAATAGTTGTCAAGCAAAGAAGAGCCCCCGTGCCATAGATTTGGATTTAATCCATTTCAGACACGGGGGCGGGGGCATTAGAAGGGGCAGTGATGTCCACCAGGAAACCTACGATCGACTTACCATCAACCAACCTCATAGAGCTTCAGTGTTTAACCCCTCAGTAACGCTCGCTGCAACGTAAGGCGTTCGGGCAGTCAACATCCGCTGCTTTTACCCAAACTCTCTCATCACGATCGACGGCGCCACGAGTTAGCTCATGAACACTACCGCTTCCATATGTAGTCTCACCTCCTTTCGCGAACGAGTTTTTTGTCTTACGATATACAGTCCCAACGACCGGCGATGAGACCGAGAATGGATCACCTCCTCTCACAAGGTAGATGAAACTCTCATTTTCAACTCCATTCTGACCTGCCTATAATTTCCGCTTAGCGGTAGGCGGTCGATGCACCAGGGTCATTCAAAGATCGAAACACATGGTAAAAACCACCGCCATAGGCACCTCCTCTTTCTTTTTTTATTGTTCGTAGGAACTATCTTTTTTTATACCTAATCCTACAGGCTACGTCAATAAAAACTTTACTTGAACAAAATATACTAATTGAATATACTGAATTTAATGCCCGACACACATATTCACTGTCAAAATCCTGTAATATCAAGTTTAGAGACTAAAGCAAACGATTTGAGGAAAACTGTTATCCAAATGCTGTTAGAGGCTGGTTCAGGCCACAGTGCAGGTTCCTTGGACACAGCCGATATCTTTGCTGCATTGTATTTTCACATACTCAACATTGATCCGAAAAAACCGGATTGGGAAGACAGAGACAGATTCGTTCTTTCGAATGGACATATCTGTCCCGTATGGTATGCTAGTTTATCTGAACGGGGATATTTCCCAAAAAAAGAACTTTGGACTTTAAGAAAAATTAACTCGAGATTGCAGGGACATCCTGCTTACGGAAGCCTTCCGGGGGTCGAGAACACAAGCGGCTCACTTGGACAGGGCATCTCACAAGCTATTGGCATGGCATTAGCAGCAAAACTAGATAAAAAGAACTATAGAGTATATGTCATGACCGGAGACGGGGAGCTGAACGAAGGACAAGTATGGGAAGCGGCAATGTTTGGAGGTAACAGCGGCTTAAACAACATTACATGGATAATTGACCGTAATAACATACAACTTAGCGGCTACACCGAAGATATGATGCCTCTTGAAAGTCTAAGAGATAAGTTAGAAGCTTTTAACTGGTTTGTGGTTGAAATTGACGGCCACAACATTGAAGAGATTATCAATGCCTGTAACATGGCAAGGGCTGTGAGTCAGCGTCCCACGGCAATAATTGCGCACACTATACCGGGAAAGGGTGTAGAATTTATGGAGTATAAAGTTGAGTGGCACGGCAAGGTTCCCGATAAAAAGGAAGCCATGAAAGCCCTGAGGGATTTGCGCTCCCTCGACGGAAAAATTAGTTGCGACTATGACTGATAAAAAACAATTCATTTATATATCTTTATTACCACTAGTAATAATCGTTCTTTTGATTTTTGGGGCAGGATACTTCCTACTGGCAGACGAGATTAAACTTCCTAAATTTAACAAGGGTACACAGATAAGAAGGCTGGAAAACTTTCCCACAATAATCTACACAGAAGAAGGTAAACAGTACGAAAAACAGAGGAGAGTTATTAAAAGTGAAGAAGAACTCAACGACTTTTTAAATTACATTGATCCGGCCGGGTTGGTGACTCTTAAGGAAACTGTGGATTTTAATAAAGAATATGTCATCGGAGTAGCAACAGAAGTTGAAGATCCTGAAACGCATGCAATCAAGATAAAGAAAGTTTATGAGGACAAGGATAAAAAATCCCTCTTAATAGCCTTACACGAAACTTTCCCAAGAGAAAACTGTACGGTTGAGGTAAGTCCCCACATTGCTGTAGATATGGTCGCAATAAATAAAACAGATTGGAGTATTGATTTTGAAAGAGTTAAAGAAGAAGAACCCTGCGAAGAAGAAAACGACGAAGCCACTGACGAACAAAGTACTCCAAGCGAAGATAGCAATTAATCTGCCTAATGCTTAACAGTAAGCTGAAATTAAATAAGGAGCTATTCCAGAAAAGTGCGGAAAAAAGAAGCACCCGTGAGGGTTTTGGGTTGGGGTTGTTAGAAGCGGGTGAAAAGGACGAGAACATTGTGGTTTTGTGTGGAGATCTCAAGGAATCTACAAAAGTTGACTTATTCGCACATAAATTCCCTGACAGATACATTGAAATAGGAGTAGCCGAACAGAATATGACCGGCATAGCTGCAGGATTGGCATTAAGCGGAAAAATTCCGTTTATGGCCTCCTTTGCCATATTCAGCCCGGGAAGAAACTGGGAACAAATTAGATTAAGTATCAGTTTCTCAAACACAAACGTTAAAATTATCGGGACACACGCCGGTCTCATGCATTGTTATGACGGGGGCATGGCTCAATGTCTTGAAGATATAGCACTCACCAGGGTTCTCCCAAACTTTTCGGTCATAGAACCCATAGATTTCCATCAGGCAAAAGCGGCGGCAAAATACGCCGCAAAACACAAGGGTCCAATCTACATGAGGCTGGGCAGAGAAGGAACTCCCGAAATTACTACTGAAAGTACCCCTTTTGAGTTTGGCAAAGCTCAAGTACTGGTAGAGGGGGATGAGATCACACTGATAAGCAGCGGTCCGATTATGTACGAGGTTCTGTCCGCAGCAAAAATCCTAAGAGCGGCGCACAAGGTCAACGTAGAAGTAATCAGCTCCCCGACCATAAAGCCTCTCGACGAAGTCACAATTGTTCACTCGGCCAAAAAGACAAAGAGAGTTGTAACAATAGAAAATCATCAAGTATCAGGGGGGTTGGGGGGAGCGGTTGCCGAATTATTATCAGAAAAGTACCCGGTTCCTATACGCAGAATCGGAATGCCGGATACTTTCGGGGAGTCCGGTCATTACAGTGATTTACTGGACAAATTCGGACTCAGCGCACACCATTTAGTTAACAAAATTTTAAGTATACTCAAAGATAATGAATAAACTTGACTTATTAACAATCGGAGATAGTTCAATTGATCTGTTTATGAAAATCGGTGATAATTCCGGGCTCACTGAATCGGCTGACGGTTCGTCCGAAAAGTTTTGTTTTTTTCATGGAAGCAAGATTCCCGTGGAAAGTTTTGAAACTAGTGTGGCCGGAAACGCTATTAATGTAGCCATCGGAGCAAAACTGCTAAAACTTAATGCTGCTGTTTATACTGAACTTGGGGACGACGCCAACACAGACCGGATAATCTCCGAACTTAAATCATGGGACATTAACACCGATTTCTGTAAAAAAAACAAAGATACTCCTACCGATCTTCACACCATAATAGTCTTCAAAGGAGAAAGAACTATATTCTCTTATCATGGGAAAAGACAGTACACGTTGCAAGATTGGCCGCAACCAAAATATATATATTACACATCAATGCCCGAAGGTTTTGAAAGTTTTCAGCACGAGCTGATCGAATACATTTCTAAACACAGAGGGACGGGATTGGCTTTTAATCCCGGCACAATTCACATGAAGACCGGGCTTGCCGCTTTAAGAGATATTTTAAAAGTTACAGATATATTATTTGTAAATAAAGAAGAAGCGCAAAGGCTGACAGAATCCGCTTTGTCCGGTGAGGAACTTCATAAGAAACTTGCAGAATTGGGCCCGAAATTGTCGGTAATTACAGACGGTAGCAGCGGATCAAGTGCCTATGACGGTATAAAAATAACTCATCAAGGCATATACGATGATGGAAGACCTGTTGAAGACATGACGGGGGCCGGTGATTCATTTTCAGCCGGTTTTATGGCGGCCATTGTACATGGAAAATCCCTGGAAACGGCGTTGAAATGGGGAACAATTAATGCCAGTGCCAATATTAAGGTCATAGGTTCTTTTAAAGGATTGCTAACGATAAAAGAAATTGAGAGCATAAACATATGAACGTCTACGAAATTTTAAAAAAGGCTGACGACGGTAATTACGCTTTAGGCGCTTTTAATTGTGCCAATATTGAAACATTTAAGGCAATAACCAATGCCGCAAAAAAGCTCAAATCCCCAATTCTCATAGAAGCTTCGGATGGTGAAGTAACCTACATAGGGTACAAGCAGATGGTGGCCCTAAAACAGATTTATATGGAAGAAACCGGTGTTCCGATAATCTTAAATCTGGATCATGGGAAAGACTTTGAATCTTGCAAAAGAGCCATTGAAGCGGGTTTTGATTATGTGCACATTGATGCAAGTAAATCATCGTTCGAAGACGCTCTTCGGGAGGCCGCTGAGGTCGTGAAACTGGCGCACAAACACGGTATCCCCGTGGAAGGAGAGATAGATCACATTGAAGGAAGCTCCGCGGACCATCGATCAGAGGACCCTACACGACTGCAGGATCCGAAATTATTTACTGATCCTGAAAGGGCACGGGAATTTGTTGAAAAAACTGGTGTTGACGTCTTTGCCAGTTTCGTTGGGAATTTGCACGGCATTTATGCATCGAATATGCATTTGAATCTGGATTTATTAAAAAAGATAAAGGCCACTATACCGGACACGTTTTTGTCACTGCACGGAGGCTCCGGAATATTTGATGAAGATGTACGTCAGGCTGTAACCATGGGCATAGTCAAAGTTAACGTGAATTCCGAGATGCGCATCGCATTTAAAATGTCTTTGCAGGAACTTTTGAATTCTACAAATGAGGTGGCTGTATACAAAATAATGGATAAGCCGATAGAAGCCGTACAAAAAGTAGTAGAATACAAAATAGGATTATTCGGAAGTACCGGAAAAGCTTAAATATATAGATTAACTATTCTAAAACCTTCCGAAATCTAATAGAATATAACTGTGAAAGTCTTAATCACAAGAGAAATACCCCAGGCCGGACTTAAAGTCTTGGAAATTTACAAAGATAGAATTGAAATCGATTACAGACAAGGTCCCCCTTTATCAAAACCCGAACTCAAAAAGGCCATAAAAGAAGTGGATGCAATTGTGCCTGTGATACCCGATGAAATTGATAAGGATGTTATTGATAGTGCTGAGAAATTGAAGATTATCGCTACGTATTCGGTGGGGTATGACCACATTGATGTAAAGGAAGCTACAGCACGGGGCATCTTTGTGGGAAACACTCCGGGTAACCTGACTGAGGCGGTTGCCGAGCATTCTGTAGCCCTGATGATGACCCTGGGAAGAAAAACCGCCGAAGCTGATAGATTCTGTAGGGCAGGGAAATTTAAATATTGGGAGCCTATGAAATTTATCGGACCAAAGTTCATGGGCAAAACTCTCGGACTAATTGGGTTTGGCAGGATAGGGCAACACTTTGCAAGAATAGCCAGGTACGGATTTAATATGAGAATACTTTACTTTGATCCTATTCCCCATCCCGAAGCCGAAAGCCTTCTGGATGCAGAAAGAGTTGATCTGGATACCCTTCTGGGAAACAGCGACATTGTGTCCATTCACTGCAACTTAACCGAAGAAAGTAAAGGAATGATTGGAGAACAGGAACTTAAAAAAATGAAGCCTTTGGCATATTTAATAAATACAGCGAGGGGGCCGATTGTAAATGAGGAATCATTAGTTAACGCACTTAAAGAAGAATGGATTGCCGGCGCCGGACTTGATGTATTTGAAGAAGAACCCAAGATTAATCCGGAATTGATAAAAATGGACAATGTGGTACTATCTCCACATATAGCAAGTGCTACCTGGGAAGCCAGAATACAAATGTCAAGAATGGTAGCTGAAAATGTGGTTGATGTTTTAATAAATAATAAACCACCAAGGTATTTAGTTAATAAAGATCTTGCCCAGAATTCAGTAACTTCACTTTCTTAAGTCATTATGGATTTTATTAGAAGAAACTCACCGGTATTTATAATAGGTTTTGCAACTTTGGCTCTTTTTGCAGGTTTAATATACCTTGCGCAAAAAAACGGAGGCGTAGCAGGACCAACACTCGAAAAGCTAACGGAAGAGGAAATGATTGCCGAGTATACATTTACTAAAGGCAGTGAAAACGCAAAAGTAATTCTTGTGGAATTTACCGATTTCCAATGCCCCTCGTGCAGACAAATTTATCCCTACGTCAACGAAATAGCCGCTCAATATCCGAACGAAGTACTAATTGCATACAGGCACTTTCCCCTTCCGCAACATCCTGATGCCAGGCAAGCTGCAATCGCCGCCCAAGCTGCTGGACAATTCGGCAAATTCTGGGAATACGGAGAAATACTTTTCAACAATCAGGAAGAACTCGACAGAGAAAGTCTGGTTAAATATGCGGAGGATCTTGGAATTGACAGAGTTCAATTTGAGCAGAAAATTGATGATTCCGTAATTCAGAAACAAGTCAGCGATGACATTGCTCTTGGCACAAGAATCAACGTAAGCGGAACTCCTACTTTTATCCTGAATAATAGCGTACTTCAATATAGATCTATAGAAGATTTTAGAACTCAAATAAGAGATGTAGTAATAAGAGAGTACCCCGAACTCGCGAAACCTCAGGAAAATCCGCTCCAAAACGGGGATGACTCCACCGAAAGTACAACCGAATCTACAACTTCAGTAGGGTCTCCCGATTACTCACAAATCGCATTTGATCAGAAATACGGAATTATCGAAATAGAATATACGGATACTGGATTTATCCCCAGCAATGTAAAGGCGGTACAAAATCAGCTGGTGCGATGGACAAATAAAACTGACAAAGACATCGAACTGGAACAGTTGATAAAACTTTATTCCGACTTTGAACAACCTATAATAATAGCGCCAAATGGTACTTTTGAACTAAGAATGACACAGGAAAAGCTTTGGAACTTTAAGGAAAAAAGTAAAAGACACTACGGAAGCATATATGTAGTACAGCCTTAAAATTTGAAGGCACTCGGACATACCTTGTTGAGTACGCATTCCTCGCATTTCGGTTTCCTTGCAATACACACATAACGACCATGCAATACAACTGCACCTGAAAAGTTTCTCCAGTATTCTTTAGGTACAATTGCCATCAGATCCTTTTCTATTTTTACAGCGTCGGTGTTTTTGGTTATACCAAGACGTTGAGAGACCCGCGTTACATGCGTATCTACTACAATACCCTCCGCCACATCCCACAATTCCTGCAAAATTACATTTGCACTTTTTCTGGCAACTCCCGGTATCAGAATTAATTCATCCAAATTTCTTGGTAACTTTCCACCATATTCGGACATCAAAAACTTACCGGCCTTGATAAGTCTGTCGGCTTTTCCAAGGTGGAAGTTCACACCGTGAATGTCCCCTTGAAGTTGTGTAAGTTCTGCGTTAGCAAGATCTTCCCACGATTTGTATTTCTTAAACAATTCGAGAGTAATTTGGTTAACTTTCTTATCAGTTGTTTGAGCAGACAACATAACTGCAACTGTCAGCTCGTATTCATTTTTGTGAGTCAATTCAGTCTTAGGACTCGGGTGTTCATTTTTTAGAATCTGTGCAATTTTTAAAATTCTTTCCTGTTCAGTCATGGTAACCATTATATAACTAAGAAGCTATAACAAGGACAATTGATCTTTTGATACTTCGTCCTTCTTCTGCTTTTTATTATTTGTCTCATCATCAAACCCAAGTCTTCTTATTAATGATTTAAAATTATATCTTTCAAGAACTCTTTTCACGTTCAATTTATTAAACGTTGAGTATTTGAGTTCGTCGAACCTGACCGTGACGGGAACATCGTAAATAAGCTGGGCAAGTTTTTTGCTCATCATTGCCTGATCATAACTGTTTAATAGTTTTTGCCTTGTTGATTCAGGTGTTACTTTGTCAATATTTGCATAAATATTTTCAATGGATCCGAAATTCTGTATTAGTGCTGCAGCAGTTTTTTCACCTATGCCGTAAACACCCGGTATATTGTCACTGGTATCCCCGCGCAGACCTTTGTAATCAGCAATCAAAGAAGGTTCAAACCCCAGCCTTGTGTTTACTTCGGAAGGACCCAGCCACTCGGCAGGTCCTTTTGTGGTCGGCAACATGATCAACACCTTTCTAGCCGCAAGTTGCCATAAGTCCCTGTCGTTGGAAACGATGACTATTTCCGATTCGGGCTCGAATTTTTTAACCATGGTGGCGATAATATCATCGGCTTCATAACCGTTTGCCATAATCCTTGTGATACCAAAAGCGTCAAGAACCTCAATAACCTTTGGGATCTGCGATGATAAATCTTCCTCCATTGGTTTTCTGTGGGCCTTATAACCAGTAAAATCTTCTAACCGGAAAGTAGGTTCGATACTATCCATAGCCGCAACTACATATGCTGGTTTTATCTGATCCAGTACATTTATGAGCATTGAGGTTACCCCGTAAACGGCATTTGTGGGCTCGCCGTTGGAATCTCTGAAGGACTTGGGCAAAGCATGATATGCCCTATGTAAAAAATTGAAAGTGTCCAATAAAAGAAATTTGTTCATACATTTAGTTTAACTCATGTGTACTTCTTTTTTAGTATCCCGATAATGTGGGGCTTCCCTAATGTAATGTTCATTCTGGAAAATAGATTTAATAATAAATCGGTCAATATAAAAGTAACCCCATTAAAAGAAGTGTATGAAGGATCTTGATTGAGTTTTAACTCTAATTCGTCGAAAGTATCCCGGGATAAACTTCTTACGTCCTTTAATGTATTTGCTTTGTAAAAGGTTTTAAAAATATCTTTCTTATCTCTACCGAACAAAAACTTATTAACAATACTGTTAAGCCTGAGCGAATTAATAATTTCTACAAAAACTAAAGGAAAATAATATTTGTACGGAGTTGCGAATAAAAATATTCCTCCCGGCTTTAGAATACGATGAATCTCAGAAAAAACTTTCTTCGGATTATCCAGATGCTCCAAAACCCAGAGACTTACTACCGCATCGAAAGAATTATTATCGAAGGGCAAGTTCTCCAAATTACCTACGATAACCTCATCAAGACATATATTTTTTGAAAAGAACTCGGAATCTGTGTCTATTCCGACAGCCCAAGCTATATTTTTTCTGTTCTCATCGATTACGTAATTTCCGTTTCCACAGCCGGCATCCAAAACTATGGCATCTTTGATCACAAGTTCATTAAATTTCCCGGAAAGAAATACCTGTGTTTCGTCCCACCCGGGATGCTTAGATTTATACAATAACTTGTAATTTATCTGACGTTTTTCCTTGCTATTTAATTCGGAATAAATATTAATATAACCGTGTTCTAGAATTTGTGATTTTGGATTGGATTGCAGAATACTCCTGGCCACTTCACTCCTGGGGATTTATTATGCTTTTGAATTCGTCTTCGTAGATTGTTTCTTTTTCAAGCAAAAGACTTGAAATCTTGTCCAGCTTATCTCTATTTACTCTAAGGATTTCCAAGGCTTGGCTGTGGCACTCGTTAATTATCTTTTCCACTTCCGTGTCAATCTTCGAAGCTACATCGTCACTAATAGAATGGGCTTCGCCTATTTCACGTGCTACCCACGGATTTGCTTCTTTACCATTGAAAGAAATCGGACCTAAAGAGCTCATTCCAAATTCGGTTACCATCCTTCGGGCTATCTTTGTTGCCTTATCAATGTCATCAGCGGCACCTACAGTAAGTTCTCCAAATACAATTTCTTCCGCACTTCTTCCTCCAAGCATGGTTGAAATAACAGACATAAGCCTTGTTTTTGTTTCATTGTATCTGTCACGTTCGGGTGGAAAACTTGTATGTCCAAGCGACCCGCCCCTTGCAACTATCGAGACTCTAAAGACAGGGTCCATGTCTTTTACATAAGCGGATACAAGGGCATGTCCGGCTTCATGATATGCAGTCATCTTGCGTTCTTCCTCGCTCTGAAGCGTTTTCCTCTCTGAGCCCAAAGTTACTTTCAACGCTGCTTCATCAACATCTGTCTGGGAGATAAACTCTTTTCCTGCCCGTGCAGCTAATATCGCAGCCTCATTAAGCATATTTTCTATATCCGCTCCGCTGAATCCCACCGTCTTTTTGGCAATGCGTTCCAGTTTCAAGTCATCGGTAAATGGCTTTCCTCTCATGTGAATTTTTATGATTTCCTCTCTCTCCTTAATATCCGGAAGGGGAATTGTAATTTTTCTGTCAAATCTGCCGGGTCTAATTAATGCAGGATCAAGCATATCGGGTCTGTTTGTTGCGGCCAAGACAATAACATCGGTTCTGGTATCAAAACCGTCCATCTCTATAAGAATCTGGTTTAAAGTCTGCTCACGTTCATCGTGACCTCCACCTATACCCATTCCCCGCTGTCTGCCTATGGCATCGACCTCATCAATAAATATCAAGCTGGGTTGGCTTTCTCTTGCCATTCTGAACAAATCTCTAACACGAGATGAACCCACACCCACCAGCATTTCCATAAACTCACTTCCGGCGGCACTGAAAAAAGGTACATTTGCCTCTCCGGCAATTGCTTTGGCAAGAAGTGTCTTACCCACACCCGAAGGTCCTACCAGCAACACACCTTTTGGTATTCGTGCGCCCAATTTTCTGTATTTTTGAGGGTACTTAAGAAAATCCACAATCTCCATCATTTCTCTCTTAGCCTCTTCAATACCCGCAACATCATTAAATGTTATGCGAGATTGCCCGTGAGAAAAGACACGTGCGCGGGACCTGCCAAATGAAAATATATCACCGCTGGAAGTCTTCATCTGCCTAAAAATCAAAAATAAAATCAAAATGGGAAAACCGAACATGATAAGGGGTGTCAGTATCTGTTCAAAGGATAACCTATGTTCAACTCGTAACTCACCGGCAATTTTGGACGCATCGAGATTGTTATTTTTCAAAACTTCATCAAAACTTATAGCGCTCTCTTTTTTGGCAACAATTTTTGTGCCATCTTTGAGCAAAACCTCAATGTCATTATCCGAAACAACAATATCCTGAACTTTTTCCTCTCTGATATTTGTGATCACTTCACTTATCGGGACTTCTTTTGAACTTGCGGAAAATTGGGAAAAAGAAACCAGAAGCATGTAAAGCGTAAAAACAAGAAAGATGTAAAAAAATACATTGTTAAAAATTCCTAGCTGTCTTTTTGATTTCATACCCGGTTTTCTTTGGTTTCTGTTGTTACTTTTTTTATTTGCCATATTCTATACCTCGGAGATTATACATTATATACCAAAAAGCATCATTTTAGACTTCACATCATCAAGAGTGCCCTGAACAATATTCCTTGTTTTATCTGTACCAGATCTTAAAATGTCCCTGACTTCATCTCTATGGCCCTCGTAATAGGAGTGTCTCTCCCTGATCGGAGTGAGGAACTCATCAAGAGCGACAAATAGTTTTTCTTTAACCTCAACGTCACCTACTTTCCCCTTAACATACCTGTCTTTAAGTTCTTTCACTTCCTCCTCATTTTGGTTAAAAGCATCGTGATAAATGAATACCGGATTTCCGTCCACCTTTCCCGGATCGCTGGCTCTGAGCCTGTTAGGATCCGTATACATAGACATGACTTTTTTCTTTAGGCTTTCTCTATCCTCACTAAGATAAATAGTATTGCCAAGGGACTTGGTCATTTTGGCATTGCCGTCCAGCCCCACCAATCTTTTGACCCTTCCTATCATCGGCTCAATTTCCTCAAAAGTCAGACCATATGTTCCGTTAAATTTCCTCACAACTTCATTCGTAAGCTCCAGATGAGGAAGCTGATCTTCTCCTACCGGAACCAGATCTGCCCTCACACACAGTATGTCAGCTACCTGCAAAAGCGGGAAATTAACAAAACCAAGAGAGTAATTGTCTCCCATTTCTTTTACTTTAATCTCTTCCTTGAGAGTAGGGTTCCTTAAAACTCTGGCGTGAGAGGTCAGCATGCTGAAAATGATACCCAACTCATATATTTCCGGTATCGCTGACTCCACAAATATTGTGGACTTTTCTGGGTCAAGTCCCACTGCAAGGTTGTCCACCGTTACATCAATTACGGACTTTGAAACAATATCAGGCTCTCCTACATATTTTGGATAGGCATACGCGTGCATATCGGCAACCAAAATAAAGGTCTCATAATCATTTTGTAGCCGCACTCTGTTTTCAAGGGAGCCTACATAATGACCTAAATGAAGCCTTCCAGTAGGGTTGTCTCCGGTTAAAATTCTTTTCTTTTTAAACATATATCTTGGTGCCAACGGGTGGAATTGAACCACCGACCTAGCGCTTATGAAACGCCCGCTCTAACCACTGAGCTACGTTGGCAGGCTCAAATAACCAACTTTTTACGTAATACTAACCAAGTTATTATACTATGTCTATCTCTATTAGACCTTTTTTGTGGTAAATACGAAGATTAAGATTTTTTGGTTGCGGGGCCCGGATTCGAACCGGGACCTTCAGATTATGAGCCTGACGAGGTGCCATTCCTCCACCCCGCGTCGAATTTGCATGACGACGCCGAAGCACTACTTAAATTAGCAAAACATCGCGTAATTGTCAAAAAAATAGCCTATACCAGAGATAAAGATTATTTTCCTTTTTGTCTGAGTCAGATTGCTTTTCCAATTTATCAAATGCGGATAAAACTGATGAATCCTCGGGCTCATCCGTGTCCCGTGCTTTCTGTGGTTCCCCCTTGTCCTTCACAACAAACAGTTTTTCCCCCGGCTTAGCCAGGTTCAGGTCGTTTCTTGCCTTTTCTTCAACATACTCGTCGCTTTTTTTGAACTCAACAGAACCCTCAAGATCGTTTTTTTCCTGTTCCATCAAGGAAACCTCGTCCCTAAGATCGTCAAGCCTCTGACTGCTTTTTATGATTTCAAGAGTAGTTTTAGTAAAATTAACTGAGGCAATCACTAAAAGCACGGATAGGGCTATATATTTTATTGAGGCAACACCGTACATTAAATAGATTGTAGTGAAATAATTGACATGGTTCAACCTCGGTGCTAAAATGACCTATAGAATTAGGTACCAAGTTTAGTATTATTATAAAGTAATACCGTATAACTGCCGAAAAAAAGGATTATGATTAAATTAGATTTAGCTCATAAAAAGTTTATTGAGGCCCTTGAGAGTGAGGGAAAGTCAAGTTCTACCCTTATAGCCTACAGTAAAGATATTGAACAGTTAATGGAACACCTTTCAAAATCAGGTGTAAATATTGTAACTGAAGTTGAATTGGTTCATTTGGAGGGCTTTATGTCTAAACTCTCCGAAGAAGAATACACCCCTAAATCAATTTCCAGAAAAACAAATGCCACAAAGACTTTCTTTAAGTTTCTTCACAAAGAAGGCCATATTAAAGATAATATTGCCGATTTACTTAAACATCCAAAAGTGGACATCAAGGCCCCCAGAATACTCTCTAAACTTGAGTATCGGGCACTTAGAGATGCTGCAAAAGATGATTTAAGAAGTTACGCTATGATAGAGGTCTTATTGCAGACGGGAATTACTATTTCCGAGCTTGCTGAAATCCGGATGGAAGACATAAGTCTGGACGAAGAGTCCGGATCTTTGTTTGTACCCAAGAAAAATAACAAAGACGCGAGAACTGTTCCTCTAAACAAGGCTGTTGTTGAAGCTATCAAAGAGTACATAAACGAGGACAGACCAAAATTAGAAAACGCTAAACACTTATTCATTACAAAAACAGGCAAACCGCTGCTTGTGAGAAATATCCGTTCAACGATTAATAGGTATTTCAAACTTGCCGGGGTAGAAAATGCAAAAGTAAATGATCTTAGACATACTTTTGTGGCGCATCACCTGGCAACCGGTGTGAGCATAATTCATATATCAAAAATAGCCGGACACAAAAGAATATCCACCACAGAAAGATATCTGCAGTATATCGAGCGTGACACCGAAGAAGAAAAGACAGACCTAGGAATTCTTTAATTATTCCCTTTAAACATATTTGATAAGTGGACAGGGCCTTAAAACGGCCCTTATACTTATTACTGTATGAATGATGAGAAACTGAACATTGAGGATCAGGAATTACAAGAAACCGGCACAGAGGAAAAACCTGAGTCCATTACCCCGGAAAAGAATGACGAATTGACAACCGAAGAAATTCACGACCTGGCAGACAGGGCGCGGAAATCTCTCAAAAACGAAGGGTCGTTCAAAGTCGAAACATCTAATGCAAATCCCGTGGAAGCAAATCAACAAGTAATGCGAAAGGAAATTCTGGTGGTTTCACTGGAAGACCTGGCAAACAATTCCCATGATCCAAATGTAAGAAAACACGCCGCCATGCTCTTAAACCAAATTGGTTCTTTAAATGAGAACCTTTCCGCAGCAGATCCTGCCTCAATTGAAGAAAATTTTCTCGGAGCGCAAATAACATTTGAGGACAGAATGTCGCAGGAAATTTCTATGATCCCGGAATCAAAATCAGGAACGGGAGCGGATGAAAACCCGGTTACACGAGCTATTGTGAATATACCCATGAATTTAACCCCAAACGGTGAAACACCTGCAACAATGCGGGCACGGCTGGAACAGTTTCTGTCAGACGATGAAATTGAGCAATATCTCAGAAGAGGAAACAAAAAGCTTTCACCGGGAACGGTAGGTTCCCTGAATTCAACAATGCCGGTCGAGGTAGGGATTCCGCAGGCAGCGGTTGTAGAGGCGGCACCGGCACTAAAAAGTGAGCGTATCGAGGAAAACGCTGAACTTATGATTCAAGACCTGGATAGTGTTAACGAAACCAATGAGATAAGTGATGAAGTTGATATCTTTGAAGCAAAAGCACAGGAAACTCAGGAAGGTCTAAAGCCAAGCGAACTCTTCTCTCTAAATGAAGTTAGTTATACGGATCTTGACAGACTTTTAAGTAATCCAAAGTTACTGAACAGACTAAAACAACTCACTTTGCTAAATTCTAACAACCCCGCTAATCTGGCGACTATAAGAAGAGCGCAGAGATTACTTGATTTAGCTAACGGAGAACTGCAGAGCATTAGGGCAGCTCATCCCGATACCGAAATAATAACTATAGACACCCTTTCCAAAGAACAGGAATAATGTCAGTCCAAGCAACATCTCTACATACAGGGTATAATACCCTATGAACAAAAACCTGCTTCCATACATTTTAATAGGTGCGATAGTAGGTTTCTCAGTATATTTCTACCAAAAAATTAAATATGAAGACACATTAACCAATATCGCCACAGTAGATACAGTAGATAAGGTTGTGGAAAAAGTCACTGAGTCCGGAGGGTCAGGAGATTACAGAAACAAGGGATTGAATAGTTTTCCGAAGGAAATATTGAATGACACAGGTTTAACCAAACTTGACCTGTCAGGGAACAGCATCGAGTCGCTTCCATCCGAAATCGGAAAGCTTAAAAACCTTCGGGAGTTGAACATCGTAGACAGCGGACTGAGGGCATTACCGGGAGAAATTAGAATGTTTACCGACCTGAGAATCCTGGATGTACATGACAACGAGCTGACGGGAATTCCCGCCGAGGTGGGACAGCTGCCTAAAATCGAGAAGATTGATTTCTCGGGCAATCAGATTACTGCTCTTCCAAATGAGATTTACAATCTTACGCATCTGGATGAATTAAACATTAAGGGAAATCCATTAGATGGAAATATGGTTAGTGAGTTGAGAACAAGGCTTCCAAACACAGACATAATCTTTTAATGGTGGGCGATCCTGGGATCGAACCAGGAACCACTCGTGTATAAGACGAGCGCTCTGCCAATTGAGCTAATCGCCCCCGCCCGGAAACATACTTATTTTATATCAATTCGTTGAGTTCTTCTTCACTTAGTTCGTCGCGTTTTGCATCACGTATCTCCTGCCACTCCTCAGACGTAGACACCATTTTATCCTTTTGAAGCATTCTTGCAAGTAAATCTACCGCGGCTACCATGGATTGTTCCAACGTATAACCCTTTTCATGTACAAAGTATGTTTTTCCGTGGATAGTTGCGTTTATCTTAACTTCAAACTGATTGTCAGGAATAGTATTCATAACCACACGGAATGATTTGAGATCCTCATTTACGTGTTGTAGTTTGCCCGATAACTTTTGGAGCTTATCTTTTGCTAAAGCATCCATACTGGGAGAAATTTGCTGTATGTTATCTGAAGTTATTTGATATTGCATAATTCCATTTTAACATTTCCGGAAATTGCATCAGCGGAGATACTTAAAGCTACCTATCACTTCTTCGACTTCTGTCTCGTTTAATCCGCGTGTCCTGAGCAACGTAACCTCCGGCCAACCGGGGTTGGTTATCAATACACTGTTGTAAGACATATTTGTTTCAGTGTCCACCTCCAAGAAATAAATTATGTCGGATGAAGACGAAAGCAAAGGATTAGGAAATACGCTGTATCCGCTTTCTATAGACACCGCGGCCTGTTCGTTAATCTTCCCGATTAGACTGTCAAATTCAAGCCTTTTTTCGTGGCTGGTAATTTCAAGATTGTCCAACCTTCTGGCATAAACGTATCTTTCATTGGAAATTCCGGACAGTTCAATGGCCGCATATTTGGCCCCTGAATTTTTCGATATAGATAAATCATTTGGATAAAGAAAAAGAAAGTTGTTTTCTTCGCTCACCAGCAACTTCCAGTCCAATGTATAGCCCGGATAGTTTGGCGGTTCAAAAGTACCGTAAGTATCATAAGCAGGATTGGGTTCTTTTGCATCAAGTTCCTTCTCAAGTTCATTGAGTCTGGAAAAATAACTTTGATTAGCTACTTTGGAGTTATTTAATGCCTCTTCTAAATCCTCAATCTGCCATCGTTGAATAATAACTATTACCAAAAGTAAAAAAGTGAAACAGTAAAAAAACATTACGGGAGAAATAACATTTTTGAGAATACGCATAATCAACTAGATTTTATTCCCAAACTCGTCGTATAACAATATTGCCTGCGTCGGACAAGACTGAGCGGCCATAAATAATGTATCATCGTCTTCATTCTCTCCTTTAGGTAACACTATCGCAATCTTTTCATCGTCCAATTCAAAAGTTCGCGGAGCAATTACAACACACGTGGCAGCGCCAATACACAGCTTTCTGTCTACCACAACTTTATGTATAGTTTTCTTTTTTGGAAATTTATCGGTTTGCCTCATTCCTTGTAGTTTAACACTTCGTTAACGCGTTCCATCATCTCGTCAATTTCCTCGGGAGTCATCTGATGAATCTTAGCCCCCATTTCTATGGTGTCAAAAGAGCTGGCAAAACAACCTACACAATGCAGTCCGTAATCTGTGAGAATCTCTGCCACTTCAGGATATTTAAATACAACTTCTCCAAGATTCATGTCCTTGGTTATTTTAATCTGTTGTTTATTCTTTTGTGTTTTACTTTTTTCCTGAGTCATATTGTTTTATTGCCTTTTGAAGGGCAGTTAAAACTAATGTCGCACACTTTACACGACTGGTAGATAAGTTCAAACCCACCAAATCCAATAATTTTTGCCTATCGTAGTCGCGAATCTCATTAACCTTTTTTCCCAATATATCTTCGGTCACCAGCGAGGACGAGATTATGCTTATGGCACATGCACTCCCATCAAATTTTACGTCACTCACAACTCCATCCTTGATAGACAACTGGAGATTAATCTCATCCCCACACATCGGGTTTCTTTCAAGAATTGAAACGGACGGATTATCCAGTTTCCCCTTGTTTAAAGGGTTTCTGTACACGTCCATGAGTTCTTCTTTATATATTTCGTTATCCATATATTTAGCCTAAAATTTCGAACGCTTTCTTTAAAGCTCCGGTCAACACGTCTACATCATCTTTATTATTGTATATATAAAAGCTCGCTCTGAGTGATGCAGGTATATCGTATTTCTTATGTAGCGGCATTGTGCAGTGATGCCCCGATCTGACCGCGACACCGTAAGAATTAAGAACAGTTGCTACGTCGTGCGCATGTGCTCCTTCGGTGTAAAAGGTAATCATGCCATATCTTTCGTTCACATCCTTTGGACCGAGAATTTTTACTCTTTCAAACTTGCTTAATTCCGAAGCGGCATAGTTTATAACTTCTCGTTCGTGTTTCATAATATTTTCCATACCTATCTCGGTAAGATAGTCGACCGCGGCACCCAATCCGAAGATTCCGGCAACATTAGGCGTGCCTGCTTCGAATTTCTCAGGTGGATCAGCCCAAGTTGAATGTTTCATCTCGACCAAATCGATCATTCCGCCGCCATATCTGTAAGGTTCGACCTTGTCCAGAAGATCGCGCTTCATCCACAAAACACCTGTTCCCATTGGTCCAAGCATTTTGTGACCAGAAAAGGCATAAAAATCGCAATCAAGATTCTGAACATTCACAGGCACATGAGGTACAGCCTGAGCGCCATCAACCACTACTATCCCGCCATTATTCTTAACTAATTTTGAAATTTCCCTCACCGGAAGCATTGCTCCCAAGACATTTGAACAATGGAAAAATGCTGCCAATTTTACTTTTTCCGAGATCTTATTTTTAAAATTATTCAATGTAATTTCCTGTGTCTCTCCAACCTCCACAAAGTCAAGTTCCGCGCCGGTCTGTTGCGCGACTATCTGCCAGGGCACGAGATTACTGTGATGTTCAGCGTCGGTCACCAGGATGACATCTCCGGGCTTGAGATTATTCCTCGCCCAGGTGGATGCAACAAAGTTAAGGCTGTCCGTAGCACCGCTGGTAAATATTACCTCGCTTTCGTGAGAGGCATTTATGAAGCGTGCTATTTTTCTTCGGGCCTCGTCATACATTTCCGAAGCTTCCTCGCTAAGAGTGTGCACACCTCTATGAACATTAGCATTAGAGTAGCTGTAAAAATTGCTAATAGCTTGTAGCACCTTCTTCGGCTTCTGGGTTGTTGCCGCATTGTCCAAATAAATAAGCGGATGATTGTTTATTTTTACCTTAAATATAGGAAAGTCTTTTTTTAATGCTTCGGTCCCCATGATTAGGATTTTACCGCATTTGCCGCAAGTTCCCTAACTTCCGGATCGGCGATGGTTTCTAAAACTTTATTAAAAAACCCTTCTACTATTAGGTCGGACGACTCTTTTTCGTTCAAACCTCTTGATTGAAGATAATAAATTTCATCAGGATTTATTCTGCCCGTGGAGGCACCATGAGATGCGCTGACATCATCGGCCTCAATCTCCAAAATAGGCTCTGAATTGTTCTTAACACCATCACCTAGAACCAAAACCCGGTCACTCAGGTACGAAGATGTTTGCTGTGCCTGCTTTTTTATCAGTATCTTTCCAATGTAGTAAGAATCAGTTTTAGATTCCAGTACACCGCGCACAACCGTATTGCAGGAAGTATGAGGAACAATATGTTTAGCAACAGTTGTTAAATGAAGAGATTTTCTCTCTGGTAATCTATAAAGGCATATGATTTCCGCCGAGATGCCCTCTGTATTAAATTCCAGTTCGATCTTACACTCTTTCCCGTCAGGGTAATCATTAAATAATGCTATAAACTGGGTGTTTTCAGTAACTTGAAATTTGGTATTTTCTTCCGGATGTACTATTTTTGAAATCATATTAACCGACACTCCCTTCCATTTCCAACTCAATTAATCTGTTAAGCTCCAACGAGTACTCCATGGGAAGTTCTTTTACGATAGGTTCAATAAATCCCGAAACAATTAAACTCATAGCTTCCGGTTCGGTAAGACCACGGCTCATCAGATAAAAAAGTTTTTCTTCTCCTATCTTGCTGACAGTAGCCTCATGCTCAATTTGAGCCGAACTGTTGCTGATTTTCATAACGGGAAATGTATCGGAAGCTGAATCGGCATCCAAAATCAAAGCGTCACACTCAACCCTGCTTTTTGAGTTTTCTGCCAACGGAGATACATTTACCAGGCCTCTGTAACTGGTCCTTCCGCCGTAGGCGCTTATAGATTTTGAGATTATAGTTGATGAGGTATTAGGTGCAAGGTGAATCATTTTTGCTCCTGCGTCTTGATGCATCCCCTGGCCTGCATAAGCAATGGACAGCACTTCGCCATGGGCGTTTTCGCCGACAAGATAGCATGAAGGATATTTCATGGTAATTTTTGATCCCAGATTTCCGTCTATCCATTCCATAACCCCATCCTTTTCCACTCGCGCTCTCTTAGTAACAAGATTGTAAACATCGTTGGACCAGTTCTGTATGGTGGTGTATCTGAAACGTGCCCCGGGCTTTACAAAAACCTCCACTACAGCAGCATGAAGCGAATCGCTGGAATATACCGGAGCCGTACAACCTTCCACGTAATGGGCAAAACTACCCTCCTCGGCAATAATCAAGGTTCGTTCAAACTGACCCATCCTGGCTGCGTTTATTCGGAAATATGCCTGCAATGGCCTTTTGACCTCAACGCCTTTTGGAATATATACAAAGGAACCTCCCGACCACACTGCACTGTTAAGCGCAGCAAACTTGTTATCTGCCGGTGGAATAGCCTTGCCGAAATATTCTTCGAAAAGTTGCGGATATTTTCTAAGAGCCTCATCAGTAGAAAGAAAAATAACACCCTCTTCTTCAAGTTCGTCTCTTAAAGACGAATACGCTACTTCAGAATCATATTGGGCCTTAACACCGGCAAGAAACTCACGTTCCGCTTGGGGAATTCCCAGTCTTTCAAATGTTTGCTTGATTTCTTCGGGTACATCTTCCCAGCTGCGTTTTTCCTGGTCCGTAGGTTTAAGATAATAAACTATTTCATCAAAGTTTATATCGTTGAGATTAGCACCCCATTGAGGCATGGGCCTTTCCTTGAATGTTTTATATGCTCTTAGCCTGAAATTAAGCATCCATTCAGGCTCATCTTTAGTTTTTGAGATATCTCTTATAACCTCTTCATTAAGGCCTCTCTTTGTCCTGTAAACTGATTTATCCGGCATATTAAAACCGTACTTTGTCTTGTAATCAGCTCGCAGGTCACCTACGTTAGATTTCTGTTTTTTTACTGCTTTAGGTTTTTCAGACATAGTTTAGAAACTTAGGCGATGTGTGCGTAGCCTTTTTCTTCCAGCTCATTGGCAAGTTCCGCACCGCCTGTTTTGGCTATCAAGCCGTCTTTCATGATATGAACAAAATCCGGTTCAATATACTTAAGGATACGGCTATAGTGGGTAATAATTAAAATTGAAGCCCTCGTTGCTTCGTGCAGGTGCTGTACCGCTGCAGAAACTATTTTAACTGCATCAATATCAAGGCCGCTGTCAACCTCGTCCAAAATTACGAGTTTTGGTTCTAACACCAGCATTTGCAACATCTCCATTCTTTTTTTCTCTCCTCCTGAAAATCCGTCATTAAGGTACCTGCTGAGGAAATCCTCTTTCATGCGGAGAATCTCCATCTTTTCTTTCAGTATTTCCCTGAACTTTACCGGGGAAAGGTGCGCATCATGGCTTTTGTTGTAAATAAGCCTTAAATAACTGGCAATATTGACTCCTCCTACTTCGCTTGGATATTGAAAAGACAGGAATATACCTGCTCTCGCGCGCTCCGTAGGTTCCATATCCAAAATAGAAGTACCGTTTAATTCAATATCACCTGCAGTCACCTCAAATGAAGGATGACCCATAATTGTCTGAGCAAGAGTACTTTTACCGGAGCCATTCTGTCCCATGAGTGCATGGACTTTGCCTTCCAACACATCAAGATTTACGCCCTTTAATATTTCGCTGCCGCCAATAGAAGAGTGTAGATTTTTAATAGCTAACATATTAAGCGGGAAATTCGATTGAATTTAAAACACAATCCTGACTGAAAGACGGGCAATGGCCGCTCAAACTATAGTAGACTTCTTTGCCCACTTTCTTTGAGATAAGAATACCGGAGTCGCGCATTTCTTTGAGATGATAGGAAATAGTAGGCTGGGTTAGCTTGAATGCACCGACAATAGAGGATACGTTGCTTTTGCCGTTATCTTTCAAAAACCTGTATATCTCCATTCGAGATGGGACTCCAAGGCATGCAAAGCACGCGGAACATGTATGTTTTACTTCTGTATGGTTTACTTTCTTTTCTTTCACGTATAGATAATAGTCTATATCTAGGTACGCTGTCAAATATAGATAGGGATGTTAAAATAAAAGTATGAATAAGCTCAAAGCCTTTGTTTACGTTTATAAAAACAGTTTACTATCTATAGGATACTACAAAGATGTCCTAAAGACTACACTTGCCTTTTCTCTAAAGTACTTCTTTTCACTAGCCGTTATTTCTTCGATCCTGATTACTATTTCAGTTTCATTTAATATTTATCCGGAGCTGAACAGAACAATGGAAGAGATGCTTACAAAAATTAAGGATGTCTTCCCTTCCGAGCTTGTAATATCCACTAAAGGTAACGAATGGTCAATAAATCTACCCGAACCGTTGATTATTCCTTTCCCTGAGGTTGAAAGCCTGGAAGACATGGCTCAGGCACCTGAAACCCCTGCAGCAGAAATTCCGGAAAATCTAATTGTGTTTGACCACAACGGAACTGTAGAGGATTTTGAAAATCTCAATACTCTTATTTTGGTAAACGAAAAGAATGTGTTAGTTAAACAGGCAAACAAATACGATGTATATCCCATTGAAGAGCTCCCGGACACCCAATTTGATAGATCGAAATTTGATAGCACAGTCGAAAGCGTACGATCTTTCACCAAGTATTTGCCATACATACTGGCAGTCTTCATATTTTTGGGAACACTATTTTACTACCTCGTACTAAGGACAATTTATATTTTGATGGCGGCGTTCATTACCTGGATGGGTTCGTTTATTTTCGGTTCCAAGCTTACGTATACGCAGAATATGCAAGTATGTCTGCACGCCATGACTTTGCCAATTACAATCGAGGTTTTGATCAATGCAGTGGGATTTAATATGAATCTACCCTTCTGGTTTGCCCTTGTAAATATAGGCTTTGCCATGGTGGTAATTATGAATCTGGCAAAAGACGAGAAAGCGGAGGACAGAAAAGAACCCAAGAACCTTGAAGACATCAACCCTCCGTCCAACACTGCCTAGGCTTCTTCGTATATTGATGACTATATGACCATGTGTTAGTATTTTGCATGTACCGAGGGCAGCCGGTTGTGTTGTCTAGAGTGCGGTTAATCCCCTGTAGCTCAGCGGTAGAGCGGGCGCCTGTTAAGCGCTAGGTCGCTGGTTCGAATCCAGCCGGGGGAGCCAGTAACGACTTTTAGTTTTCATAGCAACAAATAATCAGATTTTTCTATAACAATCCAAATTAAACTATATTCGAACTGCTACTTCATATACGGATAAATAACTGGCGAAAACCCTAACTTTTTGACTATCGTTGACTAAGGGCACACGAGGCTGTATATGTAGGATTATCACATAAGAAAGGAGGAATAAGCCATGGAACCGTTTGGTGCAGATCTTATGATCGTAGCTCCCGTAACAGTTGCTTGTGTGGGTGGAACTCAAACCAACACGACTACTGTCGGACCTGACCATGATGGCGACTACGCCGAGGACGATTAACCCAGCAGGGAAATAGGTGTTATGTAACAACAGAGACCTATTTCCCCATTTCACATGATCCTAGAAGGAGAAACTAATGGCATCGATACTTGTAGTATCTGTAGCTGATGATTCGCATTTACCCTTTGTCCAACAGCACCTTGATGAACAAATGCTTATAATCGACACATTCACTTTTCCGGAAACTGGGAAGTTAACCTACGTAACCAGAGATGGAATTGTTAGTGTGATTTACAACGGTATAGATCTAAGTTCTGTGCGCTCTGTATGGTATAGAAAACCAGCTTTCATAAAGCGAGCACAATACCCGGTACCTGAAGAGTATAAGGAGTATGCCCATAACGCCTATTCCTCGGGAGTTAAATTGCTTTTCGATCTACTTGCTGACAAATTCTGGGTATCGCCTTACCAGAATCATATGCGTGCAAATAACAAGGTTTTACAACTGGCAATAGCGCAAAGACTGGGTTTTTGTGTTCCGGAGACAATTGTTACAAACGATAGCACGCAGATCGAAGACTTTCAGGATCGATTTCCTTCAATAGTGGCAAAGCCGTTGAAATTCACACCACTCCTGTCTGAGGACGGAAACAGTATTAAGGCGTTTTATGCTACGTCTATTGCCAAGGGAATGCCCTTAAACACTAGCGGGCTACACCTGACACCTACGATATTCCAACAGGAGATATCACCAAAGCTGGATATTCGTATTACTATCGTTGGTAACCAAGTTTTCGCATGTTCCACAACTCCTTTAGGCTCAATGGAAAATAAAGCCGACTGGAGGACTGGGATTACAACCGGACAAGTAGCTTATGATCCGATTGAATTACCGGAGGAGATTTCCGACAAGTGTGTACGATATCTCAGAGAACTAGGATTACCGTTTGGCGTTATTGAATTAGCTCGAGATGCCGAAGGCATATATTGGTTCTTAGAGCTGAATCCAAATGGACAATGGGCATTCGTGGAGGAAAATACTAATATCGTTATTTCCAAAGCAATGGCCGAAATGCTGAGTAAAGGGTCGATATGATAACATGGAGATGTTGTAACTTGCCTGCAACATCTCTCTTTTTTTATGGATAATACATTCGAACAAATCAAAAAAACCATCCTAGATATGAAAAAAGTCGATCAAGAAATGCGTAATAGCCCAAATATCGACTGGGATGAGCTTACCAAAATAGATCAAAAACATACCAATATATTAAAGGAGGTTGTAGAAAAATACGGATTAATAGATATCCCACGCTTTGGCGAAGAGATTTCTAAATCGGCCTGGTTAATTGTTCAACATGCTCCCAAAAGTGATATCGAGTTTATGGAAAAATACCTATATTTAATGCTATCTCATCAGGACAAAGTTTCGCCAAAAAATACTGCATTATTAGAAGACCGTGTGAATATGTACTTAGGTAAACCACAAGTATATGGTTCACAAATAAAATCTAACTCAGAGGGAAAAATGGAATTTTATAGTATAGAAAACATTCAAGAAGTAGATAAAAGAAGATTTTTTGTAGGACTAGATACTTTAGCCAATTACGCAAAAAGATTTTCTCCCGAAGTAGTTTTACCAAAAGACTATAAGCCAGATCCCAACTACAGTTAACAATATAAAACAGGAAATAAACTTCGGATAAAGACCTGAATGGGGAGCCAAGTATACGATATCCGAACGAAATCCTTTGATATCAATGTTTCAAACTCCCCTAACAACTCATAATCAGCAATTTTATTCTTCTCACAATTATTAAAAACTTTCTTGTAGATATTTATGTTTGCAAGGAACAGAAGCGAACCAGGAAACAGAGTATATTCAAATGTTAATTCGCATAATAGGGGCGTGTTTTCCCAAACTACAAAGTTTTTAGAAATAATCAAGCTTACCGTCAGCTATATCACCTAGTTTAGGCCATAAGACATCAATCAGCTCTTTTTTCTCTTTAGCAACTTTTTTATATAGCATGAGCATAAAATCAATGGTCCAATAATTCGTGGCTTCAGCCAGATTCTTAAGGTATATATCCTTTTTTGAGATACTATCCAGATATTCAATTATTTCCTTTGTACTATCCGTTTTGTTTTCCGTTTTGTTCAATATACCTTCTACTACCTTTCTTTGTTCTTCTGTTAGTTCCTCGGAGGTAATTTGTATAGCTTTTACTAATGAGAGTGTAGCTATATTCATACCTACTTCAGCACGATCCATTGCATCTTTTGGATCAATCTCCTTTAACAACTCGGTAAGAGTAGGTAGCAATCTATTATCTTTCATAAATAATCCTTTCAAAAAAACTTTTACTTTCTTTCAAGACCAGACTGGCAATAAGGGCATACGCTATCAGCAGACGACACTGGTGCGCCGCAAGCGGGACAACTTAGTGCTACAAGTTCCGATTTTGGTTCAGATTTTGGTTTCGTTTCCGGTTTCGGTTCAGGTTCTGGTTCCTGTTCCGGTTTGGGGTTAAGCTCCTCTTTTGCTTTAAATGCCCTATAAGCACTATAAGCAGAATAGCCTGCCAACGCTACTGCGGCAGCTAATGCTGCAGCAGCACCGGTTTCCGCATATTGTACTTTTTCACAAAGTGCATAAAATTTTTGAATAACCTCTGCGGGAAGTTCTTTGTCGTGGTATCTTAAGTCATCTAATAGTCTTGCTTGCTTTTCTGCTTGCCACCAAGTGCTGTGGGCAATTTCTGAAAGATATTTTTTTGCTATGAGAGCAACACCTGAGGATCCCGCGGCAACGACAGCCTTAATTCTATTGCCGTACCAATCTTCTTTTGCTTGTACCATCTCAAGCTCTTCAGTAGTCATTTCTGCAGTATCTGAAAATTCATGCAGTTGAACCAGTTTTTCCTTTTTGAATTCCTTTTCAGCCTTGTACGATTTGTAAGTTTCGTACACAGCGTATCCTGCTAAAGCTACACCTGTTACCAATAATGCCACTTCACCCGTATTTGCATTCTGAAGCAGGTTTTGAACCTCTATAGAAGTGGCAGGCAATCCCTTCTGAAATATATCTTGTGCAAAATAATAATATCTAGCCCAATATTCACGATTTGAAATTACAGATGCATAACTGGACAAAGCCTCGCGGGCGACAAAGGCACCTCCTGCACCAACGGTTGCCAAAGTGGAGCGCAAACTGGAATTAAACCAGGCCTTTCTAAGTTCCTCCAGCTTATTTTTTTCCTCTTCTTCATTCTTATTGACGACTTCTCCGGTACCCGAACCCAATTCTTCATCAGGTTTTTGTTTTTCGTCATCCCCCTCCGGGGCCACTTTTTCATTTATTTCATCTTGTGAGTTGGGGTTTTCGTTAGCCTTCGTGGAAAGCATAAGTAAAGTTTAACATAGTTCTGAAATCGTACCCTCCGCAGAGCCAAACAAGACCAACTTGCCCCACCCCATGCTAAAATTAAACTGCATGCACTCAACATTTATGCGATTTCTACAACTTTCAAAAAGTAAAATTTTCATCCTTACTATACTTATCGCTGTTGGTATCGGAATAGGAGGCATAATATTTCTCTATAAACAACTCCCTTCCCCGCAACACCCCGGTTTTGAGATCTACGCACAAGATGAGTTTAGAAAAAGCAACTATCCGTATCTAGACAAGTCCCTGCCTATTGACCAAAGAGTCGATGATTTACTAAACAGAATGACTACCGACGAGAAGATCGGCCAGATGGCTTTGGTGGAAAAAAACAGCATTCATGATCCACTTGACGTTTCCCGATATGGACTGGGAGGAGTGATGAGCGGGTTTGGCGGAAAGCCTGAACCTAATACTCCCCAAGGATGGTTGGACATGGTTAACGGATTTGAGTCATCGGCACGATATAGCCGCCTTGGAATTCCAATACTGTATGGGGTTGACACTAATCACGGGCACAGCAACGTTCCCGGTGCAACTATTTTCCCCCATTTTATCGGCCTTGGCGCAACAAGCGATCCGGACCTTGTCCGTCGAACGGCTCAGGCAACAAGTGAAGAAATGCTGGCTACAAATATTTATTGGAGTTTTTCACCAAACTTAGATGTGGTTTCTGATATCCGATGGGGTCGCACGTATGAAACGTTTGGATCTGATCCTAATACGGTTGCGGAATTAGGAAAAGCATATGTAGAAGGTCTTAGTGTATTATCCACCGCTAAACATTACCTCGGCAACGGATCTATGGAATGGGGAAGCTCTAAAAACATAAACTTTGCCATAGACCAAGGTGTAACAAGACTGGATGAGGATACTTTGATAAGCACTCACCTTCCGCCTTTTAAAGCTGCAATTGAGGGAGGTGCCAAAAGCGTTATGGCAGGTTTAAATACCTGGGAAGACAAAAAAATGGCGGCAAACAGCTATCTATTGACTGACGTTTTAAAAAAGGAATTAAACTTTCAGGGTTTTGTGGTAAGCGACTGGTATGGTGTATATGAAATTTCAATTAGCAAATATAAATCGTTGGTTACCGCGGTCAATGCCGGTGTAGATATGATTATGCTTCCCTTCGATTACAAATCTTTTATGTACTATATGGAAAAAGCAGTGCAATCCGGAGATATTAGTGAAGAACGGCTCAATGACGCGACACGAAGAATACTTTTAGTCAAATTTGAGTTAGGACTCTTTGACCGCGATGTATCTAATAATCCGGACTTATCTGTCCTAGGCTCTCAAGCTAACCGGGATATAGCGCGGGAAGCGGTTCGCAAGTCACTCGTGCTTCTTAAGAATACGGGCGAAACACTACCATTATCAAAATCGGTAGACCGTATTGTTGTAGCCGGATCAGCTGCGGATAATATCGGCAGGCAGTCCGGGGCGTGGACGGTTGAGTGGCAGGGTATAGACGGAAATTGGATTCCGGGAACAACAATCTTAGCCGGAATTAAAGCCGCAGTCTCGGATAGTACTGATATCGAATACAACGAAGCCGGAAATTTTTCAGCAAGCGGCAAAAGGGCGGATATAGGTATTGTCGTTGTTGGAGAAAAACCTTATGCCGAGGGATGGGGAGACCTAGCACATCCGGCGTTAAGTAAAGACGACCTTGAGGTTATCGAGAAGACAAAGGCACGATCTGAGAAGCTGGTGGTGATAATAGTATCCGGCAGACCTCTTGATATAAAAGGACTCCACAATGATTGGAACGCCGTTGTGGCAGCGTGGCTGCCCGGAAGTGAAGGCCAGGGTGTGGCTGATGTTTTGTTCGGAGATTATCCCTTTACCGGCAAGCTGCCGGTGACGTGGGAGCTGTAATAATTTGCATACAACCTCACCATAACTCCCAACGCTGTTATTCTTAAGATACAGATGCGATAATGAAAAGCATGACCACTGTCGCACATATCGTCTCGGCATCCTACATTACACTTAAAGTCGCAAATGTGGCCCCTAACGAACTTGACTATATAGCCACATCGCTTATTTCTGCGGGTATTTTAGACCTTGATCATTTATTTTTTTTAATACGGGATAGAAAAATCTTTAAGAAAGTTGGGTTTAGTGGACATTTACACAAGGCAAGAAGCCCTATACACGAACTTTTGGGTTTCTTGATAATAGGTGTGGTAATGCTTGCTGTTTCTTTCTTTAACCCTAAACTAGCGTTAGTTCTGGGTCTTCCTGCAATGATTCACTTAATTGAAGATTTGCTTGTAGGCATTTCTTTACCATTTAGCCCCGTTGACAAAACCGAAATACAGTTGATACCCCAAAAGAAAACTATAAAAATCTTTCTTGATGTTACAGTAATAATTATTTTTGCAATATTATGGATAAAATACCTCAACGTAGTAAATTAGCAAAAATATACAGGGATATACTTGATAAGTATGAGGGTAAGTTGATTTTTCCGATTAAGGATCCAAATTTCTACCAAATTCTTTCTATATTTCTATCAGCTATTTTTCTATTCAAACCACAACCCATTTTGGGCATTTTCTTGATTACCTTAATACTGCTATCTGATTGGATGGATGGGGCTGCGGCAAGAAAATACAACCTCACAAGCAGAGAGGGATGGATGCTTGATGTTGTGATAGACAGGATCTCCGAGGGACTTATGTTCGTAGCATATTTAGGCACTTTTGTGGGGAACCTATTCTTTTCTTTATATTTGTTTAACATAATAGGTTCTTACTACAGCATTAAATCAGGAAAACACATATTGATAGCTATAAGATTCTGCTACCTACTCTATTTAATAGTAATTACTGTAACATGATGTCATGGGTTTTCTGATTTCTTGCGTGTATTTCTACTTGCCTGCCGCATTCGCCAATATGGGTGCTGTTATTAGTCGCTTTATACCGTTTTTCAACGCTATTAATACACCTTTGGATTTAGGTAAATCGATCAATGGGATTAGAATCATTGGGGATCATAAAACAGTCGGCGGTTTCCTGTTTGGGGTACTCTTTGGAATGGCTTCGGGAATTATTAAGTACCTGGTGTTTGACAAACATCTGCAAGATTATCAACTGCTAAATTTAGATTTTACGGAAAACACGGTACTGTATTTGTTAATGTCATTTTGCGCCCTAGCAGGCGATGTTCTTAAAAGTGTGGCGAAAAGGCTATTTAACATAGCACCGCATAAACCGTGGATACCTTTTGATGAAATAGATCATTCAACATTAAGTATGACTATGGCAATGGTCTTCTATGGAGTGTCGATACAGGCTGTTTTAACGGTAATTTTTTTGTTTTTCTTCATTCATATTATTTCTAACCTTATCGGATACACATTAAAAATAAAATCAGTACCTTACTAAAAAATCAATGCAGTTTGACTCTCGTCTATACATGGAAAATTTAAGAAGAAAATAGACTCGTCATAATTTTATGGCGAGTCTATGCGTATCACTTCCGCAGAAAATGAATGACGTAATTCATCCATTCGTGGACATGCGAAATATGAGAATGATGACCGGCACCCTTAATCACAACAAGGCTTGAACCTTTTATACCGCGGTTAAGAACCTTTGCATCCCTGATAGGGGTCACCTCGTCCTGATCTCCCCATATTATTAATGTATCAGCACAAATACTCGGAAGGTATTGCTCAAGATTTAAGGCAACAACCTTCTTCAATATTTCCCGCATCATGGGGGTGGCATTGCTGTAATCCGGCGAGGCTGTGAATCGCCAGATAATTTTACGCAATGATCTGCTGATTTTATTCACAACCGGTACTCCATCCAGCTTCTTGAACACTTTGGAAAGTGTACTCACAAAAAGAAGTTTCGGTGTACGCCTATTCTCAACACCGGCTGAATCAGTGAGTATCAGTTTATCCACCATATCCGGACGGGTAGCTGAAATATATATTGCTATTCGGCCACCAAACGAATGTCCTACAAATGTGAACGGAGGCTTTAACTGAAGGTGTTCAAGCCTGTTCAACACAAAATCCGCATATTCAGGAACACCCCAAGGCTCTGAAGGCTGCGGCAGGTCAAATCCGGGGAATCTAATACTCAGGCATTGATACCCGATTTGCTTAAGTCTTTGCTCTATGGTCTGCCACGAAAAAGCAACGCCTCCCCAACCATGTAACAGGATTACGGTAGAGCTTTCTTGGTTGCTCATAATATAGTACTAACTCCTTAAAATGTTCTAAACGTGTGTACTTAGGGATTACATTCGTTACAACATAACATATTATTAAGACTTATAAAAATACGGCAGAAAGTTCGAACGTTTCTTCATATTAACAATCTTCCACCCTTGTAAATCCTGTATAATTATCACTGATACATGAATGTACTAAATTTTTGAAAGTAACTATGACAGAAACATATAAACCAGAAGTCGAAGAAATGGATTTAACCGGACTACCCGTTGCAGAAGAGATAAAACCTGTTGAAGTCGTAAAAAGCCCCAGGCAAGAATTTATCGAAAGTCTACCTGTCCATTACAAAGAGTATCTTGCAGCACTTCAAAAAGATAGAACAGCTCCGGAGAGAAAATTTGTCTGGGGGGAACTCAACCCCGGTATGAATGCTGACACTATGTTTGAACAGGCAATGGGGTATGCTATTGAAGCCGAAGCACTTCAGCTTCAATTAGATTCCACAGGAAAACTATCAGAACTTGATCAATCCAGCCTTAGAGGATACAACAACAAACTAACATCTCAGTTTGGTCCGGCCGAAACCGCTTCGGGCGAGGCGCTCGGCAAGATGAGAAATTCGGTGAAAAAAGTGATTAGGGACGGATTAAGCAGAGACGGGGCGAAAACACTTTTAAGATTGACGCCGTATAGGGAATAACATTAATAACCTCAGATATTTTTAGGCCGTTTCACCACTGTATTAAATATGGGCACTATCCAGATGTACAGATAGGGCAGAAGTGAAACAAAACGTAAAGTATCCGTTGGGCGTATATAAGAAATAAGACCTCGGTCAAAAAAAACGGGAATTGCCAAAATTACCGCCAGCAAAAAAAATTGTAATCTTGTAGTTCCTGGATCCGCCGCAACTTTTAGTATGAAAGCAATAGGAATAAATTCACTTATCGCAAACCACGAAACCCACAATCCCATTAATATCGGTTCCCTTCCTATCCCATACAATATGATGAAAATCAGAGGAAACATAACAGGAAATACAACAAACACAATCATCCTAAAACCAAGTACCAACCACCTTATCTTAAAGATGTTAAAAGTTTCCACAAATGCCTTGTACGACATTTCCGGAGCGTCGCTCAAATTGTTTGCCCCATACGGATTTTGTTGTATAAGAGTGAAAACAAAAAGGAGAAGTATCACAATTAATGATATGAAATAACTTCCCATAGAAAACATCATTTCAGTAACATTGTTGGTTCTCGGTCCGTAGAAATATATTGCCAAAAGCACAACAATCTCAAATATGCTAACGATAGTGTCTATATGAGGTACTTGATCGAGTTGCAGGATCTTTAGATTTTTCATAAATACGATATCTTAATAATACATTAGTATTAAAGGCATATGAATTTAAACCAAAAAAAGCTATTAGTGCAGATACTAAGGGATCACTGCACAAACATTAAAAATACATCAGTAGATCTTGAAACAATTGGACCTGTGTTGGCAACTTCCGACAGCAGAAAATGCGTGGTGAACTCAGTCTTCTTTGCAACGAGACTTCCTATAGAAAAATATGAAGAAAGATATTGGTACATGTATAAACCTAATCCCGGAAAATACTTTTTTGATGGACAACCTTTTATAGATAATGCCATAAAAAATGGCGCCAAAATTATTGTCTGTGAGGAGTTTCCTGACAAAATAGATTCTGAAGTCGCGTATTTCAAAGTGGCTAACGTAATAGAATTTATGGGAATAGCCGCAAAGGCCCTATTGGAAAATTTAAATACAAAGATTATTGCGGTTACAGGATCCTCCGGTAAAACCACTGTGGTTCATTGTATAAATACCGTTTTACAAAACTCCGGGTTAAATATAAACAAGTTATATACAACCCGTCCTACACCAATTACTTTGCCGGAAATGGTCTTTAACCTAGCATTAAGTACCGCCGGAGTACCTTATTACTTAGTAATAGAACTGCCTGCCGATAGAAAAGGAGCCATCGAAAAACTTTGTGGAATTGCTCCTCCTGATATATCGCTTGTATTCAACATTAAAGAAGCGCATTCCAAAACTCTGGGAGGAGTCGAAGGTATAATTGAGGCTAAAAACGAGATTATCAAATGTCAAAAAGAAAAAGGTACGGTAATTTTAAATAAAGACGATCCAAATCTTGCCAAGTCGTTGAAATTAAGTAACGAGTTAAAAAAAGAAATCGTAACTTTCGGTATTAAAGATGGAGATATTAAAGGCAAAGTACTCGAACAATTCGATATATCAACCCTATATCAAATTTCCGTTTCGGGCAAAAATGTGAGCGGCAACATATCTTTGCTTGGAAAATCAGGACTGTATACTGCTTTAGCAGCGGTATCGGTAGGATATGTACTAAAAATCAATCCGCAGACCATAATGGACAGTCTGACTAATTTTATTCCTATGCCCGGAAGAATGAACTGGCATATATTAGAAAACGGACGTATTAAGTTATTTAGCAACTATGCTAAAGGTACCCCTACAAACACTAAACATTTACTTGAATTAATTGACGAGCTTCATTGGACGGGCAAACGTATACTTGTACTTGGCGACTTTGACTTTCATGAAGAAGAAGAAATGGATGAGAAAGCTTGGAACATTATTAACTCAAAGTTTGATTATGTAATACTTTCGGGAATAAAAGCTGTCAAGTATGCCGGGCATCTTAAAGATAACGTAAAAATCATTACAGTAAATGATAAGGGATCGACAATTAAAAAAATGCAAGCTCTGTCAGCGGGTAACGAAAGAGTTTATATTGTCGTTAACGGAAATTTAGAATTTAAACATTCGGAATTGGTTGATGATTTTTTACATGTTATGGATACAACTAACAAAAATACAACAGTGCTGCTTCACGGTTGGGGCACCTCGGCCAAGAAGTGGAAATTAATTGAAGACTCACTTAATACAGCAGGATTACCGACTGTAAGTATGCAGCTTCCAGGTTTTGATCTCGAAGAACCAAAAGAGGCTTGGGGCATTCCTGAATATGCGGATTTTGTGATCCAAAAATTAAGCCAAATGAATATCGGAAAACCTTACAATTTTATCGGGCATTCTTTTGGAGGGAGACTCGCAATTTATATCGCCTCTAAGTATCCTGATCTTGTAAATAAATTAATACTTACAAATGCTGCGGGTGTAGCAAACAGAAAAGATGTTAAAACTGAAATATCCAAATCTTTTTCTGTTAAAAATATTAAAAAGTTTCTTAGGACTATGTTGCCGGAAAAATTGTATGACCGCCTGCTTGAAATTTATGTGAAATTCATGGGGTCCCCCGATTATAAACGTGCAACACCACTAATGCGTAAAACATTAAATAAAGTAGTAAACATGGATCTTACAGCATATCTGAATAGTATTGACTCGAAGACACTAATAATCTGGGGCGATAAGGACACCATGACCCCGTTATACGAAGGGGAAAAGTTGCACAAGGGTATTAAAAATTCGAATTTTGTGGTAATCAAAGACGCAGGACACAATACATTCGTGACACACAGCAAGGAATGGTTAAATGAAGTTATTTTTTTTCTAAAGGAAAAGGAACGAGATGCATAGGAAGGTAAGGTAATAAAAATTTTTACCTTCCTATGCAATGGGGGTGGATGGCGTCTAACTAGAGCGCGGCAATGTCGGAGATCAGATCCTTGAGCGACATGAGTCGTGCTTCATCATCTGCGTCAAAGTCCGGATCTTTCCGCAGCTCGGAGAGCATCTCGTTGAAGGCCTTTTGGACTTCAGCAGAAGTTTCCTTCGAAACCTCGGCGTTGATGCCCTTGACGATCATAGCGGAGACATAGCTGGCGATCTCATCGATCTTTGAGGCCCTGTATACGTCCAGGCTGAGGTTCCCCGATAAGGCATTTTTGCCGTGGCGATTGAACTCCCATACTACCTGGAGCAGATTCGCGCCGATGCCGAGCGGGATGTTGGCGAGAGTGCTCGAGAGAGCGCTCGTGAGCAAGTAGCCGGCGCTCAGCACTTCATTGACTTCTTCCGCTATCTTCCGGGTAGTGTTACCCAAAGATACGTGCATGACAACGAAATCACGATGCAGTTCCATCAAATCCTCCTGTTTTTTGAATAGTTCTTATGGGCTAGATTGGTAACGCCGATGATACTATAGGGCACGCAGGCTGTCAACATCCTACATCAAATATAACAGGGCACACATTTTTACTTCATTTATGATTGTCTATATAATAAACAAATGACAATTCATACTCGAAAAGATTCATCATCTCAACAAAATGAAGAAATAATCAAAAAATTGAAGACAAGATTTGAGAAAAATATGCACCGACACCAAAATATTCAATGGACGAATGTGCAAGCAAAGTTGGAAGCTGACTCGCAAAAACTGCAGATTCTTAGTGAAATGGAAAGAACCGGTGGTGAACCCGATGTTGTAGGATATGACAAAAACACAAATGAATATATTTTTTATGATTGCTCGGAGGAGAGCCCCAAAGGACGAAGAAATACTTGCTATGATCAGGAAGGTCAAGAATCAAGAAAAAGCGGCAAGCCCCAAAACAACGCAGTTGATATGGCCGCGGCAATGGGTATAGAAATATTAACGGAAGAGCAATATCGTGAATTGCAAAAACTTGGAAACTTCGACACAAAAACATCAAGCTGGATCAATACACCTGTGGAAATAAGAAAACTTGGCGGAGCTATTTTTGGTGATTATCGTTACGGTAATGTATTCATATATC
>QZJF01000005.1 GCA_003599255.1 candidate division WWE3 bacterium | reverse complement strand
TAGTATTGATCTAATGCCCAGAAATAGTATTCTCAACCTCAAATCTCTGCTGTTTATCTTTTTATTTACAATTTCAACAGATGTATTCTATGCAGAGGCTCAAACTGACATTACTCCCCCTGTTACCACATACACAAGATCTCCAAATACACCCGATGGGGATAATGACTGGTATGTCTCGCCTGTTACTTACACCCTGACAGCAACTGACCTTGAGAGCGGTGTAAAAGAAATCAACTACAGATTAAACGGCGGCGTATGGCAGACAGTAACATTCTCCGACTCGTTAAATTTGGCGCCGAATCCATCATTTGAAATAATCGATTACAGCAACACGCCCATAATTCAGGCATGGAGTGCAACTGTTACCGATGCACAGACCGCATATCAACGGGACACTGCCAATTATCTTACGGGCTTTGAAAGTACTTCAGCTAAAATCACAACTACGGGGAGCGGGTGGCATGGCGTAAATAATTACGGAAATTTTGCCGTTGCGTCCCCTCTCAGCAACATGAATGCGTCAGTATGGATTAAAACAGAGAACGTCAGCGAAAGTGCCTTTTTTAAAGTCTACATGGTCACCCAGGATGGGGCCGGACAACAAACAGTGTACCTGGTCCAAAGCTCGACTCTGTCAGGGACAAATGACTGGACTCAATTATCTTTAAATTTTGTAGTGACGGACCTTAATGCCGTAGGCGTATATCTCGATATAGGACTGAATGGAGCTGGCACTATTTGGGCCGATGCGGTAACGATTTCACACTCAAACACCAATGCCACAACCGACGTGGTTGTAGGTCAAGACGGAGAGCATACATTGGAATTTTATAGCATCGACAGGGCTGACAACACGGAAATTTATTCCTGCGGCACACCAATTAACTGCGTTACTTTTAAAATTGATCAGACACCTCCGGGCAACTGGCATGATTCAGGAGCCTTTAGAGGACTTTTGGGGGCATCACACGAGCTTTATGTGTACACGTTCGTGGAAGATGTTACATCCGGCTTATCCACGCTCACTGATAAGTACCAATATCACACTGATTTCTCACCTGTTGGAAGCTTTGGAAGGTACACCGATATATCTGACTGTAGCTCAGCTTGGCAGGACGATGAATGGGTAATCTTGATATCACCCCCTTTTGTTCCAGGAGCTAATTCCGCCTACCTTTTAACTCCAAAAACAAATTTCTGCAACAACGACTGGAAAACCTGCAAAACCGTAAGGTTCTGGGCGGAAGACCTGGCCGGAAACTTTGCTACAAAAGATTTTTGTATAAACGGCCCATGGGTTAAATTCGATGGGGGCGGAACTGTTAGATCGAACGGGGGTATTAACATGATTTCGGAGCCGGAAGAAGACAATACGGACGGACTTATAGAAATTGGAAACACATTATTAAGTTTTTTTACATCCAGCACAAATTGGGTCGTTATGAATTCCCTTGCTCCTGCGGCGTATGACTACGACAAGCTTCTACAAACCGTAAAACCAAATCCTACGGGAATAAGCACTTTAAACACAAATTCCGGAGTATTCCAAGTTGACGGTAATTATGAAATCAGAATCGGGACTATTCCAAACGACTATGATTCGGATACATTCACTCAAATAGTGTTTGTAAATGGAGACCTCAGAATTTCGCGGGACATTAGTATCTCGCAGGATTCAGCTGCATTGTTTGTTGTGAAAGGAAACGTCGAGATATCTAAGTCAGTAAATACTGTCGGAATTGCAATATTTGCGGACGGTGATATTTATTCCGCATATGATCTTCAGGAAGGTGAAGCAGCGGACACCTTAACCTTAAACGGCATGTATAGTACAAATAAATTTCACTTCCAGAGAACGTTACAAGGCACAAACAACACGCGCTACCCTTCCGAAAGCTTTGCTTACGAGGCTAAGTATTTAACTAAATTAAGAGATTATCTGGGAGTGAACTCAGTAAGGTGGCTACAAACCAAATAGCCCCTAATTAAATCTTCCTTCTCACCTTGAATTTATCATTTGGAAGATCCTCGACTACATAGCCAAGGTCATTAATCTGGCGCCGCACAAGATCCGCTTTGTCCCAAATACCGTTTTTTCTGTACTCTAGTCGTGTCTTGACAAGATTGAGAACTTCCTCAGGTATTTCATAACCAATCGAGTCCTCAAGCTTAAGTCCCAGAACTTTATCCATTTGTAATATAGTCGCCAATTTTACGGGCTCGCTAAGATTGCTCTTCAGCATTTCCCAGCATATTGCAAGTGATTCCGGAATGTTGATATCGTCGTTTAACACCTCCATGAAACTTGCCAAATGTCTCTCAGAGGGCTGCGCCTTTTCCGCTTCTTTGTAGCCGCTTAAAATATCATAAAGGTGTTTGAGGGAATTTTGTGCATTTTGGAGACTCTCCCATGTAAAGTTGAGCGAACTCCTGTAGTGGGCGGTCATGTATAAGTATCGCAGAGCCAGGGGGTCATACCCTTTCTCTTCTATATCGGTCATCGTATAGGCATTTCCTATACTCCTTCCCATCCTTCCGCCATCAACTTGCAGGAATGCCCCATGCATCCAATACTTTACAAATTCCTTGCCGGAGGCACACTCACTCTGCGCTATCTCATTTTGATGATGTATCATACGCAAATCCTCACCGCCAAGATGAAGGTCAATCGTATCTCCCAGCTCTTTCATGGCCATAGCGGAACACTCTACATGCCAGCCGGGGAAACCTACGCCCCAGGGTGAATCCCACTCCTGCCATCTCTTTTCGTCTTTTGGTGAGAACTTCCAAAGAGCAAAATCTGAGGCATTTCTTTTTTCCGGATTCGGTTCTACCCTGGCACCTTCTTTTATAGTGTCGGGGCTGAGACCCGATAGTTGCCCATACTTCTCAAATCTCGAAGTATCAAAATAAACTCCGTCCGATATTCTGTATGTAAAACCCTTTTTCTCTAATTCGCGTACTAACGCTATCTGGTCGCCTATATATTCCGTTGCCCGTGTAAATTTGTGGGGCTTTATAATATTCAAACTGTCATATCCGCTGAGAAAATCATTTATATAGTAATCGGCCAGATCCTTGGCACTTCTTCCTTCCCTTTCCGCGGCAATTTCAAGCCTGTCTTTTCCAACGTCCGCATCGCCCGCGTTATCCCCTGTCATATGTCCCACATCCGTGAAATTCATAATATATTTGACTTTGTAATTATTGGAAAGGAAAGTTCTGTGTACAAAATCCCCCAGCATATAAGTCCTGTAATTTCCTATGGAAACGTAATCATAAACCGTTGGGCCGCAAAGATAAATCGAAACTACATCCGGGTTCAAAGGTTTGAAATCTTCGACTTTTCTGGTAAGAGAATTGTATATCCTTATTGCCATGAGTGTATTTTAGCACACTGTTACAAGTTCCAGACTATAAAGTGGGATTTTAAGACGTGTAATTTGACCTACCTTCCATAGCTCTGCTCAAAGTAATATCATCGGCAAACTCAATATCACTTCCCACAGGGAGACCTCTGGCGATTCTGGAAATTCTTAACACCTGATCGTTGAAACCTGCATCTCTGAGCATTTTGGTGATGTACAAAGCCGTGGATTCTCCTTCCATACTGCTGTTAGTTGCCATAATTATCTCCAGGTTTTTTCCCTCATCAATCATACTTTTAACTCTTAATTTGAGATCATTGACGAAGATCTCTTCAGGACCAATATTATTTAACGGATCTATAACTCCGTGCAGGACATGATATACCCCTTTGTAACCTGTCTTCTCAAGAGCAAATACATCCAGTGGATTTGCGACGACAGCAATTGTAGTGTGATCACGTGAAGCATCGCTGCAAAGTTCACAAATTGAAAATTCGGTAACATTTTTACAGGTATCGCATAAGTTAATATTTTTCTTGAGGTCAGCAAGCGAGTCAGCAAACTTCTGAAGTTGCTCCTGTGGAAAGTGCAAAAGATAGAACGTTAATCTCTGCGCTGTCTTAGGACCTATGCCCGGCAAACTTTCAAAAGATTCTATAAGTCTTAAAATTGGTTTTGGAACATTCACTAAGCTATTCTACTTAAATGGGGACTAAAAAGGAAGTTCTCCGTCGAGCATCCCTAAAACAGCCTCTTTTTCAACTATTTTCTGCGTTGCAGGCATTACAACATTTATGTCAGTGAGTACGCCTACCTCATTTCCCTTTAGTTTTTTGGGTTTTTCATTGCTCAATATGCATTTTATGTTAATGTCTGCAGAGACAATATCTCTAATCACGTCTTCAACCATTTTTCTATTTTTCGGTGATTCCAGTCTTTCTTTATGAAACGCATAAAACACTTCCAGCACCAGGGTACGGCCTTCAACCTTTACCGGATTAGACGCTTTAAGTAGAGCTAAAAGCGATCTGTTCAAATCATTCATTTTTTCGATGACTACCGTCCACTTTTCTTTTACTGCCGCAACATCTACTGCCGCGTCCAAATGACTTTCATCCGAATTTGTTAATTCACTTTCTTGTGTATCGTTGCTTTGTTCATTACTTATTGAAGTTTTCTCCTTTTTAGGCTTGGGTCCAGATACCGGTTCCGGGGGAATTATCGTCTGTTTTTTATAAGACCCGCCCTGACGGCCACAAACCTTAATGATAGCAATCTCTATGGGTAGCTGCGGAATTGTATTATTTTTAATCAAACTATGAGCATCAGCAAAATTCTCGATTATTAAAAGTAAATCAGCGGTCTCCAAATGTACAACCTGTTTTTTTAAACTCTCCAATATATCCGTAGGTACTTCAAGAAAATCATCAGGTACCCCTGATTTCAAAAGCATCAAGTCCCTAAAGTACTTTAATAGATCCCCGCACCACACATATAAATCTATACCATCTTCGTAGGCTTTATTTACATTTGCTATTGCTTTAGAAACATCTCCCTGCGTCAGGTAATCTACAAACTCGATGTAAGAATCCCATGAACTGTTATTTAACAAAGAATCAATCTTTATCTCCCCTTCACTAACTTGCTGCAGTAATGTCTCGGCATCCCGAAAGCCTCCTAGTGACGCCCTTGCTATACGTTCCAAATCTTCTGTTGATATCTTAATTTTTTCCTGCTTGGAAATATATTCTAATTTTGTGACAAGCTGCTTAATTGTCGCTCTCTTAAATTTGAATACCTGGCATCTGGACTTAATTGTCTCGGGTACCTTATGTAGCTCTGTTGTACATAAAATAAAAGTGGTGTGTTTTGGGGGCTCTTCTAATGTTTTAAGAAGAGCATTGAAAGCCTCGTTCGTTAACATATGAACTTCATCAATGATATAGATCTTATTCTTTCCTGAGGTGGGAGCAAGCCTCACCTTGTTCTTCAAATCCCTGATGTCATCTATACCCCGGTTGCTTGCCGCATCAATCTCAATTAAATCCAGGAAAGAGCCTTTTCTAATATCATCACAAGTGGAACATTTATCACAGGGATCTCCATTCTTGTCCAGATCCGGGCAATTAAGAGCCTTGGATAGGATACGTGCCGTAGAGGTCTTTCCAGTTCCCCTGGGACCTACAAACAAGTAAGCATGTACTGCTTTTCCGGTTACTACCTGCTTGGAAAGTGCATCTGCAGCCTCATTTGGTCTTGAAATCTCACTGAATTTTTGCGGGCGGTATTTTGTATAAAACATCCATTAACAAGTATACATTCGAAACTTACTCAATCAACCAATACCAATTAGAAAACAAGCTTTTTAACTGCGGGAACAAGCCCAATTACTTGTGTTAATTCATCAGGCAGCATATTGGTAAGCACCCAGTCTTCAATTTCAATTCTTGTATCTACCGGCTTGCCTACACCTATCCTTACACGCCAAAACTCCTTGGTTCCAAGCTCATTAATTATGCTTTCCACTCCCCGATGTCCTGCCGAGCTGGCACCGAACTGTTTCTTAATCTTTCCGAACGGAAGATCAACATCATCATGAATAACATAAAGATCTTTAGGTTGAATCTTATAGAAGTTGAGAATCCTTGAAACGGCTTCACCTGAGTTATTCATAAATGTTGTAGGCTTAACAAGTATGAACTTATCAGAACGGGCAATTTCCGATTTAAATTTTTCGTCACTTGAAAATGTCTGCTGAATTTCTCTGGCAATACTCTCGAGGATAATAAAACCGAAATTATGTCTGGTATTAATGTATTTTTCTCCGGGGTTTCCCAGCCCGACTATAACTTTCATTTAATGATCATCTCCGTCGTGATGAACACCTAATAAATGTAACACACCGTGTTCAACCAGAGCAGCGATTTCCTGTTCCAGTGAATTACCAAATTCTTTAGCCTGGCGCTTTGCTTGCTGCACATTAACAATAACATCCCCAAGATAAAGTCCGCCATCTTCTTTCTTTTCTTCAATATTGAACGATAAAACGTCCGTAGGATAATCTTTGCTCCGGAATTTTTTGTTTAATTTACGAATTTCTTTATCAGTTGTGAGGGTAACGGAAATTTCAACGTCACGAAAGCTTTTTTCAAAGACTTTTTTCATACCTTATTCCAAGGGAAATGGAAACATAGCGGCAAACTCCAAGAGTATTTCGATTTCTTTTTTTGTCTTTTCAACGGATTCTGCGCGTCCGCCTTTCTGATACATCTCAAGAGATTCTTTTAATTGCTTTAGTTGTTTCTTAAGCACCTTAAAAACATGCTCATCATTTAGCTCGATTCCTTGAGGTCTGAGCTCAATTTCCTTATTTTTAACAGCTGATAGGAAATACCTCAACACACCAAGACGTTCAATGTCTTTGGACTTGGTATATTCTGTTAGTAAAGATTTAAGTTTATCGAGAATCACCTTCGATATTTCTCCAAATAAATCTTATGCGCCAACTCTTTAGCCTTTTGGCGTCTTATTTCGCTAGGTTTTCTATATCGGTCTCTATCGCGTAGTTCCTGCAAAATCCCTGCTCGCTGTACTTCCCTATTAAACCTTCGAAGGGCCTGTTCAAGAGACTCGCCATTTCTAACCTTTATTTTAGTCATTTAAGTATCAGTCACATGTACTGTTTGATAGAATTCTGTCACACCAAACGTACGTGTGCTATTAAGAAACACCTCCCAACCTGTATATTATAACTAAATACCAGATAGGTATTTATGCCTTGATAAAATCTGGCAATCTACTAAAGCCAAGTGTCAGAAATCGTTCGAAAAAAGACATTGTGACAACTCATAGCCTGCATATTCTAGCAGATTTTTTTCAAAAGTCACTTCTGTAATTAAGTATAGAGGTCATTACATGTAAGCACAAAATTTACGACATACCCAATTTTCTTTCACTATGAGTAAAAAATGGTATCAGTGAAATGTAGCCTAGCTAAAGGAAAAACTACTGTACGATGTCCTTTATTGTTATAAGAACAATCAAAGCCAAAAGAAACATAATACCCAATTTATGAATATTTGCTTCTATCACAGGAGATATTTTTTTGCCTCGGATACGCTCAATTATTACAAAAAGCAACCTTCCTCCATCCAGCGCTGGAAAAGGCAAAATATTTATAAAGGCAAGGCTCACGGACATCAATGCTACAAAGTCCAAAATGTTTATTATCACTTTGTCTCCGCCATACTCAAGTACACTGCCAACAACCTGGTAGATTCCAACCGGTCCCGCAACACTCTGAGACACCGGGGATATATCCCTGCTTTCAACGGACAGACTTATCAATTTTCCAAAAGATGTCATTGAATATGCAGTGACATTGTAAGCGTGGAAAAATCCCGAAAATAGTTTTTGAGGTAATGATTCGTATCGAATGGAAACTGACTTTGTAAGATACACTCCCAAGACAGGGTTCCCCTTTTCATCCAGCATCGGTGTCAAGCCTACCGTCCGAGTCGCACCTGTATCTCCATCTTTAATATCCATAAGTTCGACAGTTACTACCTGATCCCTCTTATTTTCAAGTACACTTCGGATATCCTTAGAGCTATATACCGGGGAATCATCGATCTTCATTACGGCTTCTCCCAGTTCTATTCCTGAAGATTCAGCCGGTGAACCTTCTTCCAATGCGGTGACAACGGTACCTATAATTGCTTCTTCGCCGAAACGAAATTTGTAATCAAAAAAAAGTGGAATATACGCGGTTTTAAACCCCGCAGATATCAAAACGATATAAAAAAGTATAACCGCCAGCACTGCATTGTTAAAAACGCCGGCAGCCAATACCAGTGACCTCTGTAGAGGGCTTCTGGAGGCAAAACTCCGAGGATCTCTTTCAAGTGAGTCTTCCTGTCCCTCCTCTACTTCTTCACCCAGGACTTTAACAAAACCGCCAAAGGGAAGGAGATTCAGCGAGTATATTGTTTCTCCGATTTTCTTGCCAAATACCCTCGGAGGCAAACCTAGTCCAAATTCCTCTACTTTTATACCTAGGCGTTTTGCAACCCAAAAATGTCCAAATTCATGGACAAGTACCAATACGGACAAAATTATTATAAATACTAAAAGGGCCATAACAAATTATATTCTAAGAAGTTCTTCTTTTTTATTTTCCCCAAGTTCCTCTGCCTCAACTAAAAACTCTTTCATCATTTTTTCAACTTCTTCCTTTAATCTGAACTTTTCATCTTCCCCTATTGTTTTCTCAGTAAAATCCTTATCTATATCCTTCATAGCTTCCTGACGTACATTTCTCATTGAATTCTTGCATTCTTCAAGTTTAACGGAAACAATCTTTGTGAATTCTTTTCTACGTTCTTCCGTAAGAGCCGGAATCGGGACGCGTATTTTATCTGATTCATCTACAGGATTCAGCTTCAATTCGCTTTCTCTTATAGCTTTTGCAATGGATTTGATAAGTCCTTTGTCCCAGGGAGCAACTGAAAGATTCTGTGTGTCTATTAAAGAAATAGAAGAAAGCTCTTTAAGGCTCATGGTTGTACCGTATGCATCTACTTTAATATCCTCAATTAATGCAGGCGTAGCTCTACCTGTTCTTATCTGATTCAATTCAGTCTTCAGAAAATCAATGGATTTCGACAATCTGGATTTAAATTCAGTGTTAGTCATGTAAAGATTTTAACACAAGCAATTATGCTCTAACATTAAACTTCGTGAATTCTCTAATCTCGACTTTTTCACCTACCTTGGCGACTACTTCATCAATTAAGTCTTTTATCTTTTTTCCAGGATCCCTGATGTATTCGGAATTCAGCAGCTCATCAACATTTTCAAATTCCTCGGTACATACTTGCATTGCTACTTCGTGAGCAAGTTTCTTAAAGTCATCAGTCTTGGCTACAAAGTCAGTTTCACATGCTAAAGTTACTAAACTTCCAACCTTTCCTCCTGCATGTATATACGATTCCACGAGACCGTCTTTAGTAACTCTGTCCGCTTTTTTGGCTGCCTTGGCAGCAACTTTCTTCATAAGTTCGGCTTTTGCTTTTTCATAGTCACCTTCCGCATTCTCAAGTGCCTGTTTTACTTCAAGCACTCCTGCACCTGTTTCTTCTCTCAGTTTTTTTATGTCATTGATGTTAAAACTCATTTTGTTCTCCTAAATTATTTTTTAGACTTGCTCTTTGTGCTCTCTTTTTTTTCTTTTTCCGCAACCTCTCCTGCCCCACCTATGGGTTCTATACTTTCCTCAGGCAGTGGAATGGTGTCTTCCGCCTTCAGGATAGCCTCTGCATCCTTAACCACAGTTTCATCTGTGTTTATGATGATAGGAGCAATTTCCTTTTCTTCGACGGTTTCTTCAGTTGAGTCCTCTTTCTTCTCTGCTTTCTTTTCTATTTTATCTTTATTCTTATCGTACTCTTTGTACCCCGATTCAACGGCATCAGCTACAGTTGATACGATCAAAGAAATTGATTTTATAGCATCGTCGTTACCGGGAATCGGATAATCTATATCCGAAGGATCTGAATTTGTGTCTATAAGAGCTACTACCGGTACTTTGTACTTCTTTGCTTCTTTGACAGCAGTTTTTTCCTTTCGGGGGTCAATTACAAACACGGCCTCCGGCTTTCCTTTTAGATTAACAATCCCACCCACAAACCTCTGAAGATTCTCAATTTCCCTATCAATCAATAATCTCTCTTTTTTTGTGTAAACCTGAAATTCACCTGTCTCCCTCTTTTTCAGATTTGATACAAGTTTGTCCATGTTTTTCTTTATAATACGGTAATTTGTGATGGTGCCACCCAGCCATCTCTCGGTAACAAACAAGGCTCCGGCTCTTGCCGCTTCTGCTTTTACAATCTGGCTGGCCTGGCGTTTGGTGCCTACAAAAATGATCTGACCGCCTTCTGATGCAGTTTTGTACAAAAATTCACAGGCATTATCCAGGTTTTTTTCTGTTTCTTCCAGATTAATAATGTGTATTTTCTTCTCAACGGTGAAAATATACCGTTCCATTTTGGGATGCCATCTTCTAGCCTGGTGACCTATGTGCACTCCGGCTTCAAACAATTCTTCTATTTTTGGTAACTTGTACTTAGCCATTTAAAATTCCTTATCTAAAATAAATATTTCACGGAGAAAAAAACGGGAAAATCCTACAGGATTAGAGTTTCTTTCTCCCTTTTGTCTGCTAAGCAGACGTGGCATCACGCCGTTTGTTGAGATTTAAATGAATCTCTCACCCGAAAGTCAAATGACCAGGGAGTTCGGGAACGTGATAACAGTAGCAAATATTAGCGGACAAATCAAGGGCAAAATGTCAAGTTGAACACGCAATATCTGAGTGTTAAACTCAAATTCATAATGTCATCTCCGCTTGCAAAAGTAATTTTTGACTACAAAGACCTAAAAAAAAGAATTAGGGCACATAAGGTTCTGGGACATAAGATTGTCTGTACCATAGGTTCCTGGGATATGCTGCATATAGGTCATCTAAGATATTTGCATAAAGCCAAGGAATACGGAGACATTTTGCTTGTGGGTGTTGACAGCGACCGCGGAATTAAATCTTATAAAGGCGATCTTAGACCTATTATTCCCGAAAAAGAAAGGATTGAAATGCTCACTTACCAAAGCTGCGTGGACTACATAACAGTTGTTGATGATATTGATACCAAGGGGAACTGGCAATACAAACTAATAAAAGAGGTTCCAATTGATGTTTTTATCACCGTTCAGAATGACAGCTACCCCGAAGACCAAATAAAAGAAATTAAGGCCTTATGCAAGTCGGTCACCGAGATACCAAGACAAGCCATCCAAACTTCATCAACTGATATCATTCAGAACATTCTTAAATCACACCTGCTCGAACTTGTCGAACAATTTAAGTCAAAATAATGAATGCTCACACTCTCTTAATTCACATGCCCGTGGTACACCGCGGTTATATCCGTTTACTTGATACCCTAAGAAAGAGAAAAGTCAGAAAAATTTATATACTAGACGAAAAATTAATTAGGTCACTTTCGGAACAAAAACCGGATATAGCATCTCTAAAGTCGGCAGAGATCAGGAAATTCTTGATAAACTTCGGGTTTAAAAACATAGCGATCCTTAATTCGAAAAATATACGAACCGTTCAGGATGAGTCGATAATTTTAATTGACGATGAAATATCAAAAAAGCTACATAGCAAATATTTCGCAACAAAGAAAGTAAAATGGCAGAAAATCTTTTTGCGTTGGGATAAATCCAAAGTTATTTCGGCAACCAACGTCAAGTGTCCCGTAACAAAATCTTCAGAAAACATAAGTTTTATGAAAGAAGCTTATTTCGAAGCCGACAAAAGCAGCGATTGGTGGCGTCAGGTTGGGGCAATTCTTGTTAGAGACGGCAAAATCCTGCTTCGTGCATACAATAAGGGAATGCCCGATGACCATGCACCTTATAAGTATGGGGCAATTAGGGATTTTATGAATGTTGGCGAAAAACCCGAACTCTCCTCCACAATTCATGCTGAGCAACTGATAATATCAACAGCATCAAAAAAAGGAATTAGTACAAGGGGTGCAAGTTTATATGTTACTCATTTTCCCTGTGCAGTTTGTGCAAAATTAATTTCCGCAGCAGGCATAAGCACCTGTTTTTTTGCGGAAGGTTCCTCGAATTCAGACGGAGAAGTTGTGTTAAAATCAGCTAACACAAACCTTATTAAGGTTTCCATCCAAAATAGAATTTGAAAGGAGTAGGAGTTCATGATCATTACCGAAGAAGGCCAATATTTGGCCGTCTTAGCGCAGCTTGCTGACAAGCTGAGAAAAACCCCTACCAACGCGCGTCAACAAGGCCCGCAGGATGTGAGTTCAGTCTCACTTGGGCTTACCAAAATGGAGTTTGATCTCAGCCAGGGACATATACCGCTTCTGACTACAAAGAAGATGAGCTTTAAGAATATAGTAGTAGAACTTCTTTGGTTTCTCAGAGGCGACAGCCGCCTGGATTTTCTGCACGATTACAACACACACTTTTGGGACATGTGGGCTACCGAAGAGACAGGCAAACCATATGGACTTGAAGCCGGAGATGTGGGAAGAATTTATGGTCCAAACTGGATACACTGGCCTACCACAAAGGCTTCGGATGTTTCCGAAATTAACCAAATTCAATGGTTAATTGACGGTTTAAATAATCATCCCCAGTGGAGACGCTGGTGGGTATCGGCCTGGAACCCGGAGTTTATTGACAAAGCTTTTTTGGCACCGTGCCACGGTACTTTCCACTGTTTACTGGTAGACGGACACCTTGAGCTGCATCACATGCAACGCAGTGGTGACTGGTTTCTTGGAGTTCCGTATAACATAGCGTCGTACGCTTTGCTACTCAGAATGATATGCCAGGTAACAGGGCTAAAACCGGGTAAACTTGTGCAGATAACTTCGGATTCACATCTTTATGCTGATCAACTGGAAGCGGCCGATTTACAGCTAAAAAGAGAACCCCGCAGCTGGCCGAAACTCAGGTTGAATCCCACTGTGTCGGATATTTTTGATTTCAGATGGCCGGATCATTTTGCACTAAACGGATATGATCCTCATCCGATAATTAGGTCAAAGGCTGCACTGTAGCCGCAACAAACAAAAAGGGACCTTGACCTGTAAACATTATGTTAATGTGTTTACCTGTCCTGGTCCCGATTTTATTTCCCGTGAAGTTACCCCACTGGAAACCATACTGGCCTTGCCCGGCCTTTTTTCTTACCGCTTTTAAAAAGCGAAGGCACTATTAAATGAAAGTGCAGGTGCGCTACGGTTGCCCCTGTAAAACGGCTGTCCCCGAATCTTAAAGTCAATGCCCCTCCGGAAATTTCGAATCGTTCGCGCACGCCACTTACCAGATTATGCAAACTGACAAAATCTTCAATAGTAAGTTCCGCAACATCTGTTTTGTGAACTGTGCAGATAAGCAAGAAGTGATACCTGGCATTCTTATAGGGCCAACTGTTCTCGGTAACGATCCAGTTTCCGTCCTCTCCGAGTAACGGTTTTTTATGCCAGGAAAAGTTTTCCGGACAAAAAGGGCAAACTCCCCTGCTTAGAATTTCCTTTATAACATTACTGTACTCCGGCTTTCCTGCAGTATAAGTTCCATCAACAAAAGAATTTTTGGATGTCATATGTCCTCTCCTGATGTGATTTTGGATGGTCCAATTATACTATGGATGATAAGGATTCGGTTTCGTCAGGACTTTTTTGTTTACCCATAGGGTTTGTCCAGCTGGAATAGTCGCAGTCCGGATATCTGCTGCAACCGTAGAAAATTTTTCTCTTGGCTTTTTTTACAATTACTTCACCTTCGTTGCATTTGGGACACTTCATCCCGATTTTTTGAAGATATGGCTTTGTTGTTTTACATTTCGGATAATTGCTGCACGCAAGAAACTTTCCAAATCTCCCGGTCTTTAAAATAAATGTCCCGTCTTCACAATTCGGGCATTTTCCGTAATCCTGATTTTTGTCATTATCGGAATTTTCATCTTCAATTGGTTTGGCATATTCACATTCTGGGTAATTTGAACAGCTAAGAAATTTACCATACTTGCCTAATTTAATTACAAGATCATGTCCGCATTCCGGACACTTCTCATCACTTTTTCCCAATGTCGTAATTTCTGATTTTTGTAATGTTTTGTCTTTTTCAACAATTTCTTTTTCAAATGGCTCATAAAATTCCCTAATTACCGGAACCCATTCTTTATCACCATTTGCAATTTCGTCCAAACTATCCTCCATTTGGGCCGTGAACTGATAATCAATGACTTCAGGAAAGTGCTCAACCAACAAATCGGTTACGACATATGCAAAATCGCCCGGAATAAAGTATCGGTTATCTTTTGTTACATATCCTCTCGCCTGTATAGTGGCAATAGTAGGCGCATAAGTAGATGGTCTTCCTATTCCAAGTTCTTCCAATTGTTTTATTAATGTAGCATCGCTGTATCTGGCCGGTGGTTGAGTGAAATGCTGAGCTGGTGTAATTTCTGAAATTAAAACCTTTTCGCTCTCACTATATTCCGGAAGAATGTTGAGAGTTTCTTCTTCTTCAGATACAGATAACAATTTTCCGACCCTCATCCAACCTTCAAATTTTAATAGAGATCCTGTAGCTCTAAAGCCATAACCCGTTTCCGATAGTACTTCCATTGAAGTTTGATCATAAATCGCCGGAAGCATCTGGCATTCTAAAGACCTTTTCCATATCATCATGTAAACTTTAAGTTCATCTGCGGTCATCCCGTTTTTCTTGTCGGGTCTTCTTGAAAGTTCGGTAGGTCTAATGGCTTCGTGTGCTTCCTGAGCATTTGCTGACTTAGTCTTGTAAAAAACTCCTTTTTCCGGCAGAAATTCTTTTCCATAGTTTGATGAAATGTAAGTTCTGGCACTATTGACAAACTGAGGAGAAAGATTGAGTGAATCGGTTCTGTGATACGTTATATAACCTTTTTCAAACAACCCTTGTGCAGAGCTCATCGTACGTTTAGCAGTAAAACCAAAAACATTAGACAAGGCTTGCTGGAGAGTTGAAGTCTTGTAGGGAGGGTATGGGTTTTTCTTCCTTTCAGTTTTTTTTACGGATTTTATAGTAAACGAATCATTAATTAACTCGGACTGAATCTTTTTAGCCTTGTTCTCGTCTGTTATATCAATTTTTTTGTTTTTGTACTCTACAAGCTCCGCTTTAAATGGCCTCTTGTTTTTTGTATCTGTAAATTTTCCCTCAACAGTCCAATATTCCTCGGGATTAAATGCCTGCCGCTCTCGTTCTCTTTCCACTATAAGTCTTACCGCCACACTTTGGACACGCCCGGCCGAAAGCCCGTACCTAACTTTTTTCCATAATAATGGCGACAATTTGTATCCAACAAGCCTGTCCAAAATCCTTCTCGCCTGCTGCGCATTTACTAAATCCGAATTCAAATCGGTTTGATTCTTAAATGCTTCTTCAATCGCATCTTTTGTAAGCTCGTGGAAGACTACACGCTTAAATTCGATTTTATTTTTTCCGCGTTTGGGCCCCAGCAGCTCTTGAAGATGCCAGGCAATCGCCTCCCCTTCTCTATCGGGATCCGTCGCTAAAATTACAGAATCCTTATCCTTAAGTGCTTTTTTGAGCTCGTTAAGTGTCTTTTTGGCTTTATCCGGAACCACGTACTCAGGAGTGAAATCGTGATCAATATCTATTCCCATTCCGCTCTTAGGCAAATCGCGTATATGCCCCATAGAGGCTTTTACATCGTAATCCTTCGCAAGATATCCCGAAAGAGTCTTCGCTTTTGTAGGAGATTCAACAATTACTAACTTGGACATACAGGTTTGAGTATAACATCACAAATTATTTTCTGATAACAGGATTCATTTTTCAAACCAGACGTCCAGAAGTTCTTTAGCAATAGGGGCTGCGTCATCGGATCCGGAACCGCCGCCTTCAAGAAACACGGTTAAAGCTATTTCTGCTTCCTCGTAAGGACCAAAAACCGTAAACCACGCGTGAGTCTTGTCCTCGCCTTTACCATCAATATACTCGCTGGTACCTGTTTTACCGGCCAATTCTATGCCCGGATGTCTGGTAGAAAAATCAAACAAGGGATATCCTGTACCTCCGGGCTCGACAGCCATTTTCAATCCCTCCCGTATAGTTTCTATATCTTTTTTGCTTATCAAACTTTGGTATAGTATCTCCGTTTCAAAATCTTGCACACCTTGAATTTCTTTCACCACGCGTGGTTTCATAATGTAACCGCCGTTTCCAAAATACGAAGTCATATTGTTTACCTGCAATGGAGTAGCCAGAACATCTCCCTGCCCAATGGAAGTTATATAAGTATCTCCTAAGTACCACTCGCGTCCGGCACCGTCCGGCATAAAGCCCTCAACTTCCCCTGGTATATCAATTCCCGTGATATAACCAAACCCGAATTTTTCAGCCCATGCAGAGAGCAATTCTATTCCAACACCTTTTACATCCCCGTATCCACCTCCAACAGTATAAAAATAAGTATCATTGCTGACCTGTAGCGCCCTCTTCAAATTCACTTCTCCATGGCCGTCAAGTTTCCAGTTTCTGAATATATAAGTTCCAATCTGAAGATACCCCGGATCAAAAATAGTTGTATTCGGAGTAATTGTCCCTTCGCTCAGTGCAGCTGATGCAGTCACCATTTTGAATGTGGAACCCGGCGCATATGCGGCAGAGATTGCCCTGTTAAAGAACGGATACGATGCGTCCTCCTGTAAAAGATTGAACTCTTCCTGGCTTAGACCCTCAACTAACTTATTGGGGTCAAAGGCCGGGTAGCTTACCAGCGCTAAAATTCCACCTGTCTGCGGATCCTGAGCAACAATAACTCCCCCCGTAGTGTCCTTATCCTCATCTACGGCTTTTTTAAGCAATTCGTAAGCTTTTACCTGAAGTTTTACGTCAAGAAAAGTAATTATATTTCTACCTGGCAGGGCATCTTCCTTGGCAACAACAACAAAGTTTCTACCTGTTGAATCAACTTTGGTAATTATACTTCCCGGTATTCCGGATAGTATTTCATCGTAGGATTCCTCAACCCCTGACTTGCCAACTATCTTTGGTTGGATCGACTCGTCATCCAAACCAACATAACCCAAAACGTGCGAAAATACATCTCCGTGCTCATATGACCGAACCGGATAGACGGCAACGGATATTCCGGGAAGCTGGTAAAGATTCGACTCTACCTCGAGAATTTCCTCCTTTTTAAGGCCTTGTGCAATTATCACGGAAGACTTACCGGAATCTATTTCACTTAGTATTTTTTCCTTGTTCAATTTAACTGAAATTATTGCGCCGACTCTCTCAAGAATCTGTTCGCAGATAAACCTGGTGCTGCAAAAACTTAAGTTGAGCTCCAAAGCAAATGATGGCTTATTTCTTGCCAGTACTTGTTCGTTTTTATCATAAATCACTCCACGTTCCGGGATGATAACGGACTTTCTTGTTTTATTTTCTAAAGCTAAAGTAGCGTACTTTGAATTGTTCACAATCTGAAGATTGATTGCCCTGCCTAAAAAAATAAAGTAGACAAATATCACCACACATACAAAAATCGATAAATTCCATTGCTTAAAACTTGAAAATTGCGAATCAGACTTTTGCTCAATGTTTTTCCCCGGAATCATGGAATCAAACTCAAGCGGCTCGGGGCGACCCTTAAATACATTAAATTTTTTAACAGGATTGTATTTATCAATCTCCTCAAATATCAGATTTCTCATATAATAGATTTGCGCTTAAAACCAGAATAATTCATAATCCCCCAAGCAAAACCGACACAACTTACCAAAGTTAATATAATACCCAAAAACATACCTGACGAAATGTAGATTTTTCCGGTACCCAGAAAATGATATAAATAACTTGAAACGGCTAAAACCAGATAATAACTCCTCGTACCTCTCAAAATAGTCCTTTCAAATACATCTGCCAGTGCAATGGAAACTACAAGAAAAACCGAGGTTAGTCCCGGAATAGTCGCCAGCAATATGTCTAAGGTTAAACCAAAAATTATCCCTCCCTGAAATGCTGACTCTTTATCTCCTACAATCAGAAATGCAAAACAGAAAGCGAATATCAAATTAGGATTGGCAAGATTTCCAAATAGAACCGAAAAAAAAGACGTCTGAAGTATTACTAGCACAGTCCCCATTAAGAATAAGATAATAATTTTTCTCATAAATTACTCCTCCGAAACAATAACAAAGACGCTATCAAGTTTAGAAAAATCCAGTAGTGTTGAGAGAGAAGCAGTTTTCAACGGCTGTGCCGGATCGTCCTGGACTGAAGTCACACGCCCTACAAATAATTCCGGCAAAAACAAACCATCTTTGCCTGAAGTTGCGATCATATCCCCTACTCCAACGTGTTCCGTAGGCAATATTCTTTCCATTGATATGGAGGAGCCATATTTCCCCACAGCAAGAGCTTCTGTGCCCTCAGCTGCGCTCAAATTATAAACAGTAAATGACATATTTGGTGATGTTATAACTTCTACATAGGCGCGATTAAATGAAACACTCCTCACTATTCCAATCAAATTTAATCCTCTTATCACATTGTCCCCTATTCTGATACCGTGTCTGGAACCCTTGTCTAAAATTATTGTTCCGCTTGTAAGATCCTTGGGGTTGCCCATAACATGTGCCTGCACATATTTGTAGTCAAGTCTATTCTGGTCAGCAAGTTCAAGCTGTTCCCGAAGCATGTCGTTTTCTTTTTTGATTGTTTCTTGTTCGAATAACTGTGTTTTTAATGAAATTATTTCCTCCCGCATTTTCAAATTCTCATTCCTTACATCACCTATTCCGGCAAAAAATCCGGCAAATTCCTTTATGGATACCGCACTCTGGTACAAGCCAAATTGGACCGGCGCTGAAATGGCAAGCACAAAATCCCTAACCGGATTTAAAACACCAATTACACCTAGCAACAATATGATTAGAGAGGTAGCAAGATATTTCACAAAGTTATTTTATCACTACGCTATTTTTACTTTGTTTAGCAATACAAAATCATCAAGGACTCTTCCACATCCCTTCACCACACAAGTCATGGGATCTTTAGCAATTCTAACCGGAATTTTCAATTCCATCGACATCAACCTGTCCAATCCTCTTAATTGAGAAGTTCCACCGGCAAGTACCAATCCATCCCGGACAATATCGGTCATTAGTTCCGCTGGGGTTTCTTCAATTGCGTCTTTTATGGATCCGATTATTCTGGATATGGAACCTTTAAGAGCCTCACGAACTTCAGCGGGTGTAATTTCGATCGACCTTGGAAGTCCTGATTTGAGGTCCCGCCCCCTCATTAAATATTTGTACTTTTCTTCGTCCTCAGTCTCAATTGCATTACCGACAGCAAGCTTAATTTCCTCCGCGGATCTTTCACCCAAAAGCAAGTTGTACTTGGACTTTGCGTAAGTGACTATGTCCATATCCAGTTCATCCCCAGCCACTCTAATTGATTTGTTGACAACTATTCCTCCCAAGGAGATCACGGCTATTTCACATGTACCGCCGCCCATATCTACTATCATTGTTCCACGCGGCTCCGTAATTGGAAGCTCCGCACCAATGGCAGCGGCCATAGGCTCTTCCAGAAGAAAAACTTCCCGGGCACCTGCATTCTTGGCGGCATCTATAACTGCTTTCCTCTCTACAGAGGTAACTCCTGACGGTACACCAATAACAATACGTGGTTTTGGAATTTTCGGCATTTTTGAAGGAATGCTGTGTACTAATCTAATGAAATGAAGAATCATTTTTTCCGCGGCGCTAAAATCAGAAATTACTCCGTGTCTTAACGGGCGTATTGCCACAATATTCTGTGGCGTTTTGCCCAGCATTCGCTTGGCCTCGGTACCCACCGCAAGTACTTCTTTGCTTTTTTTGTGTACGGCAACAACACTTGGCTCGCGAATCAAAATCCCCTTCCCTTTTACATACACCAACACATTTGCGGTTCCAAGATCTATGCCGATGTCATGAGAAAAGTAACTAAGGATTTTATTTATCATAACAGGGGAAGTTTAACATAAATGTCGGCAAAAATGATAAAATATGCGCATGGCTAAAGCCCAAATTGTAACAATACCAGATAAAATATTGACCCAAAAAACCAAAAAGGTCAAAGTCATTGATGATGATATAAAGGCATTGACCCAGACACTAATAGATACCTTAAATAGTGCCAAGGAACCGGAAGGTGCCGGGATTGCCTCAACTCAAATCGGGAACCCAAATAGAGTTTGCGTAGTAAGGAGATTCTTTGAAAGTCCTACCATACCTCACGGATTCGATTATGAAGATATGATATTAATAAACCCCGAGATCATAAGCAAATCAAAGGAGACGGATGTTGACTGGGAAGGCTGTCTAAGTATTCCGGACGTGTACGGAGAGGTTCAACGTCACACCAAAGTCAAAGTAAAATCCTTAACCTTAAGCGGCAATGAAATTACTTTTACTGCGGAGGACTTCTTTGCCAGAGTTGTACAACACGAGATCGATCATTTGGACGGTATTTTATTCACTTCCAGAGTAATAGGAAAGGCCATTAGCGAAAAAGAACTGGATAAAATACTTCAAAACGAGGCAAGAAAAAACAATGGATGAAGTAAATGAGCATAAGAAATTAAAGGTAGCATTTTTCGGGACTTCGGATCGTTCAATCCCCATACTTGAAAAGTTAAATGAAACATTTGAACTCGTACTTTGTGTAACTAAAAATGACGTTAAAGTGGGGAGACATCAGAAGTTAAAAGAAACTGAAGTAAAAAAATGGGCGAAAACAAACAATGTTAAATACGTAACTATATCCGGACTAAAAGGAACTGATCTTGAAAAGGTAATTGAACAATTAAATAACTCAAATGTTGACTTTGTCTTAGTCGCGGACTTCAGTTTTATTATTCCGGCACCGCTTATCGAAACATTCCCGAAAAAGCTAATAAATATTCATTTTTCATTATTACCTAAATACCGGGGCGCAAGTCCTGTGCAACACGCCATCCTCAATGGAGATTCGATAACAGGCATCACAATTCATTTGGTCGAAAAAAGAATGGATAGCGGGGACATATTACATCAAATTGGGTACAAAATGGCAGGCAACGAAACGTCCGGAACATTGTACGATCTGCTTTTCAAGCTTGCGGCTGAAAATATTACAGAAGTTTTAGAAAGATATAGTCAAGGCCAGATAACACAGATCCCCCAGGATGAGGATAGCGCGACATATACTTACTCACCAACCCAACCGCAAAGCACGTTTATATTCAAAGAGGACGCTGAAATTAAATGGAAAAGTCCGGCTGACGTCATTGAGCGGAAAATACGTGCATACAATCCGTGGCCAATTGCCTGGACCCTCGCAGAATATCTTGAAAAGAATCCTAAACTAAGCGGAAGAAACTTCATATTGAGGTCAAATATCAACAAAGAGTCAAAAATTAGGATACACTCGGCTGAACTTGACGATCAAAATAAACTCAAAATAAGGACCTTACAACCTGAGGGAAGAAACAAAATCAATTGGGAAGAATTTGAAAACGGATATGTACTGCCTGTCATCCAAGAACCGAAAGGGCTTAAGGACAAGCTGTTGAATAGGGATAAAACTGACTGATTGTTAATTGGCTGTTTTGCCTGCAGTTTCGACAGCAACCTCTGCGGCTTCGGAAAGCTTCTTGCTGTCAAATTTAATCCTCTTAAGGCATGAAGCGCATAGCCACAACCTTACCGAAATTCCATTAATCTCAAACTTTTTATATCTAAGATTGGGTTGTCTTCTGACTGTGGTTCTTCTGGTAACACGTCTACCGATACCTCTCGGTACCAAATTGCCCTTCTGATAAGATTTTAGACAAATATCACAAACTTTAGCCATAGCAGTGTAGATTAAACCACGTTAAATAAAAGTTTTCAAGGGTAAGGGGTTGGGCGGGGGCCCGGTTGCGAAGATAATAGCGTGGCGGCTAGTATATTCAATTGTTGCAACCTTTAGAGGGCCCCCGCACAAGTCAGATGCCTTTCATTATAAAAGACTCCTTGGGTTCGTCAGTCAGACGTTAGAGTTCGGAATGGAACGTGTGCCCGTTGCAAAACAGACAACACTGCCGGTACAGACCGTTCCAACATATTGGGTTGGATCTTTTGGCACCGGGACATCCTTCCTCTATACACGGACACTCCAGATCTTCTTCGTCAACTTCGTCTTCGAATAGATCCGAGTTTACCGGAACTTCCGGCGTAAATACTCTAGCTTCCTCGTCTGAATCTGACATACATGCTCCTTTCTTATTTGGTTATCGGACAGGGATGGTTTAGATATTAGCAGAAATTCGGGGTGAGATAAATGTTGTTTGTTTATCAACACCCCAAAAATGAAAATGCTTGCGCTTATGCCGGAAAGTCTAAGTCAGCACGACCGGTTTTGGGCATTTTTCAAGCTTGCCGCACATTGTTCCGGAATGTACGTGAAGACAATTGATGCAGGGACACCCGGATGTTTCTCTCAAAACTACATCATGATTTTGGCCTGGTGAACTAAGACTACTATCCAGACCAATCATCCATAAACACGCGCCGGAACGAACAGAACGTATAGGCGGCACTTTTGTGCCCTCTACGGCTTCCGGTACATCTGAAGAATTCTTTGACATAAGCTTTACTCTCCTTTTCTGAACAATTCGGGTGTCAATTATATAACAGATGGCTATTTATTGTTCAATATGTTTTTATAATACTTAGCGCATGATAAAATAATCCAGCACATCGGGAGTGGCGAGCTGTCGCGCCGGAGTGTCTGCGGTGCACACCTCTGTCTCACTTCGTTCGCCAGAGTAGCTCAGTGGCAGAGCAAGCGCTTTGTAAGCGTTAGGTCGTGGGTTCAAATCCCACCTCTGGCTCCATAAAATTACGTGATTGTTGATTCTTGCCGAGGTACCAAAGTGGCCAACTGGAGCTGACTGTAAATCAGCTGGCGTATGCCTTCGGGGGTTCGAATCCCTCCCTCGGCACCATAAATAATAAAGGAAAGTGCCCACTTAGCTCAGTTGGTAGAGCACTTCCATGGTAAGGAAGTGGTCCGCGGTTCGATTCCGCGAGTGGGCTCCAGAGTATTTAAAAAGCAGGATTTTAGGGGTGTCGTACAGTGGTAGTACAGCGGTCTCCAAAACCGTTAACGAGGGTTCGATTCCTTCCACCCCTGCCAATTAGTACGATATGCCGGGTCAAGCAGTATATCAAAGGGTTTTCTGTAAGTAACAACAACATTTCCTTTATCTAGCTTGAGGTCGTAACCTATGTCCATAATTAACTTTCGTTTTTTCAAAATATCCTTACCCTCAATGATTCCTTTGGCATAAAAAGCTGTATTTAAGAACTCTTCCGTACGTTCTAACCAATTATCAGAGGAAAACTTGGTGTCGTTAATCTTATTTTCAACTTTCGCACGCTCCTCAAGCATGCTGTTCTTTTGTGCCTTAAACTCTTCGGCGGTTATCTCCGCATCCGCACGCATTGTAATCAATCTGTTTATCCTGCCTTCAATACGGTTGTATTCGATTCTAAAGTGGTCGAGTTGAGTGTTATTTTGATTAACTTGGCTATGATATTTAGCTTTTACTAACTCCATACCCAAAGACCATACGTCAGCATCTATGTTTATCTTTGAGATGGCGTCAATAAATATACTTTCCAGTTTGGCAGATGACATTGGTTTTTGCGAACATACTCCCTTTCGCTTGGTACAATGATGATAAGCATAGGTTACAAAGCGATTAGTTCCTTTATAGTATTTCTTTTTTACAGAAGTTGTAATAGCACAACCACACTCAGCACACTTCAGTAAGCCATTGTATGGGTGCTTCCATGAGTTTACTTTGGGTACACTTCTGTCCCCTAACGCAACTTGAACAGCATCGTAAGTATCTTTGGATATTAAAGGAACGTAGTCACCCTTATAAAGCTCACCTTTATAGTAAAAATAACCATAATAAATGGGGCTAGTTAAAATACTATGCATATTACTTTTAGCTATTTCTTTACCTTTTTTGCTCTTCAAACCTTTTTCTGACAAAAATCGGGTTAAATAACCAAGAGAATAGCCGCCTTTTGCACAAAGTTCAAAAACTTCTTTGATTAGAGGTGCTTCAAAATGGTGAGGCCTTATATTTCGATGTCCTCTTTGTTCTCCAAAGTTTTCGTAACCAATAGGAGCCGCTCGGTAATACTCCCCTCTTGCAACTTTGTAAGGCATAGACCTTTTAACATTCTGACTTATATTCCTTGAGTATTGATTAGCCATACCAAAGTGTATTAACAAGATAAGCTGGTCAGATTCTGGAGTATAAACGTCACCTAACGGTGTTCGTATTTCCCTAATTACTCCATTTTGAAGTAACTGGAGTATCTCTCCACCCTCTTTAGGATTACGACAAAGCCTGTCAGGTTTCCACGTTAAAATAGCGTCGGCTTCATCTCTTTTTATCATTCGCAACATTTCGTCAAACTCTATTCGATTGTCGGATTTGAATGCCGATTTACTTTCCCGAAACTCTTTAACTACATTTAAACCTTCCCTTTCCCGATATTTTTTGTTTTCAGCGTCTTGCTCCGGAATAGATAGGATTTGTCTTTCCTTGGCTTCCGTAGACTTTCTTGCATATTGTACATATCTTAAATCGTTCATATTTTTCCTTTTAAAGCAATTAAATGGCCGCCCCAGTTGTACCCAACAAGAATCGCTTCAAGTTGACTGAGACGGCCATTAAAATAGCGATTCTATTAAGTTGGGTACACTTTAATTATATACTATTTTGGCGTCTGTGCCATATTGTCCAACTCCTTTATACGTTCCCAAAACGGCTTGGGATGCGGAGAAAGTCCCCACTCTGCCTCCTCTTTATATATTTTTAAAATCGCCGCATAGCCATATTTGCGAATGGCACCAATAGCTCTGTACTTCTCAACCTTTTCTGGTAACCACGTTTTAAACATCGGGTTCATTACCCATTTAACTATGTTTTCCACTAACACCTTTTCTTCACCACTTAACTCTGGAGGTTTTCCACTCTTTTCCCACTTATTTGAAAAAACCTCTTTAGGGTTTTTATATAAGTCTTTTTCTTTTGTTATTTTTGTAAAGGTATCTGGGTGTACTACGACATGCGACACACGAGTCTGACCATATAAGACACTCCTGTCTGGTTCTGTGTAGAACTCATATAAATACCCACGCTTTTTTGCTTGCAGATTAGAGTTCCGAAGGAACCACTTCTTCGCACGCTCTGCAGCTCTTCTGTTTTTACCCATCTCATATGCTATAGTTTCTAACTTTACAACTGCTCTACCTGCAGAACCTAAATGAGATTCCATAATGGCCCTAAATCTAAAAAGGTGGTCTGGGAGGTAACCCTCACGTAGAGAATCGTTTGAAAATGATGTATAACCTCGTCTATTTCCCTTCATATTGAGCACCTCTGTTTTTCAGTATTAGCTCTAAAAACGAAACTAGATTATTTGCTATATCGTAAACTTCATTATCACTAAGTAAATGTCCGTATTTAGGCTCAAAAACGACCCTAATCTTGTCACACAACTCCTCTGTTAACCAAGTCAATTGGTTATCCGTGTTCACTTGATACCCTTCCTTGACCGGAAGCAAACTTAATTGTTTGATAAGCTGATTTTGCGAATACAGGCTCAGAGTTTTGGACAGTTATTTCAACAGAACCCCATTTTAGAGTTCTAATATAGGATATAAGGGATATCTCAGAATCAAAGAGTCCTAATATCTTGAGTGCTTTAACTTCATCTAGTGTGAAAACTGGTTTTTCCATGTTTTCAGCATCTCATAGAAGAATATGCATCAATCGCTAAGGCACGTTTTTGGGGAATCTTCTTATCTCTTTAGTTTTTTGCTCTTGTATTTTAATCTCTCGTAACATTGAGGTTTTTTACACAATAGCTTATCGCCTACTATACGGCAAACATTATATTCAAGTGGTATTCCGCATGAGACGCACACCTTATCTTTTGTGTTAATAAAAACCAGCTCATTTGTAGATTTCCTCTTTGTTCTACTTCCAACATTCTGCTCAAAACAGACCCGATTGCCTCTTTTTGTGCAATAATCTCCTGCGTCTCCCCTGTTTATAGAGTTGTGACAGTATCTACAATAAGTGTTTTTAATGCCCTTGGGAGTTTTCGCTCGCAAACTGTAAAGTGTAATTGGAATCAATCCTAAATCTTCGGAAAACCTCGTCAAAGCAATATCGATACTATCATTTAGAAACGCTATATACATCTCTTCTCCATTAGTAAGTGTTTGTTTATCTTTCAGAAACTCCAAAATAATCTCGTAAATAGCTTCCGGTAACTTCTGCAACGCATCTATCGGGATTTGATATTTCCTTTGTATCCTGTTGGCCTCGTCGTGACACCAGTCAGAAAGACAGTTCATACTTTCAGCTTGGTCTTTGTAATACATCAAGGTTTTAAGCAGTTTTTTATTGATTTTTATTGTTCCGTAGCCTAAAGCGGACCTAATATCTAAAAAAGCCTTATATTTAGTGGCTTTTATATCTGTATCGAACTTGAGTATCGAAAGCTTATTCAAAGTCACATACTCTACCCCCGCTACGTAAGCGAGTATTTCCAATAAGAAATCTGTTTTGTTTTCTACCACTGTTCCTTTGGATAATGGCTTTATTACTTCTACAACTAAGTCACCTACGCCAAATAACAAGTCGTTATTTTTAATCTTCAGTTGTTCTAGGAAATCGCTCCTTGATTTCTCAAGGTATTCAATATCCTCTGATGAAACAGTAATCATAATAGTTGCTCTACTGGGCTTATTCTAATACTTATTTCGATACAGAGGTATATAGGGTACGGGTAGCTCCAGTTTGATCCACCCCTTATAGTTATGAATGTTGTATCCTCACACTTTTTGTGAAAAATAACAGTTGTAAAAAAAGGATACACAGGTCAAAAAGTATGTAATCCATATACTTTCTCTGCCATTTTTTATTTTTTATGTTGTATTTGTATAGAACACTGGAATAACAAACAAAATCCCATATTGACTGAGGTAGTAATCTATCACTTTAGTAGCTCAAAAGGCTCTATATTTAATGCTTTTTGCAAGTTTAGCGATTGTTTTAAGAGAAGTATTTCGTAACCCGCTTTCAGTTTCACTTACACTAGTCATATCGATTTTTGCCTTAAAAGCTAATTGTTCTTGAGATAAACCCAGTTTCTTTCTGTAGTATTTTATATTAATTCCTACTTTTTCATAAAGTGTTGCCATAGTCATAAGTTCTTGTCTGATTATGGCTTTTATGCCAAAATGGCTCTATGGCACAGATGCCATAACATTATCGTTTTTACTTTGTATGGCGGGATTTATGAATAAAATATCAATTCCATATAAATCACTGGTACTGCCTTATCTGGCAAGAAATAAGGTTTTAATCGTTGTGTTTGTTGCCTTAGCTGCTTTGCTTATAGATACTAATATTAGGTTAAGGAAGGTAGAAAATATAAACTCATCTCTCTACTACAATCTGGAAATAGATAAAATCGGTGATACTCTAGACTCTATTGAAAATACACTTGATGCACCACTTATGGAAAATGATATAAACGGAGAAATAGGCCGTATTCAGAGGGATATATCAAACCTAGAGAGCAAGCTAAATGACGTACAAGAAAAAGTCGATGATTTATGGTTCAAACTCTACTAAAGTTAACAAGAAAAATAGTTGTGCCATTTTTACTATCTTGCCTATTTTTGGGAGTATTAGGCTTTGGTGTTACTTTAATCATTGCATTTGATAACTACAAACAAGACTTGGTGTTCAATGATATTGAGCATACGAGAAATCTGCTGCATAAAGCCTATGATTATGCCACGTTGTATACAACAAAGAGTTTAGCTGTCGAAGAGATGTATAGTCACGCCCTCATAAGGTCACCGGAAGGTCATGAAGTAGTTAGGTTATTCGAAGATAACCTCAACACCAACCTTAAAAAGTCCGTAGAACTTACCACAGAAGCTAAAAACACTAACCCAAGGGTATGGTCAAAACTTACGGAACTATTAGACAAAAGATTATCTGAAAAACTAAAGTTAGTTGACATTGAAGAAGATTATATAGCTAAAATGCGTTTATACGAACAGCAAGAAATGTCTGACGAAGAGTGGAATAACTACAGTCAAAAGACCTACCCGGCCCTCATAGATGAATGGAATCAACTTAGCCAAAATAACACACAGTTCAATATTGACAACAAAATAGAGCTAAATCCGCCCTATGAAGAACTTGATAATATCGCAATCTCAAAATACAAACCAACACTTACGGGGTTGTTCAAAGATTTTTGGGGAGGCAATCCAGAAGTCACCGAAAGCTATGAAGACACGGAACCTTATCCAATCATCACTTATTTATCAGACGACCACGGCAATGAGACTAAGTTATCTGAGTACAACAAATACTCTGGCATCGAAACTTTCAATAATAATGACTTTCCTACCCCTCTTAAAGTTGGAGATTACATTTTCATAGGAGTGGGAACACAGGATTTAGTAGAAAGAAAAATGTTTTACAAGTTTAGCTCAAACTCGGGTATGTTTAACAAATACTACTCGGAAAAGAGACCTGAAAACGAGGGGTTTACAGAAAAGGGCTATTTTCTATACAAGGTACAAGAGCAGGATAATAACAGTACGGACGGCAAGTTAAAGATTGAAGTTATCATAAAGTCGGACGGTGACACACACCGGTTGAAACAAGAGGGTATAGACGACCGGATTAGTGGTACATACCCTATCCAACTTTAACGGGAACCAAAGACAGTATTATTAGAAGAAGGCCCAAAGTAAATGCGATAAAAAGAATGTCTAAAGCGTAGTCTCTTTTATCCTTAACGGGGTCAGCAATGAGTGCCTTCATAACTTCCTCCCCCACTTCCTGTTGATGCTGAAATGATTTTTCAGTAGGATTTTCAAAGGTTTTTAAGTGAGAATCCCGTATAGAATCTACAACTTCGTTGTATTTCCTGTGTTGAAGGGTTAAATCACGGTTTTCGGTCTCCAATATCCACTTTAGATACCATATACCGTAAGTTGTTAGAACCAGTAACTCCAGCAATCCTCCAATCAGAAGAGCAGGTGTTTTAACAAGAGTACTGCTACCAAACACTGGTATGGTGAATCCTATTATTCCGGCGGATATTGTTGTCATATGTACAACTAAATCCCTTAACTTGTTTAGGTTATTCAATTGTGCTTGGAAATAGGTGTGCCCGACCTCGTCTCTTAACTTACTGTCCTGTTCCATTTGCCAAAGTATGTATTTATCAAAATCCATATTTTATCGATATCACTTTCCGGATATACTTTCCGTAACTTCCTTTTGAGCCTCTGTTTCAATCCTTGCCATTGAAGCTTTGTAAGTCTTGACTGATTTTGGAATAATCCACAAAGCAGATGCGAATACAGGAACCGTAGTAACAAGAAAAATGTATGCCTCATATGCCTCACCAAGTACTTTCGGCAAAAATACAAGAATAGGTGTTCCTATCACTAAGCCTATTATTATTGATATAAGGATTTTGATAACTAAATCTCTTAAATAACGACGAGATAACTTTGACTTGTGGTCATCCTGTAAATAAGAAGTAACTTTTAGGGATTTTTCTTTTTCTTTGTCCAAATCAACTTTATAACTTTCAATTGTCTCATGTGCTTTTCTAAGTTCTTCTCCAACATTCTCTTTCTCAGTCTGTAATGCCCTATTAAAACTAACTAGGAACTGGCTACTATCTATTGGTTTACCTGCAAATCGTGCTTTTTTAACTATGTCTACTAATCTATCAATATTTGCTGGGGGTAATATTTTAACCTCATCACTTATCTGTGCCATGGTTTTTAAGTCAACCATACTATAAGCACCTTGCGTGGGAAGACACTCATTCAACATCATAATGGCTAAGAATGGAGCAAACTCATTTGAATCAACGGCTCCAGCCGTCGTATTCAAAGCTAATACCTGAACTAGGATATCAAGTGAAATCACCGTGGAGACACCGTGTGGATTTGTGTTATTAACTGCATACATTTGCAAGGACCTGTCCAAACTTAGAACCCAGTACTTTTCGCCTTCTTTTCTCTTAGCGTCGCAAACGTGTATAAGTGTGGCATCGTGGATCAGTGATGAGGGCGACTTTATTGGATATTCCCTGAGCTTTGAACCGTATCTCGTATTAAAGTCTTGGATTTTTGCTTGCATACCTTTATCATTCTCAGCTTTTTTAGATACTTCTTCAGTTACAGCATCGGCCTCAAAACTTAACGAAAAACCAAACTCGGATGTATCTGGGACGGACATAATGCTTCTGAAAAACTCATTAAAATGTTCTTCTTTTGAACACCCACGCTTTATAGCTGTTCTCATAAAGGAGTCTGTCGTATTAACTAGAACCTCCCACGGATAACCATAATTAACTATTTCAAGTGTACTTTTTTTAACATGAGATACAGCTCTAGAGTATTCTTGCCTCGTACAGTCCAAATATACGACTCGGGAGCCAAGTTTATTTAATGTGTTGATTACAGCTTTTAAGGCTTTTGCTGATTTATGGCGTTCTAATGCTAGAACAAATAAAACGTTAGTGTCTAATACAAGTGTAGCATTTTTCACTTCATCTACAGCTATAGGGTCGTAACCAAGGTCAGCTGCTACTAACCTTGCAGAAAACATAGCATAAATAAGCTGCATGAAGTATTGTTTATCCCTATCGTCGTCACAAGAAATAAAGTCAACAAAACCTTTTTCTAATTCTAATGAGTTAGCAAGTAATGAGTATTTGTTAATAGAAGGCTTAAGCAACTCTTTTAGATCCTTTGGTCTAGTTTTAGTATTCTTCGTTATTGAAGTTACCAACTCATCGCCAAAATGACCAAAGAAATCAGTCGCTGCATCTATAAACCACTCCCGTATTATTTTTTTATCGATATCTGATGGAAAATGCCTTTCTATGACATCCTCCATCAAGTGTTGGTCAGTATTAAGATTAGATTCAATATTGCTCCTCTCCCTTAATGTCAACTCCCACATGCCGGCATTTTTTTCTGTTACCTTACCCTCATCTTTAAGATAGGTTAAACCACCGACAATATTGCTCCTCGTAACTTTTTGAATACCAAGAAGCTCTTTTACTTTTACTGCTATTTGTTTTTGCGATAATGGGGAGTCCGCTAAATATAAGGCTTTTGACACTAACTGGGCAAATGCAACATCTTTTAGAGGCTTTGTCTCAGTACCGTATTTTAGGTTTAATGTAATTAACTGCTTTGTGCTTATCATTTTAGTTAACCTTGTTGGCTTAACCCATATATACCTCAACTGGAGATATTTATAAAGTACTTTTAGCATCTCACCTCCAGATTGCTACTTGCATAGAAGTTCCCGACATAATCAACTAGTGCCTGCCAGACTATTCGACGTTCTCATCGTAATCTGCACAGTGATAAGGAATACCGTAACACTTTGCTAACATACGCAATTCTTCTTTGTAGCCCTTTCCCATATCTATATATTCAACAAGCGGAGTCCTGTACCCTAAACATTCGCATACATATCCTTCGCTTTGTATACCAGGTATCCATCCCCCTTCGGGAAAAGAAACTGCAGGTTTGGGATAAAAGAAAAGTATCATTACAAAAAGCAGCGTGGTATAACCTAAAAATTTTAATATTTTCTTAATCACCTAGATTATTATAACCCCGTCCTAAAACTTTAATATACCAATGGTACAAAAACAAAACCAGGGTATTCCTGCTTTATGATATCCTCCGGATCGTCGGATTTCTTCATAACTTTCCAGATCGAGTACAATATAGGAATAATCATGATCCCCTCCGTTTTAAGTTGGTAAACTAATTCTGTAGGGAGACTGGTAGAAGAGGCAGAAACGATTATCCTGTCATATGGTCCGCGCGGTTGATACCCGATTTCCTTCTCAGTATTGTAAATTGCAACATTTTTATCCCTACAATATTTTTCAATATTCTTTTTTCCCAGCTCCACTAATTTGGGAATCCTTTCCACTCCAATAACTTCACCTGAGTTTCCGACAATATGAGAAATTAAAGCTACTACCCACCCGGAGCCAGATCCTACTTCAAGGACTTTCATTCCCGGCGCCAATTCCAACATTGTTAACATGATTCCAACTGTAGTAGGTTGTGAGATGGTCTGTCCGTAACCTATTGGTAATGGAGCGTCAACGTAAGCTGACGGTTCGTGTACCTGACCAACAAAATCTTTTCGGTCCACGCGTTTCATGGCCTCCGATACAGTTTTTGAAATGTACATACATCCTGATTATATGCAATTTCGTAAAAAGTGAAAGCACGGACTAAAAGCCTATAGCTATTTACAGAAAGACCATTTTTTGTTATAATTACGGCATATTCGAAGAACTCAAATAAGACATAAGGAGAGAAAATGGCACATCTTACGTTTGATCCGTCCAGCTTCGAGCTGGGTTTAAAGGTCAATGAATTGTACGATGAAATTCTCGATGCTTTAACAGTTGACCTTTTCACGCTCGGAGTAGCAGCTAATGACATCATCGTCAAAACGTTACGTTGTACAACCGACCTGTGCAATGTCGGTCACGTTGAAGTCATTCTGAAAACGGACAACCCGAACGTCACTTCGGACGAGATTGTCCGTATCCTGTCCCCGCTCTTTGGTGACATACCGTTTGAGGTGTCGCGGATTTTTGTAGGAGTCCCCGGAAACTGGGCAGCTAACTACTAAAATCACGGCATCACAAGACAATCAAATGACCTTCGCAATTTGGAATAAAAACCCAAGCGGAGGTCTTCTCTTTTTTGTACACTTAATTCATGAACAAAAATAAAACATTTCTCGTAGATTTCGGCACCGGTTTGTTAGCTTTCACGGTTTATATGTTAATAGGTATCTTTTTGCAGGTTTTCTTTGTAAAAAATGCTTATTACTGCCCGTTTGATTATGGTGCGTGCGGCCCGGTAGGAATTGAATACACAATCCCATGGATAATTAACAGACTTTTTTGGCCAGTCGAATTTGCTTTAGCATTATTGTTTTCATTACCAGGGGCTTCTCTTTCTCTCCTTTAATAAAAAAGGGCGCCGGATTGTATAAAACAATAAACGGCGCCCTACTTCATGTTCCATCTCAGTTGACGTTCTGTACACCTACCATCTGCGCATACAGTCCATCTTCCTCTCCAAGTAATTCCTCATGTGAACCCATCTGTACAAGCCTGCCCTCATTCAAAACCATTATTATGTCGGCTTCTCGGACAGTACTCAGTCTATGAGCAATCACAAAGATTGTTGTCTCTCCCTTGCTCTGAAGGTTTCGCATTGCTTTCTGAATGGCACGCTCACTTTGTGTATCCAAACTGCTTGTTGCCTCATCGAGTACCAATACTACCGGCCTCCTGATAAGCGCAGCTGCTATGGCAACACGTTGACGCTGACCTCCGGACAACTTAACGCCTCTTTCCCCTATCATTGTCCCTAATGCCTTTCCGCCGGGAAGTGTTTTAACAAAATCTGCGGCGTGGGCCTGATGTAAAGCATCCCAGATGTCATCTTCTACATATGTATAATCAGAAACATCCAAACCACCGGCAACATTATCTCCAAGCGTCCTATCAAACAATAAACTGTCCTGAAGAACGACCGAAAGATGTTTACGGTAGGAAGACTGAGTCAACATACGTATATCATGGCCACCAACTTTTATGACACCCGAAGTGGGATCCATAAAACGAAGTAACAAACTTATTAGCGTAGTCTTTCCGCTTCCAGAAGGCCCCACTATAGCCACGGTCTTTCCAGCGGGAACGGAAAAGCTTATATCAACGAGACATTCCCGATCTTTATCACCCTCATGTCCATAAGAAAAGTGAACATGATCAAAAACCACATCTCCTGCGAGGCTGCTTACTTCTATGGCATTCTGTACATCTATTACATCCGGAACTTCCCGCAGAAATTCAACTGTGCGTGAAATAGCCTCGTAATTATCCATGAATCTGATCAGGATTCTGGTTAAACGGAAGAGTGAGAACAAAGATGCTGTTGCCAGGTTCATTGCTCCGACGATGCTTCCTACCTTAACTTCACCGGCGGAAATGCCTCGGACGCCTAGATAGAAAATCACACCCAAAGTTACAGAAATCAGAGATCCACGCAGGATATTGAACCACATCTCATATCTGAACTCCTTTAGAGATGTATCGTGAATTTCCGATCGAACTGCCTCGTATCTTGTTACTTCGGCTTCCTCCTTTGCAAACGCTTTGACGATCGCCATGTTCTGCATGATCTGAAACAACAGATGACCGCAGATCTCATACAAATCGTAACGGCGTTTCCTGAGTCCTCGCTTGAGCTTATCCAGCCATAGTGTTAGACAAATGAATATCACAGCCGTGATAATCAACACTATCCCCCACTCTTTCAACACGGTAGTCAGATAAACTGTTGTAACCGTGATCTGGATAGTAGAACTTACAACTTCCCAGCTAAACGACTCCAAGAGCCTGGCAAGCCCGTCCGCTCCCTGCTCAATCTTTTTGGCCACTTTGCCTGTCCCGGCGTCGCTGAAAAATCTCATCGACAGAGTGACAAGGTGCTTCAAAGACCTTAGAGGGACAACATATTCCACTCCGACTAGCATTTTGACTATGTAGTAATCAGCACCTCCATCGAACCACCAATTTATGAGGGAGACTCCTATCCAGCCAAACATCAACACCCACATGATTTGCGAGGTTTCTACAACATTGTCTACTAACCTCACAAAAAACTCGTTGCCCGCGACGCGACCAACCTCCATGGCGAATATGAAAACTACTATTCTATACAAGTGTTTTCTTGATTCACCAAGCAAAAATAGAACATCCTTCAGCATTTTCATGATCCTCTCCTTTCGATATGAAACGGAAATTCTGATATTTAGTTGTTAACGAGCATAAAAAAACCGACCTAAAAGGTCGGTATCGACTGCTAAACGGAATTTTTTAAAACACTTCATTTAGGCCTAAACCTCCCTTTTTTCAAATATTTGTACGTAACCGGAGAAACCTCACTGAATGAGGTGGCGGTCTGTACGGCTATTAAGTTTTTGTTTTTTATTACTGTCATCTTTCTATTTCTTCGGGCAAGACACTTACATTAACATATCCTATAGGACAGTGCAAGGGATTTTGTTAACCGATAAATATGTAATATTTGACAGGTCCTATAGTTTACTTATCCCCTATCTTATAGTATAATGGACGCCATCAACAGCCGTAAAGGCTACTTAATCCTCAGGGCGAAAAGCCCCTTATTCACGCGAAAAGCGGAAAGGACATTGAAATGAAACTGTATCCTTGGTCATGGACCCGTCGGAAAAACATGATGGACGCTGTCCAAATTTTTTCGGCGCTACTGGGTAAAGACCCTTTGGAAATCGTGGGTATGATGGCAGTCGATAGCGATGCACATCAGATAAACGATCTGCAAAGCTATGGCTTTCCGAACATGCTGGACGAACAATCGGACCATGTCGGGATGTATTTTTACCGAATCTATGCTGTGAAGCTTGATGTGAGGGTCATCTGGATGGAGGTTATCATTTACAATCCGTCAAAAGATGATGGAACTTGCAGTGGCTTTACGCTAGGTGCCAGAATCTCAATTTCGGATGGGTATTACAACCAACCGAATTGGCGATTCTTCGGTAAAGCAGAAGCAAAACGTAAAAACGGCGAGTATAAGCTTGTCGGAAGTACGTTTTTAGCTTATGCCGGAATCGGATTGGGTAACACGTACTTTTACGATGCAGAGCACTCCCGAATCGAGCCCGAACCACTCCGTGAGTACCTTGAGAAGGTGCGCCACGCAAGGATCGAGTCATAAAAAAAGAAACCCCTGTGAGGTATCACTGACCAAACAGGGGTTTTTCGTTTTAATATGCCTAATTTATTTCAGCATATCTTTGAGAAAAAACCTCATCCAGGGGGTCGAGAGCGGCCCTATTCTGATAAGTTCTTCCCTAAACGCATAATGAACATTCATCTGCTCCATTGGGGTAATTGCTCCGTTTATAGTGACACGGTATGCAATAGCCAATCCGGGGATCATATTGCGCATTTCCGGCAGAAAATGACCTCGGTCATGATGGTACACGCCATATAGAGCAAGAGCAATCGGCTCAACGCACAATTCTTCCTGAATCTCCCTCCAGATACATTGTTCCGGAGTTTCATCCGGTTCAAGTTTTCCTCCCGGAAGATCCCAGTAGCCCGGATACGATTTTGTAGGAAGATACGGATGTTGGCCAATTAATACTCCCCCTCGCTCCCCTTCTATCAGTGCCACAACAAACGGCAACACAAGGTAATAGTCCACTTAAGTCTCCTCTCATTTTTTGGAATCGGAATTCGGTAAGAGTATTCTACCAAAGGTGGCATAATGTATACTCTTCTTATGGCCTCAACTTTTATTTTTCCCAAAGACTTTATATGGGGAACAGCTACTTCTTCCTATCAAACAGAGGGAAACATAACCAATAACGACTGGTACGAATGGGAGCAAAACAAAAAGCCGGACGAGGAATTTCCAAAAGAACATTGCGGAATTGCCTGCGATTCTTATAACAGGTATGAAGAAGATTTCGATCTGGCGGTGAAACTAAACAATAATTCAATAAGAATTTCGGTAGAATGGGCAAGAATTCAACCTTCCGAAGATACTTTTGATCAAAACGAAATTGAACATTATAAGAAAGTGCTGAAAGCAGCAAAATCCCGCAACCTGAAGACTTTTGTTACTCTTCATCACTTTACCAATCCATTGTGGTTTTCCAAAAAATCCGGATGGGCAAATTTAAGAGCTCCGTCACACTTTGAAAAATACGCAAAAAAATGCGCTGAGGAATTCGGGGATTTGATAGATGTATACCTTACAATAAATGAACCCGACGTTTTTGCATTTCAAGCCTACGTAAAGGGCATCTGGCCTCCTAATAAAGAAGACCTGTTCCTACCCATGATGATACAAACAAACATGGCACGGGCGCATATAAAGGCATATAAAGCAATAAAATCAGTCGGTGACTATCCCGTAGGTGTTGTAAAAAACATAGTGTGGTTTGAGCCCGCACCCGGAAAGTACAGATTTTTCGACAACATTGTCAGTAAAGTCCTTTATTATGTAAACGATGATCTCTTTTTGAAACCTATGTCTAAATATATGGATCTCATAGGGTTAAACTATTACTTCACCACAAGATTAAAAAAACTTCTTTTAAATAACGTGGATGATGTACAAAGCGATCTAGGATGGTGGGTAAACCCCGCCGGCTTGGAAAAAGTTCTTCTGAAGCTAAAACGTTATAACTTGCCAATATACATAACCGAAAACGGAGTAGCGGATCAGATAGACAGAATCAGAATCAAGTTCATCAAAGACATGTTAGGCTCAACTGCCAGGGCTATGAAGCAAGGAGTTAATGTCAAAGGCTACTTTTATTGGTCTTTACTGGACAATTATGAATGGCATCAGGGATACTGGCCGAAATTCGGGCTGGTATATGTAGATAGAAATCACAATCTGGAAAGGATCCCCAGAGAGTCATTTTACTACTACGCTGACATATGCGTGAATGGTAGAATTGAAGTGTAATGGGCAAGAAATCTCTTAAATATTTTACACATATAAAAGAAAATCCTTTTCCTATCTTTTTAATAAGGACCGCTTTGTCATTTTTAAGGCCTTTTGACAGGATTATTGTTTTACTAAAACATCTGTTCGAACTAAGGCTTTTTAGAATTATTATGGGGATGATATTCTTAATCATTGTTTCCCCTTTTATACTTTTCATATTCCTTAGGCCTGTTCCGCAAAAAGACATTAATTATGGTGTTAATTTCAGCAGAAAGTATTCCGAGGAACTTGGCATGGATTGGAAGGAAACTTATATACAGATTCTTGACGATCTGGGTGCAAAGAATCTCAGACTTGTAGCCTACTGGGACGATGTAGAAAAGATAAAGGACGAATATGACTTTGAGGATATTAAGTGGCAATTAGACGAGGCGGAAAAAAGAAACGTAAATGTAATTATGACAGTCGGCAGAAAAGTTCCCAGGTTTCCCGAGTGCTTTGAGCCGCAATGGTGGAAAGATATCAGTATTGAAGAGTTTAGAAATGACGAGCTTTACCAATACGTAACCGATGCAATAGTTGAGCTTCGGGGTTACACGTCAATTAAGATGTGGCAGGTTGAAAACGAGCCTTTCTTTCCATTTGGCGTTTGCACGGAAATAAAAAAATCGGTGGTTGAAAATGAAGTTAAAATTGTACGAACTCTGGATAACAGACCGATTTTGATACAGGACAGCGGAGAAGGCGGTTTCTGGAAGCCTAGTTACGAAATTGGAGACTATCTGGCAATTTCAATGTACAGAAAAATCTGGTATGACTTTTGGGGAGTGTTTCTTGGAAGATTTATCTATTTCCAGTATCCCCTAGCCCACTGGACCTACAAGATAAAGGCCGATTTAGTCCAGGTTCCCTATGAAAAAATTATTGTGACCGAACTTCAGGCTGAACCATGGGGGCCCGGAATTAATTCAAAACTCACTCAGGAGGATAAAGATCAGACAATGTCCCGACAAGACTTCATTGGCACAATTAATTATGCACAAAAAGCGGGTTTTAAAGATATCTACTTCTGGGGTGCTGAATGGTGGTTATGGGAAAAAGACGTGAACAATAATCCCTATTTTTGGGATACTGCAAAACCTTTGTTTAACTAATCTCTATACAACCTATAATCTTTTTTGTATAATTCACAGATGCTTAAACCTGCCATTCAAGCTGTACTCGTTTTCTTATTTTCCTTTTTCATACTGCAAAATACATCTTCCGCGGCTATTTCTGATTGGCAAAAAGGATTTACAATACGTTTAATCGATCAGTCTTATTCTGAAGTCGACGTCACCTTGAGTGAATTGAATTCGATCGGAGTAAATTTCGTTACTATCACTCCCGGATGGATAACAGACTCCAGAACATCGTCAAACGTGGATAGGAAAAGCAGAACCCCTTCTGATTCTCTGATGGTATATACAATAAATAAAGCGCATTCGTTGGGAATGGGAATTATGATTAAACCCCACCTGGATATTAAGGGAGGTTCATGGAGAGCCAACTTAAATCCGTCCGATAAAAACCGCTTTTTCCAGAATTACTCGAACATGATTTTGCATTATGCAAACATGGCACAACAAAATAATATTGAGATGCTAAGCATAGGCGCCGAGCTTATCACACTAACGCAGAATACTGCCAACCTTCCCTACTGGACCAGTCTTATCGACAATGTCAGAAATGTATATTCCGGAAAGTTGACCTACAGCGCCAACGCTGACTCAGGTTCTTATAATGAAACTAATCTGCCTTTCGGAAACAGACTAGATCTGATTGGTATGTCAATGTACAGACCGCTGTCATCTACTACTAATCCGACTGTTTCTTCTATGATAAGTAGGTGGGAATCATTGGATCAGACTTATGTTACTCCAGCTGTACAAAGATTCGGAAAACCCGTCATCTTTACGGAAATCGGATACAGAAGTGTAGACGGTGCATCTACAAGACCCTGGGATTACGGATATAACGCAAATGTAGATATGCAGGAACAAAGCGATCTTTACACCGCTTTCTTTGAATACTGGAAAGATAAGTCGTATTTCGCTGGTGTTCACTTTTGGGAATGGGAAGTTGATCCAAACTCCGGTGGCCCTAACGATAAAAACTATACTATAGAAAATAAAACCGCCGAAAATACGGTGAAAAACTATTTTGCAACAGCAGACACCGGTACGAGTCTGCCGACGCCTGTAGTTAACACCCTCACTTCCAGTCTTTTCATTAATTTAACAGGCGCGACAGGGGGTTTTTCAACCGATATCTTAAATATCTCCAAGTCCGTCTATGCCGACAGAGCATACGTATTTACCGATATACCGGTTGAGGTGTCCGGAGCTGAATATATCAAAGGAAGGAATTCGGATAAAAATATAAATTCCGTTAGTTACATAAATTTCGAAATAAGTAATCCTGCAACTATTTTCATAGGTTACGATGAAAGAGCCGATACTATACCGGCATGGCTATCCGATTGGACTCTTACTACAGGAGTTTTAAAGACAAATGATACCAATTTTAAGATCTATTCAAAATCACTCCAGGCAGGGACTGTGGTTTTAGGCGGGAACATGACAAGTCCGGCAAGCGGTGCCGGCAGCAACTACATTGTTTTCATATCGGAATCCGCATCACTTCAACCGGCAACTCAGGCTGGTACTCAAACGGATACAGGCCAGACCCAGGAGCCCTCCCCCACACCAAACCCAGCGCCACCCCAACCGGAACCCGACCTTAACAACGTAGTAACCGGAACCGAATACAAAATAGTTATAAATTATCCGGAAAATAATTCTGTGGTCTCGGGAGAAAAGAAAATCAAAGCATATATAGAGGATCTTCCTCTGGACCAGTACAAAATGACACTAAACGTAAATGTGCTTGGTGAAGTTGAAATGAAAAATGACTCAACAGGAAACTTTAAACAATTAAAAATTGAGTTCGACGAATGGCTGACTTACGGAACCGGCCCTTTTGATATATTGCTAACTGCCGAGAACACTGCAGGTGAAGTCCTGGATCAAACCATACTTACTCTTTACGTCAAAGACTGAGTTTGTCTACTTATAAAAACGGTAGTAAAATCTTCTACATCAACAACAAACCCTAAAAAAGGAAAGGTGAACCATGATGCCATTCAATGTAAAGCTTACGCTTGGTTTCGGCATTATCATCGCACAAATCGTGCTGATGGTCCTGTCGGCCCTGACCCTGAACTATTCCGCAAATGAATATTTCAGGATGATCGCAATGAGCTGGGCGGGTCTTCTTAAGTTTACCCTGCTTCCGGCTATTGTTTCAGGCGTCCTCATCGTTGCTGCGGCAGTTTCTGATGAATCGCGCAAACGCAAATGGGACGAACGGATTTCTCGCAAGAGTCACGGTCGATAGAGCAGCAAGCTCTTAATCAATCAGAACGAGTTTGGATATCACTTCCTCTCTCGTTCTGATAGTTTCAAATAAATCCCCTGCAACTGTTAAAATACTAATGTGAATACTGATAAAAAATATTGGTGGAAAGATGCGACATTTTATTCTCTGTATTTAGATAAGTTCGCAGGCAACTTTATCAATTTAACAGACAAGTTATCTTATCTTCAAAATCTGGGGATAGATGCGATATGGCTTCTTCCACACTACCCTTCTCCAATGATTGACGGTGGATATGACATTACTGATTTCCTGAATGTAAGAAGCGAACTAGGAACACTAAATGACTTCGAAAAATTCGTTACAGAAGCCCATGTGCTGGATATTAAAGTTATTATAGACATAACACTTAACCATACTTCAAACCAACATATATGGTTCGAAAATGCCTCAAAAGACTTGAGGAGTTCTTACAGGGATTACTACATATGGAGCAACACAGGCAAAGAACTGCTGCTGGCTGAAAATCCTTTCAGTAACATCAAAACAAGTAATTGGATACCAAACACACATACAAACGATTATTATTTTGCAACTTTTTACCCTCAACAACCGGATCTGAACTGGGAGAATCCCGCAGTTCTTGAAGAAATGCTCAAAATTTTGGATTTCTGGATCGACATGGGAGTTGATGGATTTAGACTAGACTCTATCCCCCGCATTATCAAAGAAGAAGGGACCAGCTGCGTAAATTTACCTAAAGTACATGATGTAGTGCGTAAAATCCGTAAGCACATTGAGAAAAAAAGCAGTGAAACAATACTTGTGGCCGAAAATGATCTGCCAATAAATGAGGCTAAAAAGTATTTCGGAAATGGCGATGAATGCCACGTAGGACTGAATTTTGTATTGGGGTTACAACTGTGGCTTTCACTCATGGGAGACTCTCAGGATAAACTACAATCAGCAATCGATCAGAGTTCAGGAATTCCTGATTCCTGTTCATGGGCAACTTTTCTGAATAACCACGACTCGCATGCCTTGTATCTGTTGGATCCCGAAACCAAGAAAAGACTGAGTAAATGGATGGATCCCGATTATAAATATTCGCTGAAACCTGCTTCCAAAACATCCGTAAGAGTGGGTGAAATTTTTAACGGTGACAAAAGAAGAATCCTTTCAGCATATCGGAAACTTTTCGATTTACCCGGAGCGCACATTCTATATTATGGGGATGAGATAGGAATGAGAAACCTCCCCCCTGTTGCGGGTAACAAAGATACCAGGACATACGTGCGCGGTGATTTTGATTGGGAGGAGGCAGAGAAACAAAAAGAGGATGAAAACTCTATTTTAACCGGAATCTCCGAAATTACATGTCATCGAAGTATCAACTAGTATAGTAAAATAACCAAGTATGAATAATGATGCACCGGAAAGAATTCTGGAACTTCTGAAAAAAACAAAAAAGCCCGTAGTATGTATGGACTCAAGGTTTGACTTTGATGCGTTATGCGCTCCTGTTGCCTTGCAAAAGGTCTTAAAGAAACATTTTGATATAGATTTAAGGATTACCAGAACCGGAGCATTTAGCGGACGGACAAGAGAAATTGTTAATGACATTTTCGATATCAGCGGGATAGAAGAGAATGTTGACCCAAACAACCTTGATTTCTCCAAACATGACTTGTTAATTGTACTGGACGCGGGACAATTGGGACACATCGCAGAATCACAAACTTTTACACCAAATGTAAAAATACCCATCCTGAACATTGATCATCATGACTCCAATTCTCATTATGGAGACCTGAATTATGTGAAGGTCTTTGGGTCGGCTTGCACGGTGTTGTACGAACTATTGAAGGAAATGAACATTAAGATTGACAAAGACATCGCAAAGATCCTGTTGCTGGGCAACATTACAGACAACGGGTTTTTTCAGTACAACACTACAACAACCGAAGATCTCCGGGCCGCAGCGGACTATATGGATATGGGTGTTAGCCTATACGAACTTATTTGGAAATTGAATTTTAATGAAGATTACGAAGATATGAAACTAAAGGGTCTGGTGTTTACTAACATGGAAGTGGATACTGCAAGAAAATTGGCGTATGTAATCCTGACGCAAAAACATCTTGAGGAGCGCAACATCAATCTTAATGAAACAGTCTACCCTCCGGCTGACATTATAAAGAGACTCAGAAACGCAAACTTCGTGTTTGTTGTAACCGAGCTTAAAGACGAAAATAACATGTATAACGTAAGTCTAAGATCACATTACGAACACATAGATGTTTCGCAGCTAGCAAAATTAATGGGCGGCGGCGGGCATAAAATGGCTGCAGGTTTTAATATGAAAGCAAGCTCCCCGAAGGATGTAGTTGAAAAGGTTGTCGAACTCGCGGAAAAACTGAAACTCACAAATTAACACCAAGATAATTCAGTACAAGAAATCTTATAACCAACGGCCCCATACCCCCGGGAGAAGGAGAAATTCTGGCCAGATGATCAAGCCCTGAATTCAAATCAAGATCGCCCACGGTTTTTCCGTGTAATTTGGCCGAACCGAAGTCAATAACATCGCATCCCGATTGTATGTCAGATCCTTTTATTAGGTTTGGTATACCTGTCGAAGTCACCACCAAGTCCGCGCTAATAGGGATTCCCTCAACATAGCTATCCAAAAACCCCGGTTTTACCCCTCGTGATAGCAAATAATCCTCTATTGGCACTCCTACAAGCGGACCTCTACCTATGATTTTAATTGAAATGTTGTGAATATCTATGGAATATGTGTTCAGAAAAAACTTAAACGCACGGACAACCGGTGATAATCCTACCCCACTAGTTGTATCCGATTGGGTCCATGAAGTACTCGAAAGCCTATCTATATCTTTGTTTAGCGGAATCTGATTTAGGATACTATTTAGACTCTTTCTGGGTAGCGGAAGTTGTATAATTCCTCCCCGGACATTTTTTTCGCTAAAGATGTTTGAAACCTGTTTTGAGATTTCTTTATCCGACAATGAGGCGTCGAACTTAAAAAACTTGGCGTTAAGCCCCATTTTACGACAGTATCGGAGTTTAAGATTTACATAGGATTCTGAAACCTCGTTATCCCCTATTTGAACTATGGCCATAATATCCGAACTTTTGACCAATCTAATATTTTCGGCAATTACCTTATCAAGCTCTTTTGCATGACTATTACCGTTAAAAATTTCCATCGATGAATTATACACCACTAAAAAGTTCCGCCTTTCGGCGGAACCTTTTATACTTGCAATAAATGCATCCCGATGTGCCGGGCCTGAAGCAGAAACCCCGTTCGTTTAGAAGTAGACACCTTGCCTTTTATCCCGTGGGATAAAGATCTGGGTTGTCTGATCTCAGAATCAGCTGAGGTGATTCTTTGCCTTCAGATTGAACGCGCACACCAGGAGTGGATGTAACTCCATCTATTCCATTCTAACAAAACGCATCTTTCAGTCAAATGACTCCGGTTTAACGACTTATTCAGAAACCTAACAATCTCAAAGAAAAACTCACTAAGGGACCCATGATAGATCCGGTTGTACCTGTAATTATCATAAAAAGCAGAATGTACATTCCGTAGGATTGCATCTGTAGCCACTGATACGCCAAATTCATAGGGAGTAGTCCGTAAACAACCTTGAATCCGTCAAGCGGGTGAAATGGAAATAAGTTAAAAAATCCCAAAAGAAGATTATAAAATGTACTTAAATACAGAAAATCACCGATTAGCCCAACTCCACCGACAAACCTAAACAACAGCGCAAATACAAAAGCAAGTACAAAATTTGAAAGCGGCCCGGCAAAAGAAATTATTGCTGAATCCCTCTTTGGATTTTGTAAATTTATCGGATTAAATGGCACAGGTCTCCCCCATCCGAAACCCACGAATAAAAGAAGCATTGTTCCTATGGGATCAAGATGTTTTACAGGATTAAGTGAAACCCTTCCAAGGTATCTGGCGGTGGGATCCCCCAGTTTGTCAGCTGAAAACGCGTGGGCGAATTCATGAAAAGTTATGGAAACGATCAACGCAGCGGCTACCAGAACAAAAATAAGCGGATTTTGTAATAAAAGACTAATAAACATAAGGCTCGGAATATTATAACATTACCTCCGGAAAATGCCCGAAAGTCTTTGCTGCAATCAAAAAAAATGCTAGAATCCACTACGTGAATAGAGTAGTAAACTTTGTCAGAGAGTCATATGAAGAGTTAAAACGCATTAAGTGGCCTTCAAGAGATGAGACTATTCGCTTGACTGCCTATGTTATTGGTGTTAGTTTAGTCGTTGGCTTGTTCGTGACCGGATTTGATTATATATTTAAAGAAATCCTTACCGGTCTAATTGGTTAATTTTTATGGCAAACAGTAAAAGTAACACAATAGATAAAGATATAACTAAGGAAGACGGCGTTATTATCGTTAATTCCGATATACCGTTGGAAGCCAAATGGTATGTTGTGCATACCTATTCCGGGCATGAAAATAAAGTTGCCGCTACACTTAAGCAAAGAGCTGAAATCGGAGGCTTTACCGACAGAATTTTTAAGATGTTTATCCCTCAGCAACAGAAAATAGTTGTTACAGAGGGAAAGAAAAGGTCTACCGAAGAAAAACTTTTTCCCGGATATCTTATGGTGCAAATGATAATGGATGATGACGCATGGTATGTTGTACGATCCACTCCCGGTGTAACCGGATTTGTAGGCATGGGATCAGCACCTACTCCCCTTCCGGAGTCAGAGGTCAAAACATTGATGAAATTTGCTAAAATGGAAGCTCCTAAGTTTGAAGCCAAGTTCTCTGTAGGAGATTCGGTAAAAATTTCGGACGGACCTTTCAGGGACTTCCTGGGCAAAGTTGACGAAGTGAACGAGGAACAAGGCAAAGTCAAGGTCCTTGTATCAGTTTTTGGAAGAGAAACGCCTGTAGAATTGGATTTCACACAAATTTCCAGGCTTTAATTATTAAAATATATGGCAGTAAAACCAAAAAAAGGAAAGAAAATTAAAGCAATCGTTAAGTTGGCAATACCAGCCGGTAAAGCCAACCCCGCACCTCCGATCGGACCCGCACTTGGACAACATGGTGTAGCTATAATGGATTTCTGCAAAGAGTTTAATGCTAAAACTGCGCAAATGGGAGATGACGTCATTCCAGTAATACTTACAGTGTACGAAGACAGATCCTTCAATTTTATAACCAAGACTCCGGTAGCATCCCACTTGATTAAAAAGGCTCTGAAAATTGACAAGGGTTCTGCAGTCCCCAACAAGCAAAAAGTCGGAAAACTTACAAAAAAACAAATTGAAGAAATAGCTCAGGCCAAAATGCCGGATCTTAATACAAAAGATCTGAGTCAAGCAAGCAGAATTATTGCAGGTATCGCCCGTTCAATGGGTGTAGAGGTTGAAAAATAAAACATATGAAAAAAAACAAAGATATGAATTTATATACAGTAGAAACCGCCATTAAGAAAGCACAGGAAACTTCCAAGACGGCTTTTGATTCAACAATAGAGATTCATATTAATCTTATTAAGGATGCCAAGGCAGGAGAACAGTCGGTGAGGTTTTCTACAACACTCCCCCATGGCACAGGGAAAACCAAAAAAGTTGCCGTGTTAGCATCCAAAAAAGTCACCAACGCTGACCTTGAACTTAGTGAATCGGACATCGAAAACATTGAAAAAGGAAAATTAAGACCTAAAGTGGACTTTGAAGTATTAGTTGCTGAGCCAAAATTCATGCCAAAATTAGCCAAAGTAGCCAAAATACTGGGACCTGCGGGTGTAATGCCCAACCCAAAGACCGGTACTGTAACTGAAGATGTGCAAACAGCCGTAGAACAGATTAAAAAGGGCAAAGTTGAAATAAAGACCGAGAAAGACTCCCCCGTTATTCACACTATCATTGGTAAGAAAAGCTTCAGCGATAAGCAACTAACAGAGAATTTTTTTGAAGTGTATAACACTCTAAAACAGAACAAACCAGCCAAGGCAAAGGCTGAATGGATCAAAAGCATTTATGTATGTTCAACAATGGGTCCATCGTTCTTAGTAGACATAAATCAGCTCTAGTTGTCACACTCCGACATATATATCAACATTACCGCCAATTGCACTTACTACTCCATTGTCGAATTCTATCTTTTTTTCCGAAGGTAGCCCTTTATCAATTATTACAAAGCTCTCAATCAGAGTAATGAAATTGGCATGAAGCGGTAATATGTCAAATTCCCCTGTAGCATTCACGGCTGTAACGGATTTTACCGGCCCCTTAAAAAAAGATTTCGTTCTGCTTCGAATATTTAAATTGACGACTAATTCGTCATCTTTTTTCTTATTTTGGCTATTGTTGATTTCTAAGCTCATGGGCACTACCTATATACATGAATTTATCTTCTGATACATCGTCATATTTACCGTCGATTATGTCTCTGGCATCCTGTACAGTAGTGGCTAAAGCAACATATGCTCCCGGGCGACCCGTTTGTTCTGCAGTAGAATAAAAATTCTGTGTCATATAATTTCTCAGTTTCTTCACTCTCTGATAGGTCAATCTGTCCTCATCCGAAAGCTCTGCTTCGCCCACCAGCGAAACTATCCTTTCCAGAGAATCGGATTTCTTGAGAAGACTCTGGGCCTGAACTGAAACATAATAGTGCAAAGGAGAAACTATTTCCGGATTCAATGCACTGGAACCGGAGGAAACTATGTCTATTGCAGGAAATCTCCCTTCCTGATAGATATCACGCGACAGAACTATGGAAGAATTAAGGTAATCATATATCGCCTGAACTCCCTGATCTAAAATATCATCGGCAGGAAGATAAATAGCCTCAATTGTGGTTATATTTGAGTTATGTGTTGTGACCAGTCTTTCATGAATGCTTGCCATCTCAGATGACAAAGTTGCCTGATATCCGCCCTCAGAAGGAATTGTATTCATTAGCAATGATAGCTCATTACCTGCTTGAGCAAAACGAAACATATTGTCAATAAAAAACAGGACATTCTTACGCTTCTCGTCCCTGAAGTATTCTGCAATTGAAGCGGCCGCATGGGCTGTTAAATATCTTACGGAGGGACTCTCACCCATTGCTCCGAAAATAAGGGAAACATAAGGTAAAACCTCTCTTTTTTCAAGCTCCAGTACTAGCTCATGCCCCTCCCTTGTACGTTCACCTACACCACAGAAAACCGAAACATTCTTTTCTTTGTCTTTGTTGATTATGTTGTGAAGTATTTCGGTCAACAAAACTGTTTTACCCACACCGGAACCTCCAAAAAGTCCGGTTTTTCCTCCCGCGATCAGCGGTGCAAACAGATCTACAACTTTTATCCCGGTTTCGAGTATTTCGATATTTGATTTAATTTCTTCGTAGGAGGGAGTAGCTTTAAATATAGGCCGTATATTGTCAGTAGATATATCTCCCTTGCCGTCTTTGGCCTCACCAAAAATATCAATGACTCTCCCAAGCACATGATCACCAACAGGCACTTGTAGCTGTTCTCCGGTGTTGTAAACGACCGAACCTCGGGATATCTCCGTCAGTGATCCAAGAGTTATGCAATAAAAACTGGTATGAGATGCAGACCTGTAAACCTGCATTTTTACTTTTGGATTATCCACCAGAATAAGCAGATCATTAATAGTTGGCTTGTCGACAAGAAATTCAACTTCAACTATGGACCCGTTTATTCCTATTATTTTTCCTGTTGGTTTATTTTCTTCGTTCATATGAATCTATTAATTCTAAGACCACAAAGATATACCGGACAACCTTTCTATTTGCTGAAGATTGTCATCATTGTGCTTTACTTTTAACTTTTTAAAATTAACTTTTTTTATTTGCTCCGAAATATTTTCGTTGGCAAGATCTAAACTGACCATCCTGGATGCAAATTTACTTAAACTAGCTTCGTAGACTGATTGTTCGAAAATTGAAGACAAAATTTGTTTTTCAAAGAATTCGGTAACTTCCAGTACAGAAGGCTCAATAATGCATTTCAACTCGTTTGCTTTATCTGCACTCTGGACTTCAAGTGCTTTTCCTGTAACAAAAGTTGCCGTAGGTTGCTGACTCAAAACACTGACATATAATCCATGATACACTACGACATTTGAATAATTTAATATAAAATCAAGAATTTTCTTTAATTCATTTTGATTTACACCTGAATCCTGAAGGTCAAAGAATTGATACTCGGGTAAACTGTTTCCTGTGGAAATAAGAGAATCATATAATTGTTTGCCTATTCTTCCACATATGACAACATCTGTACTTTTATTTCGTATATTGTCAATAAAATAATCAAACGATGTCCTAATTATTTCGCCATATAATCCTGTGTTTGAAGATATTAATACGGATACAGTCTTTCCATTAGTGTTAAGAGGTAACCATGTTTTTTTGTCTTTATCAGTTTTTTTCTGCTCAATATAAGACTTATAGGTAAACATAACTCTTTGATATAAATCATCAAGTCCGGTTAAGAATTCTCTGTTTTGAAGAACAGATTTTTTAACTTTTCTCATTCTTAAAGCAGCTATTTCTTCGTACGACTCGACTATGTTTTTTAAGCTGGTTAATGTTGCTATTTCGTCTAATAATTCTTTCTTATTCTGCATATTACTTCATTTAACCTTTATCGATAATTTCCATTATTTGCTTCGATTGACTACTAATACGCCCAAGTAACACATTAAAATCGTTACTTTCATCTATTAACTTACCAACTAAGTCTTTAAATTGCTCATTACTGTCATACAATGTCATGCACTTACTAGTAATATATTGTAGTCTTGCGGAATCTTCTTCAGGAATTGCTCCTATCCAAATTAAACAAAAAATTAATATCTGAATGTCCATGCCGACCGTATGTCCCATGGGCTGATCAAAGAAATTTAAAATTCTTGTTCCCATGCTTAGTGTTGACTTAATTCCTTCATTAAGTTCCGCTCCAAAGTGTATAAATCGCTGAGTTTTTTCATACAATGTTAAGAAACTACTAAGTTCTCTGTTAATTCCCCAACGGACCTTACTTTGGGTCTGTCTACCAACCCTAGTTACTGATAAAAAATAATTTACTGAAGGTCTTCTTCCTTGTTCAAACAATTCATGGTCGAAGTACACATGACCGTCAGTAATTGACATAAGATTTGTCTGTATATACCCTGAAATATCACTTTCTATTGTTTCTGCAACCGGCAAACATGTTACGGACCCAACACCGTGCTGCGTCCTAAAGTTTCCTGCTCTTTCAAGTAAGCGGGAATGGGCATAAAAAATATCTCCCGGATACGAGTTTCTTCCCGGAAATCTTTTGCCAATTAATGAAATTTCTCTATAGAATTTCGCGTGTGTAGATAAATCGTCCAATATAATACAAACGTCCCTGCCCTGGTCTCTAAAGTACTCTGCCAGGGTCATTGCTGCATACGGCGTGATATAAATTAAGCCAAGAGGATCGGTTGAACTTGTTGAAAGAATAATAGTATTTTGAGTCAAATTATGACGAAGTACGAATTCTTCCGCTCTTTTGATATCAACTTTTTTCTTTCCTATGCCCGTATAAATACATATACTGCCTTGTTTAGCCTGGGTTAATAATACTTGCATCAGAAATTCCGTTTTACCTGTCTTTCTGTCCCCGAGCACTAACTCACGTTGTCCTTTACCCAAAGGTATCATTAAATCTACAACGGCGACTCCCGTCTCAAAACTCTGTGTTATCTTCTCCCTCATATCTATACCGGGGGCAGGACGGTCCAATATACGATATTCCGTTGGCCTGGGAATATAAACCGACTCGCTGGTACTTCTTCCAAGTGGATCAATAGAATGTCCGACATACTCCCCTCCCACGGGCATTTTTAAAGGCATGCCGGATCGGGCGGCTTGGGTTCCTACCACAATAGGATTTCGTGAAAAAAGCAATACTTCCGCGCTATCTGAATCGAGAGATATTACAATTCCCATTTCTCCGGTTTCAAAATAAACCACTTCCCCAAATCGAACTCCGGGAAGACCATTTATATAAACTATCGGGGGCACCACGCTTTCAACATAGCCTGTCTCGCCCGTTAGTTCCAGACATTTGTTGTATTCATTTTTGTAGTATTGATAAGATTGCATCTTTGTTTAAGGAAAAATATTGGTTGATAATCTTTTCAAGAGAAAAATCGTGATATCGTCCATTTGCAGAGATGATAACTCCTCCAATAATTTCAGACTTTGTCTCTATTTCAATTAAGTGCTGACCACTTATATTTTCTTTTGTCCATTTGTACATGTTTTTTGTAAACTCCATCCCGGGCTTAAAAGCTACAGTGTATCTAACCGGCTCGATATCCTTCAACCAGTTATGGATCTCCTCGACAAATCTGGATAATTCCTCAGGTCGGCTTACCGATTGAACATCGGATGCAAAAAGTTGATTCAATAAGTCAGAATATTTCACATTGTTTACCGCTTTACCATAAGTAGACTCGCTATCAGGCTCAGATTTGTATAGTAATGAATTAGCATATGACAATTCCTCAATTAGCTCGAAAGCAGCAGATTGTGTCATTAAAGTATCCAGAATTATTTGCTTTGTTTGGGAATCTAAAGTGTACATATCAGATACCTTGTCTAACTTTTGCATCACTTAGCACCTTAAATACCAGTTCTTCCTGTTCATTTATGGTAAGAGCCGATCCTAATATGTCTTTAGTAACTTGGGTAAGTATAAGAAATATCTTCTCATCTATTTTCTGAATTTTTATGGTTTCGTACTCTTTCATCCTTTTACTAAGTTCATCATAATCCTGTTGAATTCTCCCTTTAAGTTCCGTCTCTGCCTCCACAGTATTTTTTTCTAACACAGATTTAAATTCGTCAACTTTTGTCAGCATATCGGAACGTAAAGTATCGGAGACCTTGGTAAGTTCGCTCAGCGTCGTTATCTTTTCCTGCTCAAAAGCCTGTTGGTATTGCTTGGATAATTCATCCGCAACATTTTTGAAAACGCTCTCCTGACGATCTACAAGACTTTTTAACTCTTCTGCAAATTTTTCTTTAAATGAATCATTGAGAAAATTTGTCCCCTGAATTATTTTGGCAGACTGCTCCTGCGCTGCAAGGATGAGCTTGGATGATTGTGCTTTGGAATCGTTTAGAATACGTAAGGATTCTTCATATGCGTCCTGTTTTGCCAGCAATTCCTGCGTCTTAACTTTTCTGGAGCTGGTAATTTTATCTATGAATAAAAATAAAAGTACAAAAGTCAACGAACCCTGAATCATCACAAAAGTGATTATCAGATAAAGATATTTTGACAAGAATGCAGCTAAATCCAAGGGCAGTAATTGCATAAAATTAGTTTATCACACTAAAAACTCATTTATAATACCAGAATAAAGTAAGCTAAAATCAACCCTCCCATCATAATCAGGAAATTCAAAAGGAAGTTAAAGAAGACTATACGTCTTATTGAGCCACTCGCGAGGGGGTTACGGCCCAAAGCTTCTACACTACTGCCGGATACTTTTCTAAAAGAAGTAAATCCGATGACGAAGCTGGATGCGGCTACTAACACTGCCAATATATATCTAAGTGTGATAATAGGCGCCAGAAATTTACTGTCCAAACCTGCACGGAGAGCTGTTAATACGTTTGTGCTTCCAACCGGACTAATAAACTGAGATTTTACGTTTAGCATCACTAGTATCTTCCCTACTTCACTAGGATTATCTGAAGTAAATGATTGAGTAGCTTGACCTATTACCTGACCGCTGTTTGTAGCCTTCATACCTACACCCGGTGCAGCAGAACTGGTAATATAATCGCCTATTTCAATATTGCCGTTGCTTGTATTTACTAAAACATCTGTTTCGCCGGTAACCGCTACAATACGGGATTGTTCCAAATTTATATCTTCAATAGAAGCTGCAACTTTTTCCGTGATAACACCTATTATATTCTCATCGTACTCTTTTTGGGATAAAGCAACTTGCTGACCATTAAAAGATACTATACTTCCGTCCTCCCCAAGATCCGAGGCAGCAGGTATGGTATAGCCTAGTCCCCCAGATTCTGCATACAAAAAAGTAACCGAAAAGAACAAAATTAAAACAGATATATAATAGGTAAGTTTAAATTTATATAATTTCATACAATTCAAATTGTCATACTACACGATACAACCAGAATATTTAAACAAATATACATTGTTAAATGCTGTATCGACGGCATTTGGTAAACATTAAAAACATCACTACTCTAACGGTCATTATAATAATCTCCATTGACGTCAAGCTGGATCTTAACTCACTACGCTGTCCGAGCAATAAGCCGTAATTAAAAAATGTAGATTAAAGGTAAAAGCCGTTAATAAAATTCTACAGAAATTAAAAATTTTTTAAAGTATTAAGTAAACTTGAGAGTTACATGGGTTAAATAGAAAATATGTAAGTTCGCAGTGCATCCTTGAGATATCTAAAAGATTAACAAATGAACTACTTTTTTACCCAGGCATGGTTATATGAAAATCTATGTCTAAAATTAATGACCTTTGAAATCTAAGTTTAAAACTGTTTCAAATTTTTTACAAATCAATTAACCGGACAAACGAAACACAAAAACTTAGAGAAAAGAAGTCACTAGGAAAATATATGACAACAGTATCGCAAAATTTACAATATTTTTTAAATAATTTTCAAAGTCACAGGTCAAATAATTCCGGACAAAGTTTACTCGATTTTTGCAGGAATTTATATTAAAAATAAAGGTTATCTTTTATTGCTGTAACAACAAAAAAAATATTCACGTTTATCAATACACATTGACAGGCATTATATATTGTAACAACAACATATTCCAACCTTCGAAAAGTGTTGACACATAAACCTGTGTTTCATATCATTAAAACATTATCAAATGTTTTTATAACAACATTTGAAAAGGATAAAAAATGAGCTCAGTTTCTGCCCAAAGAAAAAGACGAAAAAAACCTGCAAGTAAATCACATAGTTCTTCAAGCATATCTACCAAACAACTTTTAAATGTTTCCGAGGCAGCTAAGTTATTAGGCGTATCTTCTTCAACTCTCCGCAGATTTGAAAGCGAGAATAAAGTAAACTCCATCCGACAACCTAACGGGTATAGAATGTTTAAACGCAGTGATGTTTTAAATCTGAAAACGGATTTAAACAATCAAAAAGCCGATCTCAAAAAAAATACTAACTCTTCCACTACTTCCATTCCTGTTCCTCAAGCGTCTCCAAGAGCGGATCTTTTAAACCTTACAGGAACATTGAAAGCTCTTTCGCAAAATAAATTGAAACAGGATTTAGGTGCACAAACAAAAGCTGATCATGAAATCAATGCGACAAAGACTGACACTAGTATTCCTGAAGAAGTGACAAAGTTAAATGATATTAAACGAAAATCCGTCATTCTTAGTCATATACACATAAATCCTAAACTCACAAAGATAGGGGGCATTATAATATTCATCGTTTTTGCATTTGGATTGCTAACCTTCATGGGTTTTAAAGATAATTTTGTACACGTAATATCAGGCGCATTTGCGCAAAGAAAAGAAGTACCGCAGTCCGGTAAGATGTCATTCTATGACAATGTTCTGGCTGCGGTTGATCGAAACGCAAACTTTGTGTTCAGACTTAGTGTGCCCGGGATATTTAGAGAGACAATTACACTTGAAAAAGACCTGACTGTTAATGAATTGTCCTCTCTCCTAGGCGGCATTACTACAAACAACGCCGATGCGAATTTTGGAACCGGAGCCATAACCGCCGGAGAAGTAAACTTTATCGGAACGGCGGCATTGAACAACTTGGGAGCTATCAATGAAGTCACCGAAACAACTTTAGAGGAAGCTCTTGATATCGGTGGGGATGTGGAAGGTACCGGACTGGGTAATGTAACTGTTGTCAGCATTAACGGTGCCACCTTTGGAGACTTATCGACAGATGATGACAATATAATTATGGCAGTTGATGGTGATTGGACCAGCGTACCTCAGACTGAAATTACACAACTTGGCACAATAACCACGGGTGTATGGCAAGGTACAGAAATAGCTCCTGAAAATGGAGGAACTGGGTTGACATCGTACACAACCGGGGATCTTTTGTACGCTTCGGCTTCTAACACCTTATCCGTAATTTCAATAACCGGAACAAACGGATACATTTTGACATCTGATGGCACAACCCCGGAGTGGTCCAATACTTCCACTTTTTTTGGAGATATTTCCTGGCTTCTGGCAGGAAATGCCGGATCGGATCCCGATGTAGACTTTATCGGTACCACTGACAATGTAGGACTTTCATTTAGAACTAACGACATAACGAGATTAAGGATTACTGAAACAGGAAGGGTAGGTATTTCAACAACAAGCCCCGTGACAACCCTTCACATCGGGGACGGCTCAACAGCACCTACTTATGTTGGAGGTATGTCAGAAAGTCAATACATCGAAGGTAGTCTGGAAGTTGGGGGAACAATTTACGGATCGGTCATTGGACCTATTACAACCACGGGATTTGATCCATACGGAGTTTTCTTTGCCGATAGTGCCGGAACACTGACAAACGATGATACTCAAATAACATGGAACCCGGGAACCGAACTTTTAACCGTAAACGGCACATCTACTTTCTCCCAATGGATGACAATAGGCGGTGGCGTGACCATTTCTTCCGGAGCACTTGTAGCAAACGGCCCAGTTAATCTGGGTGATGGTGGAGACGCAATAAGTATAAGCGGTACCACACTTACTTTCGACGACGCGACACTTACCTCCCCAATCACCATGACAGATATTGACACAGATTTTGACAGCGGAGACACAGCTATAGTAGACGCAATAAATACCGCATACAACGCAGCAATCGGCGGTGGAAGCGGAATATGGACAGTAACCTCAGGGACAATTCACCCGGTGTCCACCTCACAAAACTTATCGATAGGCGGAAGTGAACCGGGCTCTCCGTTTTTCCTGGATATAACAAATGAACTATTAACGCTGACAAACACAACATCCGGTTTTTCGTTTAGAGTGAACGATAGTTCAGCTGATACGACACCCTTTGTCATAGATGGTTCGGGGAATGTGGGTATTGGAACAACAAATCCACAGTATTCTCTTGATGTTAACGGCAATGTGAGGGTTGCCTCCGGCTCGGATTTACATATAGGGTCAATCGGTCTAACAGACACCGCTTCCCCGACAACATCCGGAGCATATCTGGTAGGCACAAATGATGAATTTACTTACTCAAACGGTGCGAATGTTCAAGATGTACTTGACGATTTAGATGCACAACTCTCTACTCTGTCGGGAGATACACACCCGGCACTGCAGTTGGCGGGCACCGCAAATTATCTGTCGCTTAACGCAGCTTCACAGGTGCTAACTCAAAGCGCCATAGATCTTTCAAATACTTCAAATGTCTCCAACCAATTGGGTGTAGCATACGGGGGTACCGGCCTTAACACATCAACCGCCCCTTCGGGAACTCTCCTGATCGGCACCGGAACCGGTTGGAATGTGAAAGCCATGGGAGGTGACGCGACAATAGACAATACCGGAACACTGGATCTTTCCGATACCGGAGTCGCAGCGGGTACATACGGATCATCAACAGGTATACCGGTAGTTACAGTTGATGCTGAGGGAAGAATAACTTCCGCAGCCACTTCCCCTCTTATAAACATAGTTGACGGAACCGGGCTAACAAACTATGTGGCAAGATGGACAGACAGCAATTCTCTGACAACAGGCATCATCTATGACAACGGCACAACAGTTGGTATCGGTACAACTAGTCCTGACCCTACCTACACACTTGATGTAAATGGACCGGTAAACATGACTGCACTCTACCTGAATGATTCCCAGATTACTGCGGATGCTTCGGAATTGAACATTCTTGACGGCGCACTTGTTACCACATCGGAACTCAATCTCCTTTCCGGTCGTACGGGAACACTTCTGGATAACAATAACATTGCATCGTACGCAGTAACCTCGGTTTTAGGCGGAAATGGTTTAACAAATGTAGGAACCGGCCCCGGATCTTTAACTCTTAATGTGGGAGCCGGAAACGGCATAACAGTCAACGCGGACGACATAACGATTGACGCGACCACGACCGGTGCAACTTCAACTACAGCATCTAATTCAGGGCTGGAAGTGACAGCATCAGGTTTAAGAATGCTGGGAGGATGCGCAAATAACCAGCTGCTCGTATGGAACGCGGGTGCCGACAGATGGGAATGCAACTCGGTTTCAGGAGTGGGAGCAGTAAGCGGGTCCGGATCAGCCGGTCAGGTAACCTATTGGAACGGCACTTCATCTGTAACAGGAACTGACGCATTCTTCTGGGACAGCAACACCAGCAGACTTGGTATCGGTACAACGGCTCCCGCTTACGCACTTGATGTGAACGGAGACATAAGAATTGCCTCCGGCTCGGATCTATACATAGGGACAATCGGACTCAACGATACAGGCACTTCAAATACAGACTCGGGTGCGTCAAGAGTAGGAGTCTTTGATGAATTTACTTATTCCGCAGGTACCACAGTTCAGGATGTGCTGGACGATCTGGATGCGCAGCTCTCTACTCTATCCGGGGATACGCACCCTGCACTTCAATTAGCAGGCACCGCAAACTATTTATCACTTAACGCAGCGTCACAAGTTCTAACTCAAAGTGCAATAGATCTTTCCAATACGTCTAATGTTTCAAATCAACTCGGTGTTGCATACGGTGGTACAGGTCTTGATACCTCCACTGCACCGTCCGGAACTCTTTTAATCGGCACAGGCACAGGTTGGAATGTAAAAGCAATGGGCGGAGATGCAGCCATTGACTCTACCGGCACACTTACTCTTGCAAATACCGGAGTCTCCGCGGCAACCTACGGATCCACTACAGGTATTCCTGTCATAACAGTAGATGCAAAAGGTCGAATTACTTCTGCCAGCACGGCCCCTATATCACAATCTTTAGGCGGAACAGGAATCGCAAATTATGTAGCGCGATGGACTGACCCCACAAATCTTTCCACAGGAATACTTTTTGACAATGGCACAAGTGTAGGTGTGGGAACATCAAGTCCTTCTGAAATACTTGACGTAACAGGAGCGATCAGACTGGGGACAGCAGGACTAAACAATGTTTTAAATACATCAGCAGCCGCAGGATCCCCCACCGGAGATCTGTTCTGGGGCACAAGAACCTTGGTGGATTCGTCCAATGTCAGTTCTTATGCTACAACCGCAGTAACTGCAGGATCAGGTTTAACCGGCGGCGGCACCACAGGGGCATTAACTCTCGACATCGGCGCAGGTGACGGGATTACCGTTAATGCTAATGACATCACCATAGACGCAACTACAACCGGTGCAACTTCTACAACTGCTTCGAATTCGGGGTTGGAAGTAACAGCTTCCGGTTTAAGAATGATCGGAGGATGTTCAAATAACGAACTGTTAGTCTGGAACGCACTTGCCGATAGATGGGAATGCAATTCTGTATCAGGTGTCGGTGCAGTCAACGGATCCGGAGCAACAGGGCAGGTTACTTTCTGGAACGGTACATCGTCCTTAACCGGAAGTGATAACTTTTTCTGGGATTCAACTCTTAGCAGACTGGGCATAGGAACCACTGCTCCTGCATATGCAGTTGACGTAAACGGAGATGTGAGGGTTGCATCAGGTTCCGACTTCATAATCGGAAATATCGGTATCGGTGACTCGGCCAGTGCTACTGCATCCGGCGCTTATGTCGTAGGAGTCTTTGATGAATTTAATAACAGCAACGCTACAAATGTACAAGCTGTTCTCAATGACTTGGACGCAGCAATAGGTGCAGGAGCTTCCAAATGGACTGACAACGGCGCAATAACATTTTTAACAGCTACCACGGATGATGTAGCAATCGGCGGCGAAGACAGCACTTCCCCATTCTTCTTTGATGTAGATGGCGGATTATTCACTATTACGAGTACAGCTCCTTCGGGATACGCTTTTCTGGTTAATGATTCGGCTGGAGATTTAACACCCTTTGTCATAGATACAAACGGCGTTGTCGGTATAGGAACCACAAGCCCTAATAGCACATATGCTTTAGATGTAAACGGAGCAATAAATACGACTTCCTTATATCTTTCCGGTTCACAGGTTACCTCATCGGCGGCAGAACTCAACATTTTGGACGGTGCTTTAATTACGACTTCCGAACTCAATCTATTGCAAGGCCGCTCCGGTACTTTACTCGATAGCAACAATGTGTCTTCCTATGCTGTAACCTCTGTCCTTGGCGGCAGTGGATTAACAAATGCAGGAACAGGTCCGGGATCTCTGACACTAAATGTCGGTGCGGGCAACGGCATCACCGTTAATGCTGATGACATTACAATCGATGCGACCACAACCGGAACAACCTCAACTACTGCATCAAATTCAGGATTGGAAGTGACTGCAGACGGACTTAGATTACTCGGCGGATGCTCTAACAGTGAGCTCTTAGTATGGAACGCCGGAGCAGACAGATGGGAATGCAACTCAGTTTCAGGAATTGGCGCTGTCAACGGATCAGGAGCAACCGGACAAGTGACGTTCTGGAATGGAACCTCATCAATAACCGGCAGCGACAGCTTCTTCTGGGACAACAACACAAACAGACTTGGATTAGGCACAACCGCTCCTGCCTTCGCTCTGGACGTAAACGGCGATATTAGAATTGCCGCAGGCTCCGATTTATTGATAGGCTCAATTGGACTAAGCAGCACTTCTGCACCAACCACTTCCGGTGCCTATCTCATCGGTGTAAATGATGAATTTACTTACTCAGATTCAACAAATGTACAGGCAGTGCTTAATGATCTGGACGCTCAGTTCGGTACTTTGGCCGGAGATTCACATCCTGCATTACAACTTGCAGGAACGGCAAATTATCTTTCTTTGAACGGCCCTTCTCAGGTTTTAACTCAAAATGCCATTGATCTTTCTAATACTTCAAATGTTTCTAATCAGCTTGGTGTTGCTTACGGCGGTACCGGACTTGATACTTCTACAGCTCCTTCCGGAACACTTCTGCTTGGTACCGGAACCGGATGGAACGTTAAAGCCATGGGAGGAGATGCAACAATAGATTCAACAGGTACTCTGACATTAGCCAATACAGGTGTTACAGCTGCAACCTACGGATCCTCAACAAGTGTTCCCGTAATCACGGTTGATTCAAAAGGACGATTAACATCCGTGACCACTTCCCCACTCCTGAATATTGTAGACGGAACGGGACTTGCAAATTATGTTGCCAGATGGACCGACAACAATACTCTCGCAACCGGAGTTATATATGACACCGGAACCAGAGTTGGAATCGGCACTACAAACCCCGGGGCAACATACGCTTTGGATGTGAACGGTGCCGTAAACACTACTGCTTTGTATCTCAACGGGTCACAGGTTACCTCAACTGCGGCCGAATTGAACATACTGGACGGCGCACTGATTACCGTAACCGAACTTAATCTTTTACAGGGAAGATCAGGCACATTGCTGGATAGCAACAATGTTTCTTCTTATGCTGTCACATCAGTTTTGGGCGGAAATGGCTTAACAAATGTTGGTACAGGACCGGGATCATTAACTTTGAACGTAGGTGCGGGAGACGGCATCACAGTAAACGCAGATGACATAACAATAGATGCAACTACGACCGGAACAACCTCAACAACTGCATCAAACTCAGGGTTGGAAGTTACTGCAAGTGGTCTCAGACTACTGGGGGGATGTTCAAACAACGAGTTGTTAGTCTGGAATGCTGGTGCTGACAGATGGGAATGCAACTCCGTTTCAGGCGTGGGTGCGGTAAGCGGATCGGGATCTGCAGGACAAGTTACTTTCTGGAACGGTACATCGTCATTAACCGGAAGCGATAATTTCTTCTGGGATTCAACGCTTAGCAGACTGGGTATAGGTACTACAGCGCCGGCTTTTGCACTTGATGTAAACGGTGATGTAAGGGTTGCATCAGGTTCGGACTTCCTGGTAGGTTCCATAGGTCTCAGCAGCACTTCCGCTCCAACCACATCCGGTGCATATTTAGTGGGAGTTAATGATGAGTTTGATTTCTCGAACAGCACAAATGTTCAGGCAGTACTAAATGACCTGGACGCCAATTTCTTAAACTACTCTTTAGCATCGGACACACATCCTGCACTTCAGTTAGCAGGTACAGCCAACTATCTTTCTTTGAATGCAGCATCACAGGTTTTGACCCAGAGTGCCATAGATTTGTCCAATACCTCTAACGTTTCAAATCAGCTTGGAGTTGCATACGGCGGTACCGGTCTTGATACCTCGACTGCACCATCCGGAACATTATTAATTGGCACAGGCACAGGATGGAACGTCAAAGCCATGGGCGGCGACGCAACTATAGACTCAACGGGAACACTGGACCTTTCCGATACCGGAGTAGGCGCAGGTACATACGGATCATCAACAGGCATTCCGGTATTCACAGTCGACGCCGAAGGGAGATTAACAGCTGCCTCAACAGCTCCGATACTTAACTTCACTGACGGAACCGGTATTACAAATTATGTGGCCAGATGGATCGATGAAAACACACTTTCCACAGGTGTTATTTATGACAACGGAACCAGAGTCGGAATTGGCACTACCAATCCGGGCTCTTCTTATACTTTGGACGTTAACGGAGCCGTCAACATGACCTCGCTCTATCTAAACGGAACTCAAGTTACGGCAGACGCATCCGAAATAAATATTCTTAACGGCGCACTTATTACTACTTCAGAACTAAATCTGCTACAAGGTAGATCAGGCACTTTGGTTGACAGTAACAATGTATCTTCTTATGCAGTAACCTCGGTGTTTGGGGGTGACGGACTGACAAATGTCGGAACAGGTCCGGGGTCATTAACCCTTAATGTCGGCGCCGGGGATGGGATAACTGTTAATACAGATGACATAACTATAGATGCAACTACCACAGGAACAACCTCAACAACAGCCTCAAATTCGGGTCTTGAAGTAACAGCGGACGGACTTAGACTTCTTGGCGGATGTTCAGACAATGAGCTATTGGTCTGGAACGCAGGAGCTGACAGGTGGGAGTGCAACTCCGTTTCAGGTGTTGGTGCAGTTAGCGGATCGGGAGCTATCGGCCAGGTAACATTCTGGAATGGAACTTCTTCTTTGACCGGAAGTGATAGCTTTTTCTGGGATTCATCTCTAAACAGACTTGGAATTGGTACCACAGCACCGGCATTTGCTCTTGATGTGAATGGCGATGTTAGAGTTGCTTCAGGCTCAGACTTCTTTGTAGGTTCAATTGGATTAAGCAGCACTTCTGCTCCAACCACCTCAGGTGCATATTTAGTAGGAGTTAATGATGAGTTTGATTTCTCGAACAGTACAAATGTGCAGGCAGTATTGAATGACCTGGACGCCAATTTCTTAAACTACTCTCTCGCAGGAGATACACATCCTGCCCTTCAACTAGCCGGCACCGCCAACTACCTTTCATTGGACGCCGCTTCACAAATATTGACACAAAGTGCGATAGATCTTTCGAACACCTCAAATGTCACTAACCAGCTTGGAGTAGCTTACGGAGGTACAGGACTTGATACTTCAACCGCTCCTTCAGGAACTCTCTTGATCGGGACCGGAACCGGATGGAATGTAAAAGCCATGGGCGGAGACGCAACAATAGACTCAACAGGAACACTGGACCTTTCCGATACCGGAGTAGGTGCAGGAACATATGGATCATCCACAGGAATACCTGTTTTCACTGTAGATGCCGAAGGCAGGCTTACCTCCGCGTCCACCGCTCCCCTTCTTAATATTACTGACGGAAGCGGCATTGCAAATTACGTTGCCAGATGGACCGATGACAATACATTATCCACAGGGCTTCTCTACGATACAGGAACACTATTAGGACTCGGAACAACAGCCCCTGCATTCAAACTCGATGTTAATGGTGATGTAAGGGTTGCATCCGGATCAGATTTCTTTGTTGGCTCAATTGGACTTAGCAGCACTTCCGCCCCAACAACATCTGGTGCGTATTTAATAGGGGTAAATGATGAATTCGATTTCTCGAATAGCACAAATGTTCAGGCCGTTCTAAATGACTTTGATGCCAACTTCTTAAACTACTCTTTGGCTGCTGACACACACCCTGCTCTTCAGCTCGCAGGTACTGCCAATTACCTTTCACTTAATGGGTCGCAGGTGCTGACTCAAAGCGCCATTGACCTTTCAAACACGTCTAACGTTTCAAATCAATTGGGAGTAGCTTACGGTGGTACCGGACTTGATACTTCAACCGCTCCTTCAGGAACATTACTCATAGGTACAGGAACAGGATGGAATGTTAAGGCTATGGGCGGAGACGCAACGATAGACTCAACAGGAACTCTGGATCTTTCCGATACAGGAGTGGGAGCAGGTACATATGGATCTGCAACCGGAATACCAGTAATCACTGTAGATTCCGAAGGCAGGCTTACTGCCGCATCAACCTCACCTTTGCTTAATATCACAGATGGCAGTGGTATTGCCAATTACGTTGCCAGATGGATTGATAGCAATACTTTATCTACAGGAATTGCATATGACACTGGCACTTACTTCGGAATCGGTACAACAAACCCCAATCAAGAACTTCATGTGGTTGGAGTTGGAACTGCCATACTGGCTGATGGGTTTAACCAAACAACCGGTATCGACATAGCGCTTAGAAGCAATATCAGAACCTGGAATTTAGGGGTCGATGGGTCCGGTACCGCCACAACACAGGGTGAATTCTGGATTTCTGATGGCCAATCTACTCTTAAAAGACTTCTTATCGATGGCAGCGGGTATGTAGGAATAGGTACCACAAACCCTGTTGAGAGACTGGATGTAAGCGGTGGAATAAGACTTGGTACTGCGGGTACAAATAATATATTGAACACTTCCGCAGCAGCAGGCTCACCTACCGGTGACTTGTACTGGGGATCTGATGTCATAGTAGACTCGTCAAACGTTAGTACCTACGCAACTACCGGCGTTACCGCAGGATCCGGATTGACCGGTGGCGGGACAACAGGAGTACTTACCCTGGACATAGGGGCCGGAGACGGAATAACGGTAAACGCCAATGACATAACGATCGACGCAACAACAACCGGAACAACATCAGTTACTGCATCAAATTCCGGATTAGAAGTAACAGCAGATGGTCTTAGACTTCTGGGCGGCTGTTCGAACGGTGAAGCACTTACCTGGGACACTACCCTGCAAGTGTGGAAATGCTCCTCGGTTGCAGCAGGGCTCACTGGCGCAGGTACAATAGGTCAAGTTGCTTTCTGGGATGGAACCTCCTCAATAACTGGTAGCGATAGCTTCTTCTGGGACAGCAATACCAGCAGACTCGGCCTTGGAACAACCGCACCGGCATTCACACTTGATGTGAACGGTGATGTAAGGGTTGCATCCGGTTCGGATTTCTTTGTTGGATCAATTGGGTTAAGCAGCACTTCTGCCCCAACTACTTCCGGTGCATATATTATCGGGGTCAACGATGAGTTTGACTTCTCAAATAGTACTAATGTACAAGCTGTTCTCAATGATCTTGATGCGAATTTCTTAAATTACTCACTTGCAGGAGATACACATCCGGCGCTTCAGCTTGCAGGAACCGCCAACTACCTTTCATTGAGCGCGGCTTCACAGATATTGACTCAAAGCGCTATAGATTTATCAAATACTTCAAATGTTTCAAATCAACTCGGAGTCGCCTACGGCGGCACAGGTCTTGATACATCTACCGCACCATCAGGCTCCATTTTACTTGGCACAGGAACCGGATGGAATGTAAAAGCTATGGGCGGTGATGCCACAATAGACAGTACCGGTACATTGGACCTTTCAGATACAGGCGTTGGAGCAGGAACCTATGGATCTGCAACCGGCATTCCAATAATAACCGTAGATGCTGAAGGTAGACTTACCTCCGCGTCCACTGCTCCCCTTCTCAATGTTACCGACGGAACAGGTATAACAAATTATGTTGCGAGGTGGACTGATGAAAATACACTCTCCACAGGAATTCTTTATGACAATGGCACAAACGTTGGTGTCGGCACCACCAACCCAGCCTACATTCTCGATGTTTACAGCGGATCAACAACAGGGGGGCTTGGTGTGTTTGCCGATTCAGTAACAACAGGCACTGGAGCACTCTTCTCATTTGATGGCCTGACAACCGGTACAGGACTATCCATCAGTTCTACCTCTTCCAGTTTTTCAACCGGCACTCTTGCTGCAGTTGACTGGTCGCCATTGTCCTCCGCTACAGCATCCGGAGATCTGTTTAGCATAAACATTGGGTCCAACGGCTCATTAACCGGAAACTTATTTGCGGTTTACGACGACGGTGCTGCAGTATTTACCGTTCAACAAAATCAGATTGAATCTGCGGTTCCCCACGTGTTTACTGCGGCAGGGGATGTTTCGTTCTCCTATGACGCAATATTTACAAATCAGACTTCTGCTCAGATAGAAAGCTACGGCCCGTTCTCCATAATTGCCGGTGAAAGCTTTGAAAGCAATAATTTAACTCTAAGAACTTACGGCACCGGAAACATTATTGCCGACCTTGGAGGTAATTTTGTACTTTACGACAACGATCCAACCTTAGTCTTTGACACAGAAACCGCAACAGATACCGACTTCTGGATGGGAATACTTGAAAATTCGGATAACACCGACAACGACTTGCTGGTAATCGGCGACGGAACCTCATCGGGCACCAATCCATTCTTTGCTATTACAACCTCCGGTGATATAGGTATAGGAACAACCAATCCTGCAGCAAAACTTGAAATTAACGGGGCGATCAGACTCGGGGGTGAAACCATAGGTGATTTTGTAGGAAGCGGTTTAATAGTGTCCGGTACTGCCCTGTCATTGGATGTGACAACAACTTCCACCACCTCCACTACTGCGGCAAACTCCGGTCTTGAGGTAACAGCGGATGGACTAAGATTATTAGGTGGATGCGCTGACGGAGAAGCCCTTATTTGGGATTCATCAAGAGAGGTTTGGGATTGTACAGCGGTTGCCGCAGGACTTTCCGGCTCAGGAACTGCGGGACAAGTCGCTTTTTGGGACGGCTCTACATCGCTAACAGGCAACGATAGTTTATTCTGGGATAGCGGAACAAGCAGATTGGGACTCGGTACAACGGCACCGGATGCGATACTTCATGCCGTTGGCGGGGATCTCTATGTTGCCCCCGATTCGGGATACACGTTTGACAATGCTTCAGCAGCTGAAGATTTATACGTGTTTGGAAACCTGGAAATTGACGGGACTATTTACGGAAACACTGCTTCATTAGGGCAAATTGATATCGGCGGAGAATCTATAGGAGACTTTGTCGGTGACGGTTTAATAGTGTCCGGTACTGCCCTGTCACTGGATGTGACAACAACTTCTACAACCTCTACAACAGCTTCAAACTCAGGGCTCGAAGTAACCGCGGATGGACTCAGATTACTGGGTGGCTGTTCAAACGGGGAAGCACTAACCTGGGATACTTCACAGGAAGTTTGGAAATGTTCATCTGTTGCAGCCGGGCTTACAGGATCGGGCTCAATAGGACAAGTTGCTTTCTGGGATGGAACTTCCTCAATAACGGGCAGCGACAGTTTCTTCTGGGATACCAGTACCGGCAGATTAGGACTTGGAACAACCGCACCTGCGTTCACTCTGGACGTAAACGGTGATATTAGAATAGCCTCGGGCTCCGATCTATTGATAGGTTCGATCGGACTGAGTAGCACTTCCGCTCCAACAACTTCCGGCGCATATTTAGTAGGAGTTAATGATGAATTCGATTTTTCAAACAGCACAAATGTGCAGGCGGTGCTTAATGACTTGGACGCTAATTTCTTAAACTACTCTTTAGCATCGGACACACATCCTGCCCTTCAGCTGGCCGGCACCGCTACATACCTTTCGTTGGATGGATCGCAGGTCCTAACCCAAAGCGCAATCGATCTTTCCAGTTCATTAAATGTAAGCAATGTTTTGGGAACTACTAACGGAGGTACGGGACTTGATACTTCAACCGCTCCATCGGGTTCACTTCTGATCGGAACCGGAACCGGATGGAATGTTAAGGCCATGGGCGGAGATGCAACAATCGACTCTACCGGAACCATTGATCTTTCTGATACCGGAGTAGCAGCCGGAACATACGGATCTACTACGGGAATTCCGATAGTAACCGTAGATGCCGAAGGAAGACTTACTTCCGCCTCCACTGCTCCCCTTCTCAATATCACGGACGGAACCGGAATTGCTAATTACGTAGCGAGGTGGACCGATAACAATACCCTTTCCACAGGCATTCTTTATGACGACGGAACCAATGTAGGTGTGGGAACAACCAATCCGTCATATATGCTCGAAGTGTTCAGCGGGTCAACTACAGGGGGCCTGGGAGTATTTGCAGATTCTGTAACCACAGGAACCGGAGCTCTATTCTCTTTTGACGGGCTGACAACAGGAACCGGTCTATCAATAAGCTCTACTTCAACTGCATTCTCAACCGGAACTCTGGCGGCAGTTGACTGGTCACCGTTATCATCGGCCACAGCATCCGGAGATCTGTTCAGTATAAACATAGGATCAAACGGCTCACTTACCGGAAACCTGTTTGCAGTTTATGATGACAATTCTCCATTGTTCACGATTACACAGTCGCAAATAACCTCCTACTTGCCACATACTTTCTCTTCAGCAGGTGACGTATCGTTCTCCTACGATGCCATATTTACAAATCAGACTTCTTCCCAGATTGAAAGTTACGGACCATTCACAATAATTGCGGGTGAGAGTTTTGAAAATAATGATCTGACCTTAAGAACTTACGGATCCGGAGATATCGTAGCAGATTTGGGAGGCAATTTTGTACTTTACGACAATGATCCTACATTGTTGTTCGATGTAGAAAGCGGTACTGATACCGATTTCTGGATGGGCGTGCTGGAAGACTCAGACAGCACAGATGACGACATATTTGCAATAGGAGACGGTCTTTCATCCGGAACCAATCCATTCTTTGTAATTAATACTTCAGGTAACATTGGAATCGGAACAACAAACCCTGCAGCCACACTTGATGTAAATGGAACTATCAGACTCGGAGGAGAAACCATAGGAGATTTTGTAGGAAACGGACTCATACTTTCTGGTACGGCTTTGTCACTGGATGTAGCTACTACGTCTACTACTTCAACCACAGCATCAAATTCGGGACTTGAGGTTGCCGCAGACGGACTCAGATTACTCGGTGGCTGCGGTAACGGAGAACTTCTTACCTGGGATTCTTCGCAGCAAGTCTGGAAATGCTCTCCGGAAGCAGGCAGTGGAACAATTACCGGTACAGGTGTAGCAGGAAGAGTATCATTCTGGGATGGAAGTTCATCCCTGGCATCATCGCAGGATTTCTATTGGGACAATATCAACTCCAGAATGGGAATCGGAAACTCAAGTCCGCAGGATACCCTTCACATAAATGGCGGGTTTCGAATTCAGGAATCCGGATATTCTAGCTACACTTCCATAGATACTTATTCACTTGGTGTTGGAAGCGGTACCATGAGATTCTTTGCAGACGGTACTAATGGGCTTTCCTACGACTTTAGAGATCAGTTCGGAAGTATATTTAATATTGGATCAGGAACAAATGACTCTACCTTTAATTACGGTCTCAACGTCAACGGAGACACAACACTTGGTGATGACTCATCAGACACACTTACTCTAAACGCAGGAACCTGGATATCTTCAAATACTGCGAGCCTTAATCTGGCAGCTTCAACAACGGCACTTAATATTGAATCCGGACTAATGAACTTTGATACCACTAATGCAAGAGTTGGGATAGGAACAGTTACTCCACAAAACAAACTCGATATATCAGGAAATGCTGTAATCGGTTCATATGCAGGAACCGACACCGCTCCTGCAAACGGGTTGCTTGTCAGTGGAAATGTGGGAATCGGTACCACCGCAGTTGGCTACCAGCTTGATGTTAGAAGCGCTACTACACAAGGTGCACTAGGCGTGTTCGCAGACAACGTAACTACAGGTACAGGCGCACTATTCTCATTCGACGGGCTGACCACGGGAACAGGACTATCGGTATCTTCGACTTCAACCACACTGGCAGGGGCACTAACAAGTATAGACTGGTCGCCTATCTCTTCTTCAACCGCTACCGGAGATCTGTTCAAAATTAATATAGGATCAAACGGCACTCTTGATGGAGGTAATCTCTTTGGCGTATACGACGACAATAGTGAGCTGTTTACAATTAATCAGACTGTTATTACTTCTTATCTCCCCCACTCTTTCGCTGCAGCAGGAGATGTTTCAATAGCAAATGACATTCAATTCACCGGTCAATCCTCCAGCTATATCAAAACTTATGCACCGCTCTACCTTGAAGTAGGAGAATCTCATGAAAGCAATAATCTTACCCTAAGGACATTCAACAGTGGTGATGTAGTACTTGATGCTGCAGGCGGAGTGACACTAAATCAGGCACAGGCGTGGTCACTTGCCACCTCCACCACGGCTTTGAACTTTGGAAACAACCTGTTAAATCTTGATACAACCAATGACAGAATAGGAATCGGAACCACTACACCTCAAAACACACTGGATGTATTTGGAAACGCCGCATTCGGCACATACGCAGGAGTCAGCACAGCACCCACCAACGGTCTGATTGTGAGCGGAAATGTAGGAATCGGAACTTCTGAACCCGGTTACACATTGGATGTAAACGGAACAGCCCGAGTTTCCAACATTCCTACAGGAACAGGTACGGCACTCTACTTTGATTCAAACAATCAGCTGATTCAGCTTTCATCAAGCGAAAGATTCAAAAAAGATATAAGCGATCTGGACATAAATCTTGATTCAGTGCTACAACTCAACCCCGTAACCTTTAAATGGAATAGCACAACAGTTACACCTGATGTGGAAGACTTCGGTTTGATCGCCGAACAGGTTGAACAGGTAATGCCATTCTTAGTGAGCTATGAGGCAGACGGTATTACACCAAAGGGTGTGAAATACGACAGGCTAGGAGTCGTACTTCTGGGAGCGCTACAAGAACAGCAGATTCAAATCGACAGCTTTGGCGATGTTATGGGTATAACCACCCAACTTCAAACAGACGTACAGGATACATATCAACAAGTAACCGACACAACGGTCGGTTTTGATACAAGAATCACCACATTGGAATCAGAATTTGCTCAATTGACCCAAAACTATGACAACCTAGGAAATGACTTTATCACACTGGAAGAAGAGGTTGATAACGTAAAAAACGACGTAGCGCTAATAAAGGAATTGCTAGGCATGGGTTCTAGCACTCAAAGCACCGAATCGACAGAGTCAACTGAATCTACCGAATCAACAGAATCATTTAACCTGCTTACTTTACTCACTGATCCAATGGGCATATTGAACCAAATCGAGACCCTTTACAACGATTTCAAGGACATGGTCAGCGAACTTGGATTACAAAACAACGACGGTCAGCTGGCAGTAACTACGGATCTTAACGTCACCGGAGATACCACGCTTTCCAACTTAGTGGTAACCGGAGATCTGATGGCGGGACTGGTGGAAATAGATTCATTAAGCAACTCCATTGGAATAGTCGGACCCAGCTGCTACAACGAAACACTTGGAACAACCAATCAGGTTCTGTGTGAAGCACAGACTCTGTATCTGCAAAAAGAACTCTCAGGCAATCTGGATATATTTGATGGCAAGATTGTTCTCGAACCAAACGGAACACTAACTGTTGATGGAACTATAAATGCTGAGAAAGTGGTAGCAGACGAGTTCTCGGTAAAAGGTACCTCGACCTTGGTAGGAAGCGGAACAATAACTGCAGGACAAACAGAAGTCCTGATAGCTAATACCAATGTTAAGGCCGGATCAAAGATATTTGTAACCGCTACATCCAGTACAAACGGCCAGGCTTTAATCGTAAAAGAAAAGATAGATGGAACTTCATTTAAGGTTGGCCTGGATGTCCCCCACTTCCAGGATATAAGTTTTGACTGGTGGATTCTCAATGTTGAATAAAATAATAAAAAAGGGCCTGAGCCAAGTGCACCGCCTAAAGATTTTAAAAAAATATTTTAAAAAGTATCAAAAAGTACTGGCTCCTTTTGCGCTGGGATTACTTATCATCACCGTCCCAATCTTTATCTATCTTGCACGACACTCTAAACCCGTAGAAGCACAATGGTCCCCCGCTCACACAGCCTGGGAAAAGAGACAAAAACTTAATATAACTAACAATTCCGGAGATGAATTGGCCTCGGGTACAACCGTCGCAGTTACCGTCGATACGTTGAGTATGGCTAACAGAGGCGTTCTTAAAGAAAACTGTGAGGACATAAGAATTGTTTATACCACAGACGACACATCACATACGGAACTGGATAGTTACACATCGCCATCGGGTGGGGGTACGTGCCACACATCCGGAATTGCCAAAGTATATTTCAAACTTCAGGCAGCTCTGACAAACGGCGCGTCAGCTGACGATTACTATTTGTATTATGGAAATAAAGATGCAATAACGGCAAACAACGTGGATACATTCGATGTCGGATCGACTAACGCTCTTCTCATTTGCCCGTTTGATGGAACGACGGACTGTATTAACGGGGATGGACTGGAAGAACCTACCACGGATACGGGGGCTGGGAGATATACAGGATCCAAGTCGGCTCTCAACTTTGACGGGGCAAATGACTTTGTCCTTTTTGGAACTTCTTACACTACATTGGACAATCTGCCTGAAGGAGACTTCACGGTAGAGATGTGGCTTAATTACAATAATATTTCCTACGGGCCGGCACAGTTTATTTTTGGTACATACGGCTGTACTATTGATGGATTTCGTGCCGACATATCCGGTGGGGCAATCACGTTACGCGTTGAAAACGCCACAACGGATACAGTTACAACGACAAGCACCACTGTGAGCGGCAATCAATGGACCCATGTGGCAATTGTCTATACTTCTTCAAATAAAACTGGAAGAGTGTTTATCAACGGAACCGAAGCATCATATTCTACTCAAACGGCTGGAGTCGGTGCGTATAATGGTGACGCGGACACCTTCAGGATCGGCTCAGTTGCTTGTCAAACCGGGTTTTACCGCGGACTAATGGATGAATTCAGAATATCGAACATCGCCCGCTATGATTCAAATTTTACTCCTCAGACCATCCCCTATTTAAGGGACGATTATACTAAGCTGTTGCTACACTTTGATGAAAATCGAAATGATCCCAGACAGACCGGAAAAGTTTTCGACGATTCAGGCAATGGCAATCACGGAACTCTGGGTAGTACTACAGCAGTAGAAAACACAGATCCGGGATACATTTCAGGGCTTGTGGGAGTAGATGCATCGGCGACAAATACCGGCAAATCAGCCGGAGGAAACACATATTCAGGTCACGAGGGAATATTTATTGAAGAGGTTACAACCAACAAGATAACTAATCCCTCATTTGAGCACTCGAGTTATGTCAATGACTGGACGGCAGGATCAGGTCTAACTGAAAATGAGAATTCAACTTCAAACTTTTCAAGATTTGGCAATAAGAGCGCCAAGCTCAGTGGATATGTTGAGGGTTATGGGTTTGATAATGCACAGCAGGTATATTCAGGGTTGTACCTGGATACAAGCTCCAAAAGACTTGCCCAGGGTTTTCAGGTTTCTTCGAGTACTTCGGCTTCATCAATAATTTTGCCCATGTTTAAGTCTGGTTCAAGCTATACAACCGTTTCTATGCGTGTTGAGATACAGTCTGACTCCGGCGGATCGCCGTCCGGAACACCTATTACTAACGGTCAGAGCGAGGCAGTGTTGGTATCCTCATTCACCTCTTACACCGATGTAACATTTAGCTTTGCTTCATCGCCATCTTTAACAAGCGGGACTCAGTACTACATTGTTCTGATAGCGTACACCGACGTAGATGGAACAATTGAACAAGCTGTCTTGGACTCTGATAGCACTGTGAAATGGTTGTATGACTATACTTCAGCGACATATCCAAACGGCACCTATACGCGAATGAACGAATCCAATGTGTGGACACCTACTGCAAGCTACGATTATATTTTCTCCATCATTGACTCAAATCCCATGACTTTAACTTTCTCAGTGGATGCAGGAAATACCAACACCCATACTCTATCCGCATACGTGTATAGTCAATCGAATGTTATTTCAGGCACTACTTTTTTGTTTTATGGATATGACGTAAGTTCGTCAGTGGCCTCTCTAATATTTAACGGCACAGAACAGACCACAACTTACAAGGACATGGGAGGCGGTTGGTGGAGGTTGAGCTATACAGGAGCGGCTGCTTCCGGTGTTCAAGAGTTTGGAATTTCTGTGGAACCCGGAAAAGTTATATATGTAGACGGCTTTCAACTTGAAGAAAAAGAACACGCCACAACATACACCGACGGCTCAATTGGAACAGGTTATGCGTGGACCGGAACGGAACATGACAGCACCAGCACCCGAGCGGACACCGATCTAACATACACAAAGACAGGCAATGTATCAACAACTTCTGGCTCACTTAGCATTTGGGTGAAACCTATGCTAGGAGATTCCACTATGGAATCGAACCACAATTACAATATTATTTCTATGCGAAACAACTGCGAAGGGTTCATGCTAAGGTATTCAAGCCCGGGATATGGGGACAGATTTGAGATTCAGAAATGGATCGATTGCACTACAAACTACACTGCAATATATAATCCTTCTTCTCTGTCTGCAGACACTTGGGTACACCTTGTTGCTACCTGGGATACAACAAACGGAATTTCTCTATATGGCAATGGCGCTATAGGTACTACAAACTCGGATATAACTGAGCCGCCCAGCATAGGTAATATTGAGCTTGGGGATCAATACAGTACGGATGAATTCTGGTCATACAGCGACCTGCGTATCTTTGACACTGCTCTTACTTCAACCCAGGCAGCTGATATATACTATTCCGGGCTAGTTTCCCGCTCTGACAATATTGAAGTCGACCGGTTCAGCGGTGATAAAGGCCAAGACCCGGTGGGCTATTGGCACTTTGATGAATGCTGCGGCACCACAGCACATGACTCATCACAATACGGTAATCATCTGACAGTTTCAGGAGCCGAGTGGCATGCAGTTTCTCCAAATCCCAACGCGCTTACGGTAAATCATTTGCACTTTGACGCAACCGACGATTATGTTTATCAGGATTGGGATCGTGATTTTGACTTTGGGACAGAAGGTTTTACGGTTCAGGGCTGGTTTCAACATCCATCGTCAATAACCGGCACCGATACTCTGATAGCCCGGTACGGAACGGCCGGGTGGAAAGTGTATATGAACAGCACCGGAAATATATGTTTTGGAGTCGATGACGATTCTTCATGGGGACCGGATTACTCTGTATGCTCCCCTACTTCCTACGCTGACTCAACCTGGCATCATTTCGATGCTGTCAAAGATACGTCAACGATCACATTATTTATTGACGGATCACAAATCGCACAAACAGGATCTGTAACATTGGGTTCTTTGAGTGCTAACGCAAAATTATACATAGGAATAGATTCAGACGGAACCTCCAACCCATGGGATGCTGACATAGATGAGGTCTCAATTTATCCTTATGCAAAAACCGAGAACCAGGTCAAAGGCGATATAACTTCAACACCAATTTCACAGGCATTTGGCATGAATATATATAATCAGCTTGAACAGGGTTTAGTTGCACACTGGGACATGGATGAAAATACCGGAACATCCGTTAGTGATTCCAGCGGAAATAGCAATAATTCAACAACTTGGAGCGGTGACACCGGCTGGGCAACCGGCAAGTACGGAAGCTCCTTGAGTTTTGACGGCACAGATGACGGGGTCAGAGTTGCCGAAACAGCATCCACCGACTTAGGTGCTACAGACGATTCATATACAGTTTCAGCTTGGTTTAATACCAGCGCGGAATATACGGATAACGGAACTATTGTAAATAAAAACGCAAATGGTCCTGCCTACCCATTCTGGCTTATGATAACTAACAGTACAGAACGTGTTGCATTTAGAATCTATGGAGGCAATGCGGGATATGCGGAAAGTTCAGGTGCATATAACGACGGTAACTGGCACCATGCTGTAGGTGTTCGGAACACAAACACCGATAAAGTTTACTTGTACATAGACGGTGAGTTAATAAGCACCGGGGATGACAACACTACGTCAGTTGCATCCAATGATGATGATATTAGTATCGGAGATGATCCTGGTATATCAGGAAGATCATTTAATGGTCAAGTTGATGAAGTCCGTATTTACAATCGTGCGCTCTCTTCTTCCGAAGTGAGGGATCTACACAACTGGGCACCGGGGCCCGCAGGATACTGGAAAATGGATGAAAACTCAGCAGGAAACGGTGTAACTCTAAAAGACTCCAGTGGAAACGGAAATCCGGCCACAACATATGACGGTGCCAACGATTCGGGCATGAAGTGCAATACACCGGGAAAGTTCGGTACCGGCTGTGAGTTTGACAATACAGATGACTACATAACCATTGAGGATTCCACAAATTTTATGACTGATGACACTGATAACTTTTCATTCATGTTTTGGGTATATCCAAATACTCTGGGAGTAGATGGATTCTTGTGCAAGAGATTTTCTTATTCCACCATGGACTGGTGCATGGGCTACGCATCAAGTGAAATATTGATGAACATTGGTGAGAGTAATGCCGATAGTTTGTTTGAGGTCGACAACGTAACACTGACTACAAAAACCTGGCAGCATGTGGCAGTTACAAAATCCGGCACCACCTACTCCTTGTATGTGAACGGAAATTTAAAATCAACCGATACATCCGCACAGACCTGGACTAACAGCGACAGCTTTGCTATCGGTAATGCCCAGCAAAGTACAAGCAACGCCGTGGACGGAATTATGGACGACGTAAAGATCTACAACTACACCAGGACACCGGCACAGATTGTACAGGATATGAACGCCTCCCACCCCGCACCGGGCTCCCCCATCGGTTCCGCTGTAGCGTGGTGGAAATTTGACGAAGGCTATGGAGATACAGCAAGAAATTCAGGGTCTGCCGGTAGCGCACTTGATGGGGATCTGGGAGATAGCAGCTTAACTTGTCCTCAATCCGGAACCACAGACTGCCCTCAGTGGAGAAATGATGGAAAATTTGACAGAGCATTGGAATTTGAAGGGCCTGCAGGAGGAACATCAGGCACAAACGATGACGTGGTTCGTATGGGGGCTTCGTCAAGTGTAGATAACATGACAGAATTTACTTTATCGGCTTGGATCAATCCCCAAAGTGCTGGAGAATTCGACTTTGCTTTTATCATGGCAAAAACAACACCCGGTACTGACGGATTCAGATGGGCAATAAACAACAGCGCTGGTGCCAGCAATATGTCTTTTAGAAAAATGCTTGGCACTACAGATCTAACAGTGGCTTCAGCCGTTAATTCAATAACTTTTAATGAATGGCAGCACGTCATGGTAACCTGGGACGGAGGTACAGCCTCGTCGGGAGTGCATTTTTATGTTAACGGCTTAGAAGTCGGCCATGATACAGCTACGGAAGGTGCCGGATCCCCGCTGGATGACAGCACCAGCACCATCACTATCGGCAACAACCAAGTTGGAGGCACACAAACATTTGATGGGCATATTGACGAAGTCAAAATATACAATTTTGTGTTAACAGCCGAACAAGCAAAAGTCGAGTATGCGCAAGGCAAAGCTCAGGTCTTCGGAGCAACCGGGACCGATTCTTCTGGCAACCCCACCTGGGCATCTGCCAATACATACTGCCCGTCCGGACAAGGTTCGACTTGTACACCACCTGTATTTCATGCAAACTTTGATGAGAATTCAGACGTATATGTTGTAAATGTAGCAGATACAACTGCAAACGGCACTGTTACTGGAGCAAGTTGGACTCCCGGAAAAACTGGGACTGCCCTTAACTTTAATGGTACAAGTAGCCGTGTTGCATTTGCTGACGACAGCGATCTGGATATTACAGGTGATATTACCATAGCCACATGGATTTATCTTGATACTGATATCACATCCGGATATAAAACAGTACTGAGTAAAGGCGGGGGGCCTAACTATTATATTGCTGTAGATAGTTCGGAAAACTTGAGTGCCTGCATAGGCATGGCATGCCTGACCTCTAATACGTCACTTAATTTGAATCAGTGGTATCACGTTGTGTTTACTATGGATGAAACCACCGGTACTTCTAACGACAACATGTACCTATATATTAACGGTACGGTCGATAATTCTTCCCTTAATTACACATACGGTGGAGTGTCTGAAAATACACAGGATCTGGATGTGGGTGTTTATGACAGCGGAACTGATAGTTTTTCGGAATGGTGGGCAGGAAAGATTGATGAAGTCCGCCTATACAATTACGCCCGATCCGCTGAGCAAATTGCCTGGGAATACAGCCGCGGCGAGCCGGTAGCTTGGTGGAAATTCGACGAGTGCAGCGGAACAACCGCCAATGACTCCAGCGGAAACGGACTAAACGGAACCATTACCCCCGGGGCCTCTGGAAATACATCTGCGGGTACATGTGGCTCCGGCACTTCTACGGAAATGTGGAACGATGGTACAACCGGTAAGCATAGTGCCTCCCTTGGGTTTGACGAAACAGATGATTATGTATCCGTCACAGCTGGTGCCTCGAGCAAACTTGATTTGGATTTAAATCCTGTGACAATATCTGCGTGGGTAAAAACCACTGATTTAACAGGAAATAAGGCTATAGTGGCCCGCGGACTTGCAGACGATCCGTGCAATGGAACTGAAGGCTGGGGATTGTTTATTAACGATGGCGGAAATGTCAGTTTGGGCGGATTTGGGGGCAGTTGTTTGGACACTACCGAATCTATTTTAAATGATACATGGACGCATATTGTAGGAATAACCAACGGATCTACAAGCTATATCTATGTAAACGGAAATTTAAAAGCAACCGGTACAGTCGATGTTGTAGCATCAAATAATAATTTGATAATAGGTGCAACCAGAAACATAAACAATAACGGTTACAGAAACTTCTTCGGTGGACTAATAGATAACATAAGAATCTTTAATTATGCCATGACTGAAAACCAGGTAAGGAGCGAATATAGTTCTGGGGCTGTTAACTTTGGATATGATTAAATGTACATCTTTTGTGTTCAAGTAGCGGAAGTGTTGAAAACATACGTTTTAATGCAATCGAACACATTATATGTTCAGTTATTTGGCGTGAAATCAAGCAAAATTGCTTGTTCATATTTGTTAAAAATGGGACAATTTACTGACGAAAAATAGGGATCTAACAATGAAGAAACTGCTCAAAAAAATACATAAATTTTTAATAAAATTATTAAATCCGCTAAAAATTGCGGCTCAAAAGATTTTCAGTAAGTTAAGAGTATTGAATCGCACCAAAAAGCTTCTACTCCCCTTCTTTCTGGGACTGATCATAATCCTTATTCCCGTTTTTATATTTTTAATCAGGAATGCCCGTAACGTACAAGCTGACTGGTGGCAAAATCAGGAATCCGGTACCGGCTGGCTCAAAAGGCAACAATTGAATATCACTAACAATAGTGGGGACAGTCTGGCAACTGAGACTACAATTGCGGTAACGATTAATACAAAAGAACTTGTCAATCAGGGAAAATTGCAGACAGATTGTGACGATTTGCGCGTTGTTTTTCAATCAGGATCTACCGCTACAGAGCTGGACAGATACATTTCATATCCAGGTGGGGGTACATGCGGAACGTCAGAAGCCAGCAAAGTTTACTTTAAACTTCAATCGGCATTAAGCGACGGTTCAACAGCCACTACGTATTACATGTATTACGATAATCAAAACGCCGCAACTCCATCGGGCGCGGATGACGCGTTTGACATATCATCAAAAGACGCTCTGCTTGTATGTTCATTTGATGGCACCACTACATGCGCAGCCGGCGAGACTCCGTCAACTGAAACCGGGGCAATCAGATATACCGGAGAAAAGAGTGCACTTAGTTTTGACGGATCTGACGATTATATTGATGGCGGGTCCGGAAGTACGATCGACGATCTGGGTCCCTTTACATTTGAAGGTTGGTTTTATATACACGGTTTGGGATCTAGCAGCTCACCGCGATTATTTCTAAAAGGAGATAACTTTGCCACACCTAACAACAATAACATTCAATTATATATTAGTTCAGTTAAACAATTGATCTTCAATGTAGGCTATTCAACAACCGACTTAAATGTTACTTCTGCTAGCAACGCAATTAGCTACGAGACATGGCAGCACATTACAGTAACATGGGATGGAACAACAGAATCAGATAATGTACATGTCTACGTTGGGGGTACTGAAGTGTCCTACACTAGTAAGCAAGATGCCGTGGGTTCAAGAAATTCTGATGCAGCTTACAATTTATATATTGGAAATTCACACAACCAAGTCCGCGATTACCATGGCTATATGGATGAGATCAGAGTATCTAACATTGTGCGATACACTTCAAGCTTCACTCCTCCTACGTCCCCTTTTGTTCGTGATGAGTATACGAAACTACTTCTCCATCTGGACGAAAACGGAGATGACCCCAGAAACACAGGCAAGGTTATTGATGACTCAGGCAATGCTAACCACGGCACGATTACGGGAGCAAAGTATGTGGCCGGATTAATCGGTGTTGATAACAACTCTACTACGACAGGAAAAGCCGGAGGCGGAAACTCATATGCAGGACACGAGGGCATATTCCTCGAGGAAGGTACAACAAACAAAGTCACAAACCCTTCATTTGAATACAGTACTTTTAATAACAACTGGGACGCCCAGGGAAATCTTGAAGTACAAAATTTAACATCAGCTGGAACACAGTCTAACGGCTCGAGCTTCCAAAGAAAAACCTGGTTTGATGGTACAAGATACTGGACAGGCTATTATGACTACGGTAATGGTGATGTCTTGTTTTTTTATTCTTCGGATGGAATCAACTGGACGCAAAACACAGGAGCCGCGCTAACCTCAAATGTTCAGGATTATTCGGTTTACGGGGACTCGAGCAATCTGTTCATTGTGTACAAAACAGGAGGAAATATTATGGCCAGAAGTGCTACGTCATATCCCGGGTCAAACTTCACATGGGGCACCGAATACACAGTCTTTGATACGGCTAACACATGGTATGGCCCCTATATTACAAGAGACTCAAATAATTATCTATGGGCAACGGCCAACGAGTACACGGGCGGTAACATGGACATATATGCTGTACGTAGCACGAACACCAACGACCCAAGTACTTGGAACTCCTCTGTAAATATCGGAACAGGAACAAGTACTGTAACTTCAGTCAACATGATAGTGCCTTTAAACTCCGGGGATGTGTATGCGGTGTACTATGAAGGCACTGTTGCATATGGATGTTTCTATGACTCACAAACTGACGGGAGATGGGAAGATTCCGGCGGCAACGACTGTACAAACGGTGTCAATCAAGACTTGATACTAGCGGCAGGGACAGGCTATCCTGCCTCAGCAGTTTCCGACACAACAAACTACGATGTTCACTTATTGGTTGGGCATTCATCCGGACCACAATATTTCAGATGGGACAATGGGACAGGAACAAACGGTACCTGGCAGACAGCCGTGGACCTGGGAGACCAGGCGGTGGATCCCAGTATTTCGATAGATACTTCCACGGGTGATTTGTACGGACACTGGTATGACTGGAACACAAATACAGTTATGTATTCAACATGCGATGTATCTGCAGCAGCTTCGGAATGCTCTACCCTTAGCGACTGGGCGGCCACAACAAACATTCAGACAGGACTCACTTCACAAAGCAATGCTGAGCTTTCCTCAAATTACGGCGACTCGGGACGAATTTACCTGACTTGGGTAGACGGAACCACCCATAACTGGATTATAAAATGGGCACAGGTACTTGGACCCGACATAACTGCAACCGAAAACTCTTCCGCTCCTTATTATAAATTCGGCGCAAAAAGTGCAACCTTGGCAGCCAGTGGTGGCAATGGGTACTTTAATATTCCAATCGACCCCAACGCTGCATCATCGCATACCATATCCGCTTATGTATACGAGGGCACCAGTGGAAACGTGGGAGGAACAGTAAACAACACAGTCGCACAACTTGTCTGGGAGGGTGTAAACCAATCCTCAACAACCTACACGGACATGGGCGGGGGCTGGTGGAGACTCACCTACTCCGGCACAACAACGGACACCTCAAACACTTATGGATTGTATGTATTAAGCGGAAAAACGGTTTATGTGGATGGGTTTCAGTTGGAGGCCAAATCCTATACAACAACTTACGCTGATGGTTCTTTGGAGTCTGACTCGGGAGGATCCGACACTTACTTCTGGGATGACGATTGCGATGGAACTCTGGATGCAGGAGAAGATGAAACAGGAGATCAGAACACACAATGCAGTACAAGAACCGGGACAAACATTCAATATAACTCTTCCGGAAACATTTCAACAAATGGCACTATTTCCTTTTGGTATAAACGTGAATACCAAGACTTACAGCAAAATGCAAGATTGTTTAAATGGGACGGGTTCGGGGCACAAGATTACATATATATGTACTTACAAAATGCAACAGACCCTGATTTACGCGTAGAATTTTATACCGATGGCGGAACTAGCCGCAGTTGTGGAAATCACCCTTCTCCGTCCATAGACGAAGATGAATGGCATATGATCACACTTACATATACGACTAATTCAGCTGGTGCCGACGGGTGCCAATTATATGTTGATGCGGCGGCTGGTACTGCCGGCAGTTCCGGGCAAAGTTGGACCTTTGCACCGGATGCCTCCACTTTTGAAATTGGAAATGGAGGTGGTACTCAAGCCGGAGGTTCTATTTCAGATTTCAGAATTACAGACTCTGCCCTTACAGCCACGGAAGTGGCAGACCTCTACTACGCCGGTCTTGTCTCCCACTCCGGTACATACGAAACCGATGCTTTTGATACCGATAAAGGACAGAACCCCGTAGGTATATACCACTTCGACGAGAGTTATGGTTCAACGGCACACGACTCCTCCACTTATGCTAATGACTTAACAATTTCGGGAGCGACATGGAGCACACAATCGGCAAATGCGTACAGCAGATTAACTAGAAATTTAAGCTTTGACGGCACAGACGACTACGCATCCGCCTCGGCCCAAATATCCAAAGAAATGAATTTCGGTACCGGTTCATTTTCAATATCCGGCTGGTTTAGGCATTCATCTACAATATCCGGGACGGATACCATTGTTTCAAAATACAACGAAGCAGGTTACAAGGTGTATATGAATGCCGGGGGGTTAATATGTTTTGGGATTGATCAAGATTCCACCTTTGACGGAGATATCGCCTGTTCAACTGAGTCGTTTGCGGACTCTAAATGGCACCACTTTGAAGCCGTAAAAGATGCTACTACATCAATAAAAATCTATATTGACGGGTATCTTAAAACCACTGATTCCACAATAGGAAATACCGGAACGTTGAGCAATACATCCGCTTTATACGTGGGATCCGATTCAAATGGCTCTGATTTCTGGACCGGCCAACTCGATGAAATTGTTTTTTATCCATATGCAAGAGATGAATCGCAGGTAAAGGAAGACTATTTAGGATCACAAATTGCACAACTATATGGAGCACAGGCTTTTGATACTTTAACCCACGGTCTCACCGGATACTGGAAAATGGACTCAAGTTCGTGGAACGGAACATCGGGAGAGGTCACTGACTCTTCAATTAATTCAAATGACGGCACATCCTCCATGGACAGCGGAGGTACGGCAGTCACCACCACAACCACAGGAAAATTCGGTCAAGCGGGAGATATTGACGGGGCTGACGATTATCTTGCAATCCCTCATGACGGAAGCCTATCCCCCACTAACCAATTCACCATATCAGCATGGATAAATCCTGACAGTACGTTTAGCGGCTCCAGTAATTTTCCTCAGACCATTCTAGATAAGGGAGATTATAGACTTTATTTAGATCATTCAGACGGTAAGATAAAGTTTGTTGTCAACGATGATTCAGCAAAATCTCTTACTCTGGTAGAAGGGGCAACTAGCACGGACTTCGATTATGATAACGTGTATGTCACTCAAGAATTCGGAGGCAATTTGTACATTGGGGGATCTTTTGATGATTACGGAGGTAATACAGATGCCGATAATATTGCAAAGTGGGACGGTTCAAGCTGGAGCTGGCCCGCCGGGCAGAGCTTAAGCAGTTATGTCAGAAGTTTAATATTATGGAACGGTGAATTATACGCGGCCGGAAGTTTTATAGATGCCGGCGGGGACACTGACGGGGATAGAATTGCAAAATGGAACGGAACCTCATGGGAATGGCCCACCGGCATGGGACTAAACGCAAGTGTTAATGCTCTAATAGTTTGGAATAATGAGTTATATGCCGGGGGTGATTTCACAAATGCCGGCGGTGACGCTGATGCCGATTATATTGCAAAGTGGGACGGTTCAAGCTGGAGCTGGCCCACGGGACAAACCCTGGGTAATAACCAAACAGTAAATGATCTGGCTACGTGGAAAGGCGAGTTATATGTGGGAGGAAAATTTGTTAATGCCGGAGGCGATGCAGATGCGGATAGAATTGCAAAATGGAACGGAACATCATGGGAGTGGCCTACAGGCATGGGACTGTCTAATGATGTAACAACCATGATAGCATGGGACGGGAACTTGTATGCAGGGGGAACATTTACAAGTGCCGGAGGTGATGCAGATGCGAATTACATTGCAATGTGGAACGGTTCTTCATGGAGCTGGCCTACAGGAGCACAGGCTGCCCTAACCGGATCAGGCCCAGATGTAGTGGAGATGTCTGTACATCAGGGAAAGTTATGGCTGACCGGTCGATTTTCAGATGCGGGCGGAGATACTACGGCAGACGGCACCGCAATGTGGGACGGTACAAGCTTCACCAATCCAATCGGCTGTACTTTCTCAAGCGATAATGGCAGCAACAGTATTTCATCGTGGAAAGGTGATCTGTTAATTACAACCAACGTTGCCAATATTTGCGGCGTAGCTTCAAACGATCATTTTCTCAGATATGGCACCGATGTAACCAAAATAATTTCTTCCACAACTGATAGCTTTACCTCTGGTACCTGGTACCACACCCTAATCACATATGACGGTTATAAATTAAGTTTGTACATCAACGGAATCCTAGAAAGCTCAGTTGATACAAGTTTAACGTTAAATAACTCTTCTCTGGATCTTATTTTTGGAAAATCCTACGGTTCAAGCAATAGTAATCTGGGTCAGGACGAAAGATTTGACGGAAAAATTGACGAAGTGAGAATATACAACAGACCCGTTAGCCATGATGAGGTGGAGAATCTTTATGCTTGGACACCCGGTCCCGCGGGATACTGGAATTTTAACGAAAATACCGGCACAACAGTATATGACACATCCGGAAACGGGAACAACGGAACTTTATCAAATAGCGGATGGGGGCTCGGTAAGTATGGGTCTGCGATGCTGGCATCACAGGACGGTGCTCAAGATGTAACCACAATATCCGATCCGGCCAGTGGCTTATTGGATTTAACCGATACTAGTGATTTCACATACACATTATGGACACGTATCACACAAAGCGAGGCCGGCACAAAGCTAATAAACAAGGGCTTCTCTGATGCATTGAACGCACCGGGATATACGGTCTATTACACCGAGGGCGGAGGTGCGGGCGCAGTCAACTGTTATATCGGGGACGGAACAAACTTTGATACGGCTAACAATATAGGTGCCGGTATTAACGACGGTCAATGGCATCATATCGCATGTGTCTTAGATAGAGACGGTGACAAAACGGGCTTGGCAGGGTTGTATCTTTATGTGGACGGGATACTCTACGGCTCAGATACATCAATTTCCACAACTGATGCGTCTAACTCGGATAACATAACCATTGGCGAAGAGGATACATCATCGGAAATGCAAAATGGTGGAATTGACGATGTGCGGATATACAACTACGCTCGTACACGTGCTCAGATAATAGAAGATATGAACGCAGGACACCCTGCTCCAGGATCTCCTGTAGGTTCGGCTTTAGGGCATTGGAAACTTGATGAGGGTTACGGCAGTACAGCACATAACTCAGGAAACGGCGGAGCGGATCTGGACGGTACAATCACATCTGCTACATGGTCAAATAGCGGAAAGTTTGGCAAAGCTCTATCCTTTAACGGTTCGGACTCTATTGTTGATTTTGGAGTAGGAGCCGTAACCACCGAGCTAGACGGAGCCTCTGCAATTACACTTGAAACATGGATGAAACCACAGACATATCCCGGTGGGACTTCCAGAGGACGTATGATAAGCCTTCATGTGGCTGACGGAAATTCCGGTGCTTTGCTTAGTGTTTATGGAGATAACAGTGTAGAAGTGGCAGGAAGAAGCGTTGCTGCTGAAACTTTGGAAACAGCTACTGCTGCCCTTTCGGATCCAACTGAATGGCACCATATCGTTGGTATATTGGACTTTCAAAACGACCAAATAAAAATTTATGTTGACGGAATATTATCCACAACGCAGTCCGTTACATTTACAAACACACTTTACACTGCGGGCACCCTGACCACTGCTTACGATACCCTGGGCGCATATAAAACTACAGTGACAGGTGATTTTTATGACGGTTTTCTCGACTCAACAAAGATATATAAATTTGCACTGACAGATGATCAGGTAAAAACTTCCCACAACGCAGGCATGGTATCCGTCTTTGGGTCAACCGGAACCAACTCATCTAACAATCCAACATGGTCGTCTGCTAATGAGTACTGTCCTCCGGGTCAGGGGTCGGCTTGTACCTCTCCAATTGCTGAGTGGAAATTTGATGAAAAGACGGGACAAGTTCCCTATGACACAAGCGGTAGTGGTAATAACGGAACTCTTGGTACAACTTCCGGTTCTGATTCGAGCGATCCTTCATGGAGTCATGCAGGCTCATGTAAATCCGGCAGTTGCCTACTTTTAGACGGTTCCAGTGATTATATAAATGTAGGCACATCAAGCAACTTTTACGTCTCTACCGATACAGCAGCAACTCTTAACTTTTGGCTAAAAGATAACTCAATAGGTACGGGCATAAGCAGACTGTTTGTGCTGACCGGAACATCAAATTCAGATGTAAGATTCGGCTTTGGAACCAGAAACTCCGGCCGGTATTTAAGCGTAGATTATCGTGATTCCGGAGGGGCCGCTCAGACCCTAACTGACACTACGACAAGTCTTAGTGACGGAAAAATGCACATGGCCACACTTGTATTTAGTGGAACTACGGTAAGTCTCTATATTGACGGAAAATTACTCGCAAGTGACACAGATTTCTCCGCAACAAACAGTCTAAATGGAGGGTCCGCAGAGTCAAGAATAGGTCAACAAAATTCCACTTTCTACTGGAACGGGATAATTGATAACGTCACACTTTATGATTACGCGCGTTCCCCTGCCCAGGTCGCGTGGGAATATAACAAGGGCAGCCCGATAGGTTGGTGGAAATTTGACGAATGTTCGGGAACAACTGCATATGACTCTAGTGGAAATGGCAACAACGGTACAATTACACCCGGCGCCAGTGGCAATACTTCCGCGGGTACCTGCGGATCCGGAACTTCTACTGAAATGTGGAATGATGGCACCTCTGGAAAAATAAACTCATCACTAGGTTTTGACGGGGATGATGATTACGTAACCATGGGTGATCCGTCCAGCGGCATATTTGACTTTGGCGCAGACCAAACTTTCTCAATATCGTTTTGGATGAAAGCCGATGATACTGACACTACTCAGTTCCTGATTTCAAAAAGAGGCGCGGCTGCTGCCGGGTATGAATTTCGAAGGACTCCCACATCCGGATGGTTTTTAAGAATGGATGAGCCGGTTGCCGGCATAGTCGACACCCAGGTCAGAGCGAATTTGGCGGATGGAAACTGGCATCACATCGTATTCGGAAGAGATACCTCAAGACACTTTATATACGTCGACGGAAGCTTGGATAATTCTTACTCGGACACATCTCTAGAAGATCTTAGCAACTCAGAAGTATTTGCGGTTTCCAATCCGGCAGCCGCAAACGGAACGAATGGTCAAGTTGACGATATAAGAGTGTTTAATTATGCACTAACCGTGGAGCAAATTAGAGATATCATAAATTACGGAGCCGTAAGGTTTGACTAACCGAACTACAGCAGGGATTAGTGGATTAAACAAAACAGTAAATTAGAATTTATATAATGGCAAAAAGCAAAGAAAAGATAAGAAAAATATTAAAAAGGACTTCGTCGAAATTCCTTTTTTTTCTAAGACCGGTTACAAAATATGTCACCAAACTGGGTTATTTTCTTTTAGGGGTTTTTGATAGAACTTTTAAGTTTATAAAAAAATGGAAAAGACCCTTGGTGCCCTTCGCCATAGGCACAATGGTTATACTTATCCCTCTCTTCTTCATTTTGCTAAAAAACTCAAAAGATGTCGAAGCATTATGGTCGCCGGGACACATCAAGTGGGAAAAGAGACAAAGAATTACGCTTACAAATCAAAGCTCGGAAAACCTGGCAGCTAGTACAACAGTGGCAATATCAGTAAATACTAAAGAATTGTACGATTCAGGCAAAGCACAGGTGGATTGCGACGATATCAGGGTATTGTATCAACCTAATGATTCAACAAACACAGAGATGTCTGTCCATTTAGAATATCCAAACAACAGTGCATGTTCAACAAGTGAGTCAACAATGATATATTTTCCGCTCCAGGCAGGTCTTAACAGCGGCTCAACAACAACTGACTATTACTTATACTTTTCAAACAAAGAAGCAGGTGCACGTACTACAACAGCTGTTGATGCATTTGACTTTTCTGGGACAACTGCCACATTTGTCTGCCCTTTTAGAGGAACAGCGGACTGTATAAACGGCAGTGGCTCCGTTTCGGCAAATACAGAGAGCGGATCTCTCAGATACACCGGCCTAAAAAGCGGAGTTATGTTTGACGGTTTTAATGACTACGCATCAGCTGCCGACAGTTCATCATTATCCGTTACCGGAGACCTGACTGTTGAAACTTGGGTTAAAATCAGAGCCCTTGATGCCGAACAGACTATAATCGGAAAGTGGGATGAGACCACCGCTAACGACGACCGGTCCTACAGATTGTATGTAACCTCAGGTAACAAATTTGCATTCTCGGTTTCTTCAGCCGGAACATCTGCCAGTGTAGTAACAATAACAGGCTCAAATACTACGATTACAAAAAGTGCCTGGTATCACGTGGCAGGAGTTTATGATGCATCCGCCCAGACAATCGACCTATACGTAAACGGCACAAAGGACGCGGTACAAATCGGATCAGCCGGCTCATCCATTGATGATAATGCTTCCCTGCTCTATCTTGGTGCCAAAGAAAACACGTCAGGAACCTTGGATACATATTTATCCGGTCTAGTTGACGAGACTAGAATTTCAAACACCGTTAGATACACATCGGATTTCGTGGAACCAGGTTTTCCACATAGCAATGACTTTTTTACCGATGTCTTATATCACTATGACGAAGATGCAGATGACTCAAGACAGACGGGTAAAGTTATTGACGAAACGGCCAATGACAATCACGCAACACTTAGTGGCGGCGTTTACGTTATTGGATTTGTTGGACACGACGGTCCTTCCGAATTTGGCTCCCACACGGGAACGAGCAATTCATCTGTTCTTGAAGACAGCGACGCGTCGTGGGTAACAAATGAATGGGTGGGATACATTCTCTCAAATTCCACGGACGCGTCACATGGGGTGATTACTTCTAATACCGCAAACACGCTCGCTGCCACACTTGCTGGAGGTACAGATAACGATTGGGATAGCGGTGATTTGTACACACTGTCACCCGATCTTGGCAGGGTTCATTCACATTCCTTTGCATCACACAACGGCATTTTTACCGAAGAAGCAACTACAAATAAGATAGAAAACCCATCGTTTGAAAACACAACTTATGACACGGGCTGGGTAGAGGGTACAGGTTCGGGTGCCGTCATAGCAGTGACAAGAACCACCGCAAACACGGGCGGAGGAACTCAGGACATTACAAATTCAAATTTAGGTGGAAACACACCTAAAGCCGTAATGATTATTGCCACTGCCACAACAGTAGACGATACAGCAACCGACGGCGTGTCTATGTCATACGGCACCGCTACAGGAGCCACAAACGAATGGTACACAGCATTTAAAACACAAAATGGTCTCACCTCAGATAATACCGACGCAAGAGGCGGTACTGATGCAACGGTATACATTATTGACCCTACTGCTTCAACTACAACATCTCTTGGAACTGCGGAATTTACTCAATTCTTAACCAACGGAGTCAGAATTAACTGGACCACTACACCTACATCTGCCTGGCATCTAACTGTAGTGCTTTTTGCAGGATCGGGACTTCAGGCATATGCCGGAACTCAGGGTCTGGGAACAACTCAAGATTCCGCGTTCGATATTACTGCCCCGGGATTTCAGCCTGACATAATTTTCGGTACTAACGGTACTGTAGGAAGTACCCAATTTTATCTTTCCTCATTTGGGGTGGCAACATATAACGGATCAACAATAACTCAACACGCATTGGCAAACAGATTTACTTATATTTCAAGCCAGGGAGCACCGGCCACCAGATACATCGATACAGGCATTGTAGGCGGTGCACAGGTAAACGGAAATTTGGTGTGGTATGGGGAGCTCAGTGCTTTTGACTCCAGCGGGTTCACTATCACGACAAGATCAGGTGGAGCATCAAATGCCACTTTCTTTTATCTTGCATTGGATGTAAGTTCTTCCAGCTCCTGGGTTGGGACTCATACAACTCCAACCTCAACCGGTAATTATGCGGAAACCGCCCCCGGATTTACACCACAATTTGTGTTTCAAGTGGAGAATATGACAGAAGCAGTGAACACTCCTTACGCTGATGGTAACGCAGGAGCTTTTGGATTTAGTGTCTTTGATCCAAACGAATCTTACTCAAACAACTGGGCGTATGAAGATGGAGTATCTCCCGTAAATGCCCAAACTTTATCAGACGACCAAGCGGTTAATTTGCCTAATGATGATGGAACCACCGGTATCACGGGCACATTTGTTTCTATGGATACTGCGAGCGGATGGACAACTAATTACACTAACGTGGCCGCATCTGGTAAAAAGTTTTTGGCTGCAGCAATTGAATCCCCTGAATATTTGACTAAAACAATAGAAACCAGCGCACCATATGTAAAATTCGGTTCCCGAAGCACAAAAATAGTGGCGGCAGGTTCGGCCACATCATTGGTCCATAGTACAAATGCCGGGAACACCAACACGCACACATTTTCCTTTTATGTATATCGAGGAACTGCAGGAAATGTAGGAGGAACCATAGACAACACGGTGGCACAAGCTGTATGGCAGGGCACCGCGCAAAGCTCCACTACATACGAAAATGTAGGCGGCGGATGGTGGAGATTATCATACACCGGGACCGGTACAGCATCGGCCGCAGATTACGGTGTGTGGCTTCCGGATGGAGAGACCCTCTATGTGGATGGCTTTGTACTGGAAGAAAAATCCGCACCAACAACCTATGCGGACGGTAGCTTGGGCACCGGATATACTTGGAGCGGGACAATAAATGAATCATCAAGCTCAAGGGCAGCAGCGGATCTTGACTATACAACCTCCACAAATATTGATGACGCAGCAGGAAGTATAAGCGTTTGGATAAATCCCGAATGGGACGGCGACGATGGAGTTGAGCATACAATTCTTGATGCCGACACATCTGCAGGAACACTAAAGCTCTATAAAACAACTGGAAACAATATCGCAATCACTGATGGGACTAATTCTGCTACAAGCAGTACGGCATCGTGGACCAAACATGGATGGCACCACATTGTAGCTACCTGGAGTGCCGGAACTGGGCTTGATATCTATGTTGACTCAGCCGCAGGTACCGGTGGATCATTTTCCGCGCCTACCCTATCAGCCGGTAACTTCTATTTAGGACAAGATAAAACTAACGCTGCGCATTCAAATACACACATTTCGGATCTGAGAATTTATGATGATGCACTTTCCCAAGCTGAAGTTACAGATACTTACCACGCCGGATTAGTTTCATTTGAGGTGCAATACGAAGTGGATTACTTCCCTGCAGGTAAGGGGCAAAAACCCGTTGCAACATGGCACTTTGATGAAGGCTATGGCAGTATAGCTCACGACTCCACAACTTATGAAAATGACTTGACCATTTCCGGAGCCACATGGCAGCGCACAAACATAAGTCAGACAGGAATTACCGCGTTGAGTCTGCTATTTGACGGTACAGACGACTATCTGTACAGGGACGCAGATAGTGATTTTAATTTTGGCACCACATCGTTCACAATTTCCGGATGGTTTAGACACCCGTCCACAGTATCGGGCACAGATACTATTCTGGCCAGATATGGCACATCTGGATACAAAATTTATATGAACTCAAGCGGTTATGTATGTTTTGCTGTAGATGACGATTCAACGTGGAGTCCCGATGACGAGGTTTGTACAACTTCAACTTATGGCAGTTACGCAGACTCGACCTGGCACCACTTCTCCGCTGTAAAAAGCGGGACTTCAACTATTTACATTTATATGGACGGCGTCTTGATCAACTCCAAAACTTCTATTGTTTCAACAGGGACAATGGATTCTAATAGTAATTTATACGTAGGCATTGACAGTGATGCCACATCAAATCCCTGGGCCGGAACTTTAGACGAGCTGGTCTTTTATCCTTACGAAAGAACTGCAGACCAAATAGCAACGGACTTACTGGGAACGCAAGCAGGGGTAAATTTTGGAAATATTAATAATGATGTTGCTACAGATGGACTGGTAGGTTATTGGAAAATGAATGAGAGTGCGGCAGACTCGTGTACCGGAGGTGTAAATGATTCCTGTGATAGTTCCGGAAATAACCATGACGGAGCATGGGCCGGAAATGTGGGGGCAACATCTGGTAAGCATGGACGTGGTACATCCAATGACGGAACCGGAGATTACATCTCTGTAACACAAACCTCTGCTTTAAATTTTGGTGATGATTTTACCGTCTCCTTATGGATGAACACAACTACCAACAACACGAATATTGTTAATGACAGCTTCATAAGCAAAGACCTAGGAGGCTGCGGCAGCGGTGTGTCGGATTGGTTTGCAAATGTCAGGTCCGGAAATGTGTACTTTTGGACATCCGGTAGTGCGTGCACTACAGCTATTTCTGCCACTGACGTCAATGACGGAGTTTGGCACCATGTGGTTTTAACCAGGGAAAAATCCACAGGCAGTCATCGTATCTATATAGATGGCTTGTTAGACAACGAAGCCTTTGGAAATACCGGATCTGTAGCAAACACTACTGATTTAATTATCGGTTCACTTTCCGCTTCCACATCTGATACTTTCCTTGGGAATCTTGATGAGGTCCGTGTATACAACAGATTACTTTCACAAAGGGAGGTAAATCAATTATACCTTTGGGCTCCGGGACCTGTCGGACATTGGAAAATGGACGAAGGAACAGGAGCAACTGCCTATGATAGCAGCGGAAACTCAAATACAGGAACGCTAAACGGCACACCGAGTTGGATTAACGGTAAATTTGGAAACGCGCTGGATCTAAACGGAAGTACTGACTACATCAATGTGGGAAGCGGCTCAACAATTGATAGCGTCTACTACACAAACGGCACGGTATCTGCATGGGTAAAATTGGATGATTTTGGAGATACCAACTCGAGGGCAATATTAGGAGCTGGTGCAGGAACGTGGTATACGGACCAGTCTGGAGATAATATGAGGATTGATTTTACTTATGACAGAGCGACAGTGTCCGGAGAGTGGACCACCGGATACAACATACCAAAAGAAACCTGGACACATATATCCGTATCTTACGACGCTTCTTCTACAAGCAATGACCCTTCCATTTATATAAACGGGGTAAAGCAATCCATTACGGAAAATCAGACTCCTTCCGGAGCGGCAACCGATGGCTCAGGATCGGATATCTACATCGGCCGGGCCAACACAACTTACGTGCCCGGAGCTGTCGATGAAGTTAAAATTTATAATTACGACAGAACATCTACACAAGTAATTGAGGATATGAATGCCGGGCACCCTGTCCCCGGCTCTCCAGTAGGATCTGCAATAGCCTATTGGAAATTTGATGAGGGAACCGGGAATCTTGCCTACGACGAAAGTATAAACAGTGCGGATTTAAATTTGAATAACTTGGCCAGCGGTAGTTACTGGACTAATGAAGGAAAATTCGGAAAAGCATATAATGTGGCAGGAATTTACAAGGCTGTCAGCACCAGTGGAATATTCTCATTCGGAACCGGAAGTTTTACCATAAACATGTGGGTAAAGTCGTCTTCCTCTACAGCCCCTGCGTCTATCGAATATCTGGCAGGACGAGGATGTGTTGCCGGCTCAAAAGGATATGTTTTGTATTTCAATACTTCGGGGCAACTGGTCTTTGGAATAGACGACGATACAACATGTAATCCGGACGACACTGCTACTACCTCACGCAATTTTTACGACAACCAATGGCACATGGTTACAGCAGTTAAAACCTTAACATCCCGAATAGATATTTATGTGGACGGAGTACTCCAAAACTCCGACACTACAATTTCCGCCACAACCTCACTTGACGGTGCCACAAATCTGATAATTGGCGACCTTGATGCAACCGACAACGGAGATGAGTTTAACGGAAATATTGACGAAACTGCCTTCTACGACACAGCTTTGACCTCGGACCAAATTAAACTTCTATTTAATAGAGCGAAATCAGCTTCCTGGGGAGCAGTATCAACAGATGCCGCCGGTTCACCTAGTTACTCAGACAGCAGAAGTATGTGTGTGCCGGGAAGCTCTGATACGTGTTCCGCCCCCATATCACATTGGCCCCTTGATGACAATACAGGTACAACAGCAAGTAATATTGCGCAGGAACACAGCGGAAACGAGAATGGCACGTTGCAAACCGGAACAAGCTGGACGGTGGGTAAAATCGGAGCTGCTGTCGAATTTGATGGTTCTTCCGGATACATTTCGACTGCAGATCTCGATGATTTGGACGGTGTTTCCCAATTCACTGTATCCGCATGGGTAAAGCAGAATTCACTCACCGACCTTGCTACAGTTTTCTCGAAAACGCAAAACTCCACGGCCAGAACAATAATGCAAGCCGGTTCCGGAGCTGTTGGAAGTGGAAACAATGACGTTGTCCTGTACTTAAGCAACGGAAGTGCTGCCTATGGCTATACTACCGGCGATATACTTACAACCGATACATGGAACCTTTGGACCATGGTATACGACGGTTCCCTTGCAACATCCAGTAGGCTCAAGTTTTATCTCAACGGAAAAGAACAAGCTTTAACTCTCAGCGGTACTATTCCCGCAACAACCTCCTCCAATGCCGTTACTGTATTGCTTGGAGCTCAGGCAGCCTCAACAAATTTACTGAACGGAACACTTGATGATGTTAGAATCTACAACTACCCTCGAACTGCGGCACAAATCGCTTGGGAATACAACAGAGGAGCACCTGTCGCGGAATTTAAATTGGACGAATGCAGCGGTGACATAGCTAACGATACCTCGAGAACTTCCAACAACGAGTCCGGAGGCAATAATGGCACAATTACAATCGGGGGATCCGGAAGTCATAGCTCCGCAGGGACTTGTTCGGGGTCAGCTTCAGATGCCTGGTACAATGGTGCCTCCGGTAAAAGAAACGGGTCACTGGCTTTTGACGGAACCGATGATTACGTTAGTGTTACTGATAACAGCGTTTTTGATATAACCACCAAGGGATCCATTACTGCTTGGATTAATCCAACGGTCCTCGAATATGCAAGCATTATAGGCAAATGGGTGGCAGGAGGCAATCAGGTATCATACTCTGTTGATATTAACCCCTTTGGCGGAGTAGCCATTTTACTCGATGACAACGGTGCCCCTTTCACCGGTACTAGTTGCACGGTTACAACAACCACAACACCGCTAGTTGTAGGAAACTGGCATCATGTTGCTTTTACCTACGATGCAAGTACCCCAATTGTATATATCGATGGACGAGCTCAATTTACCTCTGTCTCCGGTACATGTCCTAGTTCAATATTTGATAGTACTTCCCCTTTTACTATTGGGGCATTAAATACTACTCAAAATTTCTTTAACGGACTGGTAGACGAGGTTAAAGTTTACAACTACCCTCTTACCGCAGACCAAATCAGAACCGACTTTAACGCCGGTAGTGTCAATTTCGGTTATTAAAACAATATAAGTGTCTTATTGACAACGGGCGGTATTCTAGTAAACTTGCATCTGTACCAAAGACAGCAAGGGCTGCTCCCTAACGGACAAGCTTAATTATCTTGCCGAGGTAAACAAAGTCATTCTATGAGTCTATGCAATTTTAATTAATCGCTCTAGCAATGACATAACTGTTTTATACTCACCGTCTTTGGTGGGTATTTTTTTACCCGGGAGAGAATGTGCTTTGTTGCCTATTTCCGGCAACAATAGCATATTCACTAAAAATTTATGCAAACCATAAAAGAAAAAAACAAAGAAATAGTAGACGAAATTAAACAAAAACTTGAAAAAGCCAGAGCAGTAACTTTTGCTGACTATATTGGGCTTAAGGCATCCGATCTGGGTGAACTTAGACAGACATTAAAAGAAAACGATGCAGAGCTTGAAGTTATCAAAAACACCCTTGTAAAGGTGGCACTGGACGAGAAGAAAATGGGCAATGAAGAGTTAAATAAGGATCTTGAGGGTCCCACTGCGCTAATCTTCGCGTACAGCGACCCGGTAAAACCAATAAAGATCATCTTTGATTACATAAACAAATTAGAGTTACCTAAGGTTAAATCGGCAATATTCGAGGGTAGATACAGCACCGCAGATGAAGTGGAAGTTATAAGCAAACTACCCGGTAGAGAACAATTGATTGCACAGGTTGTAGGCGGCCTTAAATCACCTATCAATGGTATTGTCAGCACTTTCTCGGGTGTGCAGAGAAAATTTGTTTACGCCCTATCGGCAATTGCTGACAGCAAAAACGAATAATTTATAAGATATTTAAAGGAGGTGTTAGATATGGCAGACGAAAAAGAAGTAAAGTTAAGCAAAAACGCAGAAAAAGTCATGGAATTAGTCGGCGAAATGACCGTACTTGAACTTAATGACTTGGTCAAAGCTCTCGAAGAGAAATTTGGGGTAACAGCAGCCGCTCCTATGATGATGGGTGCAATGCCGGCAGCAGCAGGCAACGGTGAAGCCGCAGAACCCCAGGAAGAAAAGACAGAGTTTGACGTAGTTTTAGCAGCCGCCGGTGACAATAAAATCGCCGTTATCAAGGCAGTAAGGGAAATCAATCCTGCACTGGGTCTTGTAGAAGCAAAAAATCTTGTAGAATCGGCCCCCAAGGCAATTCTGGAAGGTGCAAAGAAAGAGGACGCAGATAACGCCAAGAAGAAACTAGAAGAAGCAGGCGCTAAAGTAGAATTGAAGTAATTTTGCTTAACTTAAATTGAATACAAAAGCTCCCCAATTGGGGAGCTTTTCCTTTTCTTAACAGGTTTATTTCTTCATGATCCGGAGCTTTATGCAAGTGTTTTAATACCGTCGCCTTCCTCATACATACGTTTAACGTAAGGCTCCAGCTGCAACGCGGCATCTTCCGGACTTGCTCTGTCACTAACCCATACTCCGGCTCCCAGCTCCAACCCGCCAACAACTTTAATGTGAGGTATAAATCCGACATGCCAGTGATAAGGATCATATCGTTGAGTGTGAATCCAAAAGTTCCTGTCCGGTCTATTAAACAATTGATCGTACGCATACAGCGCGGCCTTGAGGATTCTCGCGAAGTCGTTAATCTCCATTTCATCTACAAACTCAAAATTGGGCTTGTGAGATTTCGGAACCAGAATCATTTCATAACTCCAACGGCTGGCTTTAGGAACGAGCACTATAAAATGTTTGGATTCATAAACCACCCGCTCGCCTATCACCGCCTCGGACTTTATCATGTCGCACCAGTAACACGAATGATGCTCGTTGTAATATCGCAACGCCTCGTGTTTTTCCAGTTCCAAAATTCCGGGAAACCCTGCCAATGCTATTATTTGGGTGTGAGGGTGCAAAATCGAGGCACCCGCCTTGCCTCCCCTATTATTAAATACCATCACTTCCATACCGCTGGATGTGTAGTAATGGACTCTATTAAGAATAGCCCTGATGTATCTAACGTTTTGATCCTGCGGAAGTTCCGTCAAATCCTTGTCATGCTCAGGCGAATGAACGATTATTTCATGATCGTCAACTATAGGAAATTTGTTTTTAAAAACCCGCACATTCCAGTCGTCAGCATCTTGGTAAGTCGCCGGTGGAGTTAAATGTTCGTTGCCCTTGCAGAAAAAACATACTGTTTTTTCTTCAGGACTCTTTTCTTTGCTGGATACAGCGCCTGTTTGATCGGTTCTCTTTGCTCTTTTCGAGGCAAGTATGGTAGGTATTCCGGTTAGTTCATCAAATATGAATTGGCTCATGTTTTTTCCTTTTATTTCAACGCATCTAGGCGTAATTGAACAACTTTTTTATACAGGTCACTATATGACATCGCACTTTTTTTCCAACTAAAATCCTCACGAATTGCAGCGTTTACCATTTCCACCATGGCGGGTCCATAAAATATGTCTTTGGCTTTCTTAACAGCATCAAAAAGGCTTTCCGACTTATAGTCAGTGAATTTTATACCTGTCTTTCCGTCTTTGACACTATCTTTCAGCCCTCCGGTATCTCTAACTACTGGCAAAGTACCATACCACATTGATATCATCTGAATTAACCCGCAAGGTTCATACTTGGAGGGAACAACAAGAAAGTCACTGCCGGAATATATTGATTTAGCAAGTTCTACATCGAATGCCAGTTTTAGCCCAAGGTTTCCTTTGTATTTAGTCTCCTTTGATATATCAAGCAACTTCTGTTTCCATACGTCATCTCCATCCCCCAGTAACACAAAATTGACGTCTTGATCCAGGATATTTGGCAGTGCTTCACATAATATGTCTAATCCTTTCTGGTTGGGATCCAGTCGTCCTACAAATGAAATTATGGGTTTTGACCCGTCGTTATCAAGTTCAAACTCTTTAATGAGCCGCGACTTTAATTTAGGTTTAATTTCCTGCCAATTCGATTCATTAAACTCTCTAGGGAAACTGGTGTAGTCTATACCATTTAAAATCCCCATGAGCCTCCCCTCTCTTGCTTTAAGAATATCGGCAAAACTCCCGCCATATTCTTCCGTAAGAATTTCCTTGGCATATGTTGGAGAAACAGTGTTTACAAAGTCACTTGAGGTGATTCCCTGCTGCATAAAGTTTATATCTCCGTCTGCGATGTCCCAATCTATCAGGGGGTGCATGCCGGGTATTATTCCTAAATCATTGATCAAATCTGCGGAACTTATGCCTTGATATAAAAGATTATGTACTGTAAAAAGCGTAGCGGGACGCGATTTTTCAAGCTCATCACTAAGTAAATGGGTGATCATACCTGTGTGCCAATCGTTACAGTGAATCAGATCGTAAGTGTTAAACCCGGATTTAATATATTCAACCACTGCCCTGTCAAAAAAGGAAAACATATCAATCTCAGAAATTTCTCCAACGGATTTTTTCTTTCCGTAATCGGAAAAATACTTATGATTCTTAAGCAAAATTACATCTACATCAGAATCAGGGAGTTTGGTCTTATAAACCTCTACCGGAACATTTGTCCCCTCATAAGGGACATTTAGCTCCAAACTTTTATAGAGTTTTAAATTCTCAACTTTGGCAAATGGGTAGAAAGGAACAATTACGTCTACGTTGACACCAAGCTCTGCAAGAGCCTTAGGCAAGGAACCTACAACGTCCCCCAGTCCCCCCAGTTTTATTATCGGCGCAACTTCGGATGCGGGCAGCAATACTTTCATATACACAGGTTATCAAAAGATGGATAAATTTGAAATAGATACCTATTTATCTTCCTTCTTTGTCTCGTACAAATGGCCTAATTCTTTTTTCCAGAGCTCAAACGCTTCGCGTGTTATTTTATTTCCGGCTCTGTCAATAAAATACTGTTTAGAAAAATCGCTCAATTCCTCCCAATCATGCTGCAGAAAGGCTTTAATAGTCGGAAGATGTTTGGCAGACCATAATTCATCGACTACATGAAGTACATCATAGACATCGTTTCCGTTTTCCATTTTTATTAGAGCATCTCTCCACTTTATTGCTTTCTCAAAGTCACGCCGTTCTGCAGATGCCTTCATTTCAAATTCAAGCTCCAGAACCATAAGATTGTACCAATCCGGAGGAGTACGTTTTTTGAAAGTGTCTTTCAAATATGTACCGGAGTGTGACAAATGTCTTTTTCTTATTATCCCCTCCCTCTGCCACTCGAATGCCAAATCCAAAATATTTCTGTATATTCTGTCGGCTTTTTCCAGTATGTCGGGCGATGCTTTTAGAATTTCTAGAACTTTTTTAGTTTCATAGGCACCCTGTTCCACCATCTCCAGGCTCCACCACGGTTTTGCAGATGCCCACCAATACTGATCAGAAGCAATCGCCTTGTCCATAAGTTCACGCGCTTCTACGTACTCGGGGGAATCCTTATTTTTGTGATTTTTAAGCACATCTATGACGTTATTTGTCAATTCCCACTGAAGAGCGTGAATAGGATTTTCCGGGTCCCTCCATAATATGAAAGAACGTGCCTCTGTAGGTACATTCCTTTCTCTGTCCAACCAGAAGTCCTGTTCCTCGTTACTCCAAGTGCTGGGTCTTATGTCAACTTCTTCTTCCGGCATGTTCATAGAAAGTATGTCAGAAACTGTCACCGGCTCAAAATAAGGGCTGTCAAGTATTTCAAAAAGGAATTTTTCATGACCTATCCTATGATGCCCAAAAGTTTCGGCGTCCATGACACAAAACCAGTAATTATCTTTCTCGTATATATCCTTTGTTTCTTTTAGAAGATCTTCAACATCCCGACAAACAGAAGACAAAATTATGGAACTGACTCTTTTATTCCTGAACAACAATTTTAGACCCGATTTGCGATCCTTATACATCTTATACGTGTCGGGGTTATCACTCTTAAATGACAATTCCGGACTTGCGACCCATGTATATCCCTGCTCTTTTACAACCGACATAACTTTATCGGACACAGCCATTTCCGGTGAAAAGAATCCTGTAGGCTTATATTGAGCACCAAACGCCTGTATATTACTTTTATTGTTGATATTGATTTGATTTTGTATTTCTTCTTCGGGAATTAAGGGAAGAAACGGATGATATTTTGCGCTCCCTGTAAGCTCAACTCTTCCGTCTTCGTAGAGTTTTCTTATATTATCGAGTACTTCTTTATACACAGAAGTGTCTATGCCCGCAGTGTCAGTATCTTTGAACAGGTCACCATTAAGTAAATCGACCAGGGATCCGTTAAAATTAATAATAATCTTCCCCTTCTTGGACTTAAGCAATCCCCTTGTTAAAGGCAAATAACTCTCGTGGACGATTCTATTTAGAATATCCAATTGTTGGTTCACCGGCTGATAAAAATGGAGTAAAACTGCTATTTTCATAGATAATTAGGATTTCAAAAGTAGAGATACTTCATCACATAATGCGGTGATTTCATTAAAAAGATTTTCATTATTTAACATAGGTGCAATCTTTCTGTACATATTAACGGAGTTTTCGATCATTAATGGACTAAAAAGATGTTTATCATAGATGGTCATATTACTTGCCCACCAAAATTGGTCGCTATGCATGGATTTCAAAATGAGTAAATTTAAATTTATATCTTCAACTAATTGTTTGTTTTGTATGCTTTTAACATCCTCTTGATTCCAAATTGAAATGGTTTCATACCCTTCTTCTAAGACTTTTACAGTCATATCGGGATTATAGTTGTCGACTATATGTAACATCTTCCACAATATTTCGTGAAACTTGTTACCTTGAATATCCCAAAGGCGATATATATCCATATGTATACCTCCTTTTTCAAATGCCCATGTCGATTCAAGTACTGTATTTATATCCTTTGACTCTGTTTGTGAAACAAGTGTGCTTATATTTATGATTTTGACATTAATTTGATGAAGTTTATCGATAAGCAAATCTAAAAGATAAATGCCATCTTTATTATGATGTCCGAATGTCTCAGCGTCTAACGCTATAACTGCTGCCTCTGTACGTAAATTCATGACATATTTAACTATGTCGTCTATTACCGCGTCTCTTTTAAAAGCTAAAATATTACTTAAATCGGTGTCTCTTTTTACCAGGTTTATTTTGTGTCCCCCCACTTTAAAGATAGAACCCTCCGAATTTTCATCTAGAGCTGAGGAATCTATCAGCACCCATTCATAGTCTAAGTCATTGAGAATATCAATTAATTTCATATTAATACATAATTCCGGAGGAAAAAATCCTTTTAAATTTTTGATGAGTATTGAATTTTCTCCCTCAAATCCCTGCCGAGCTCCAAAATAGTAGCCTTGTCCGTACTCATTGAGTATGATTTGTTGATATACATTCTTCTCACTAATTTTAGTAAGCAGAGGATGGTATGCTCCTGATCCGGTAAGCTCGATTTTTTCTAGCTCTACTAAATCCTTAATTGTATTTATTACCTCTGTATAGCCATACTTATCAAGCAATTCGAGTACACTCAAAGGTACATTTAACGTAAACGAAGTGTCACTTTTATTTTTAATAAGTTTAAGAAGCGGAATATAAGATTCAGCGACAATGGTTTTTAGTGCAGACTCACTTTGAGTCGGCGGTTGATATAAATGCAAAACAAAAGCTAAGTTCATAGGTTCACATCGTAAATTATTGCCTAAATGAGTATTTATGTCAAAACCTTCTAAAAAAATTAGGAGGTCTACCCTGAAAGAGACGGTTTCGTAAACTCCTGCCCACAGTTTAAGAAACTTTAATGTCCCTTCCAGGAGAGGCCTCCCAAAAATTACCCTTGCATAATAGCAAAAACATATAGGTTTGTCAATTTAGGGTATTTAGCGCCTTACATGCGTTGTGTATGAGCATATAAACGCTCGCGGATGTTGGATTTAGTCTTAAAAGTGAGGGCGCGTTCATATAGCTTGACGTACTCTTTTGCGCTATATTCCCAGCTGAAGTCTGATCTCATAGCATTTTTCTGAAGTTTCAGCCAAAGCGGCTTGTTTTTATATATTTCTATCGCCCGAACAATTTGCCCATACAAAGAGAACTCATTAAACTTATTGAACACAAAACCCGTACCTGCTCCGGTCCCGGAATCAAAGTCCTTTACTGTATCTGCAAGTCCCCCTACTCTGCGGACAATTGGGATAGCCCCAAATCTCATCGCTTCTATCTGGACAATACCACAAGGCTCAAATCGGGATGGATATAAAATACAATCACAACCGGCAAACAACAAACGAGGAAGAGTGAAATTGGGATAAGGATGAATGCCTACATTTCCGGGATACTCATTTTTCAGTTGTCTTAGCATCTCGGCCAGACCTCCGTCACCGCCCCCAACCTGAACAAATTGAATTTCGTAATCATTTAACACATGCCTCAGAGTCTGAACCATTAAATCCACTCCCTTCATATTGTCCAGCCTACCCACAAAACCAAAGACAGGAACTTCCGGCTTCACCGGCAAGTCATATTCTTTCTGTACAGCAACTTTGTTTTCCGCGCGATCTTCTAAGGTATCAATAGAAAAGTTCTTTTCAATAAAATTATCTTTAGCCGGGTCAAACTCCTCATAGTCAATCCCGTTGACTATACCGAAGATCTTTCCTTTTAACTCAAGTAAAAGTTTATCCAAACCTTCTCCGAACTCCGGAGTAAGAATTTCTTTTGAATACGTCTTGGATACGGTATTTACCGCATCCGCATAAATGATTCCTCTTTTCATGAAATTCTGTTTGTTCAGCCGTGGCGAGAAAAATGATGCGACCGGAGATTTGCCGTCATCGTAATCCATTTCAGTAACATGTTTGTGATCAAACATCCCTTGAAACGCGAGATTATGAATGGTATATACTGTGGCAATATTTGATAGTATCGGATCTTTTACGTAAGCAGTTTTTAAATAATTGGGAACTATCCCTGTGTGCCAATCGTTACAGTGAATAACATCCGGAACAAAAATCCCTTTTGAAACAAACTCAAGAACTCCCCTGGATAACAAGGTCCACCTTGTCGGGTCATCGCTGTAACTATATACGTTTGCGCGCTTTTCGTAATACTCCTGATTCTCCAGAAAATATATGGGCATGCCTGCTTCGCATTTGGCACATTTAACGTTGCAGGTTAAAAAAGGGATATTTTCGTCATCAGTCGGAACTTGTAAACCCTCATATACCATCTCAATACCATATTTTTCCTCGTCAATAAAACCAAATTTGGGGATAAATATAGCTACAGAATGTCCCAGTGACTGAAGAGATTTTGATAAATGATTTATAACGGCCGACGCTCCACCTACTGTAACATAGGGAGCGGCTTCCGTTGCAACTAACAAGATCTTAAGACTTCTTGTTTTTTCCTGTTCTTCTTCGCGAACCTTACTTTTCTTCTGAGTAAAGGCCATAAGTGTATCCATTCTATCAAATATTTTTATGCCTATATATAACTTTGGAAAATCAAGCGCTATCCCAGTACTGACTGAGCTTCAGATGAAAGGGCGCCATCCCCTATTGTTTTTATATCGTGTGATAATCTTTCCTTAGAGACTACAAAGAGTCCGTGGAGTTCTTCACGCCCGGAATAGATGGCATTGTCATCTGACACCAACAGGCAAAGCTGTGCATTGCTTTCTTCGCTAGGTGTAAGTGCCAATGTTTTCTCGAAAAAGGAAAGATCATTGGGTCTTACATACACATGAAGCATGGAGAAAGGCTTAATGGGTTTGAAAAGCGACAAACCAGCATTTAGGGTAAACGCATAATCTAAAAAAGATGTTCTTGAATTTTTATCAATGTTTTGGGCAATATCCTTTAGACCACCCAACCCGCTTCTATAATAGTATTTATTGGAAACGGCTTCTTTGGGTTTTACGGGTTCGGAAAATTGAGTGACTGTCTCTTGCACAAATTCCTGTTCAATTACTTCTACTACTTTAGGTTCATCAGGCTGGGTCACGGGTTCTACCGCAGCTTCCGCAGCAGGCTGCTCGTCAGACTCTTCTCTAAATTTCTTGGCCGCTTCTCTAAATTTTGCTAACCAATCGATTGGCTCCTCTTCAGGTGTTTCCAAAACATTCTCATCTTGGTTAGTTTCTTCAACATTTGTATCTTTTTCAACTATATTTTCGTCTAGTGTCACTTTTGTCTGACCTAGAGTTTCTTTCTTCTCTTCAAGTGTAACTGCGGGCTTATCTATTCCATTAGGGTATAAGAAATCAAGTATATTTTGCTTGGAAAATCTATGTCTGCCAGTTGCAGTCTTTACCTCCGCTTGGAGTTTATTTTCTTCTAAATATCTGTAAACAGATCTTAAACTTACACCTAAAATTTCAGCGACTTCGGTTGACGTATAAAGTTTTTCTTCAAGTTGTATCATAATTTAATACAACCATAAGATTATTGACATGTCAATAGATGCAACGAAATGTGATTAGATGTAATTTATTGTAAAGAGTCAATAAAAACGCGGAAAGGAAATAGAGGAAAAGCATTGATAATACGCTTTAAACGCCACGGTTGAGTAATTAATTTATATAACCACTCTAAATTCAATCTATTATATATATTTGGGCTATATTTCATAGTACCTGCCATGTAATCTAGAGTACTCCCTACACCTATGGATACTTTTGCATTAATTTTATGTGCATTTCTTACGATCCATTTTTCTTGATGACCCTGTTCATAAGCAACAAATAAAAAGTCTAAATGTGACGTATTATGTTTTGACATACAGTCTTTTATGTATCTTAAAGTTATCTCATCATCTTGTGCAGATCTATGAAATTTAGACGAAGCACCAATAATATTTATTCCGGGGTATTTTTCGGTGAGTTTTTGGGCAGCTAATTCAGCAATGTCTTTGTCCGTGCTTTCGATTAAGCGTCCTCGTTTGTCTTTCAGCCTTCCTCCTAGTAAAAAAACTGAGTACCTTTTTTCCGAAGAGAGTTGGCATAAGTTGTCTACCAATTCGACGCCCCTTATTTTCCTCCTTACATATTGATCATTTTTAAATGAACCCAACCCAATTTTAAAACCTTTTAAGAGACACCTTATCGGATACAATACGTTCTTTTCATAATGTGAAACATCATCAAGATAATCAATTGCTTGAAGGACTCCTGCACCATCCGGCAGAGAAAGGTCAGAGTTATTAATAATGTCCAGGAATTCTTTATCTTGCTGTGCCAGCATTATAAATTCGGGATTTGTGGTACAGACATAATGAGTATTACCATCGGTTAAATATTTGTTTTCAATGACTGAGAGTACATCTTTCATATCAAGACCTGTATTGATTTTGGTATTTAAGATATATTTTGCGTCAAGATTAAGCATATAAAATTACCTCTTTATCATACTTTTGCTAAATGTATCAAGGTTATCCAAAGCTTTACTTAAACCTTTTACAACACATAATAATGGATCGTCCGCTATGTGGACCGGGACTCCCGTATACTCGGAAATGTGCTTATCAAGATCCCCAAGTAAAGCCGTCCCCCCGCTAAGAACTATACCTTTATCTATTATGTCAGACGAAAGCTCCGGTGGTGTTTTTTCCAGTACTGTCTTGATTGCCTGGGCAATTTGAGTAAGCGGCTGCGCCATACAACCGGCGATTTCGGAAGCGCTGACCGTAATTGTTTTGGGAAAACCCGTAACAGAGTCCCGGCCTTTGACTTCCATCATTCTATCTTTTTGCGGAGAAATAGCCTGCCCTATCTCCATCTTAACCCGCTCGGCCGTGTTATCGCCTATCACAAGTCCGTATTTTCTCCTGATATGAGTCGCTATTGTTTCGTCCAACACGTTACCTCCAACCCTTACGCTACCATGAACAACCATGCCGTAAAGTGACACTATTGCAATTTCGGTAGTACCTCCCCCAATATTCACTATCATATTGCCGGAGGGCTCGGAAATTGGAAGACCTGCCCCTATTGCAGCTGCCAGGGGTTCAGGTATGAGAAACGCACGCTTTGCTCCGGCCGAATACGCCGCTTCCAGAACAGCCCGCGCCTCTACAGAGGTTGCCCCCGCTGGTATTGAAATAATCACGTCCGGCCGGACAAATCTGTAACGGCCCATTACTTTATTTATGAAATACCTGAGAAGTGCCTCAGTTACAACATAATCGGCGATGACACCATCTTTCAAAGGTTTTGTGGCAGTAATATTCTCAGGAGTCTTCCCCAGCATTTCTCTGGCCTCGCTTCCCACAGCTACCACTCTCTCTTCGTCGATAGACACCGCTACAACAGTGGGTTCCCTTAACACTATTCCCCTTCCGGAAACATAGACTAAAGAGTTGGCCGTACCTAAATCTATAGCAATTTTTTTTCCAAACATATTATTATTCGGGCAGAATCCCTCCGACTGTTACATTACAGCCGGGCAGTAATTTGATAAAATGCATCTGTGAATAAAGTCAAAGATCTTCTACAAACAATTCTAACATTAGCAATAATTTTAGGAATTTCAACAGTACTGTATCTTTACACATCCGGGTACAGACTTCAAAAAAGCGAGGAAAAGACCATAGACTTGACCCAGACGGGAATGGTCAATGCCAAGTCTATCCCAGAGGCAGCTACAGTATATCTGGACGGAGAGATAGTTACTGCGACAAACGACACCATTGCCGGTATTGAACCCGGGATGCATACCCTAAAAATTGTAAGAAAGGGGTTTGTTGACTGGGAAAAAGAGATAGAGGTTTTTCCTGAACTTGTTACTGACATCACAGCAGTCCTTGTATCGCAAAGCCCAAGAATCGAGCCACTGACAAACACCGGTGCCCGTTTACCAATAATTTCACCTACAATGAATAAACTCGCATATTTCTCAGAAGATGACGCGGAACCTGGTATTTACGTGGTCCCCTTGGGTGGCTTCGGGGGAATCAGTTTGTTTAAATCAAATCCGAACGTGGCAATTAAAGACACGCGAGTGAACAAATTTTCACAAGGTGTGTTAATGGAGTGGTCTCCTGACGAAACAAATATTTTGATGGAAGGTCCTAACAGTGTCTACTATCTTGTGGATCTGCAAAAGAACACAGCAGAAACAACCGCTTCTCCAAACCTTGTCAGGGAAACATGGCGCAAAATTATCGAACAAAAAAGGGTTGAATCACTTGAAAAGCTGGAAATTGACCAAGACATAAGAGACCTGGGTCTTTCCGACAATGCTATTTGGTCACCTGATGAAAAGAAATTTTTACACGTTCAGCAAAACGGCGACAAAACGACATATAAAGTGTACAACCTTGAGAAACCCATACCTATTGGAGAAAAGGTTGAAAATCTGGTATTTGAGCTGAATTCGGCCGATCCTCAGCCTAAAATCAGCTGGTACTCGGATAGCTTTCACCTGATACTGGTTGAGGGTGATCCCGTGGTTGAAAAAAGAGGTGTAATAAGCCTGATCAGAATAGACGGCACAAACAAAACCGAGATATACAGCAACACGCTTCTTTCGGACAATGTGTACAGTACCCCGGGCGGAGACAAAGTAATTATTTCCACCTCATTTAAGTCAAATAATCAGATTGATCTTTATACCGTCAGCATCAGGTAAATTTATTAATCCTGAATATCCACAAGTTTAGCGGTTACCACAAGTCTATTTAGCGTAGTTCCTGGCGGATCACAGGTCTGCAAAGTCAAAATCGGTTCTATCACCGCTCTGGTCAGCGGATAAGTATTCCATCCACGTAGCACTTCTTTATTAACAACAGAGTAAACAAATATCCTATTTTTGTAAAAAAGGTAGATTCTGTCATTATTATCCAGTTTCCTTAGAAGATTAAATGTGGTTGCGTATTTGCCTAAATTCCAAAAGTTGAGTGAAGCATGCGCAAAAAGATACACATTTCCGGATTCCTCGCTAGGAGTTTCCGAAACAAGAGCGTGCGCAACTCCCCGCTTTAAAGCATCATTATAGGCGTCTTTGTCTGTCACCAAGACGTTGGCAACAACCGGAGCGTTTATACCTATCTTTTCGATAACTAGTGCAAAGTCCCTGTTAACAGGATTGATTAAAACGGGTCGTGTAGATAAGAATCTTGAAAACACACTGTCTCCTACAGGCATCCCGGTTAAACTGCGAGTGCTCTCTGTACTTTCTGTCAATTCCGGATCCAAAAAGTACTCCTGATCTTTTGCTTCCTTTATTTTGTACCAAACTTCATCAATTACCAACGGGCCTAAAGACAAAACAATCAGAGATATGCCTACAAGTATAAGCAAATTTGGCATTATACCAAAGTAAAAAATTTTTAGGTGTCTGATTTTCACATTTAAATTATAACCCAATACATTTGAGGTAAGAATATGACATTTTTAATCTTCGGCAAATTTGCAGAATGAATGCCAACAGCCATTTATTGCCTTATTTATAGTTCGTAAATTTATGGCTTGTTTTGAACTAATTTAACATTCAATTTCAGGTGCTGATTAAAAAATGTGCAATGAATGTAGGTTTATTTTAGTGCAGAATAACAGTATCGAATAAATTATTTGCCCACTATAAAAGCGAAAGCGACTTTTTAAGGACAGTATGAATAAAAATGCTGATTAGTGATAATTTAAGAATCTTGTTGGTCGGGGTGGGCGGACTCGAACCGCCGGCCTCACGTACCCGAAACGTGCACTCTACCAACTGAGCTACACCCCGACAATAAGAGGAGTGAAAATTTATCTCACACCCCAAAGCGTTTTTATGGTGCCCCCGGCAGGAATTGAACCTGCATTTCAGACTTAGGAGGTCCGCGTTCTGTCCGTTGAACTACGGGGGCCTAACATGCGTTATTTTAACAGGTTTTGGAAATTAATTAACGTGTAAATAAGCTCCCGTAACACAGGAAAACGTTATCATTACTCCGGCAAGGGCATTGTGCTTTCCCCCCGTACCTCATATGTGTATGTAGGAGGGTTGGTTTCCTGATCCGCCGTAAAACAATACCTAAAATACGAATCCAAGCATTTCTGAGGTGCCTGTATACAGGTACCGTCTTTAATAGTAACTCTCTTAGGGGGACTAACTTTTGAGAAATTACCGGCCATGCCTTCTTCTTCCATAATATCGATAACTATTGCATTGTCGTAGACATAAACAAGCCTCGCCTTCAAATCTCCCATGCACTGCTCTTCGGGTTCAAAATAAAAATTGTCAACCAAGTTCAGTACTTTTCCATTAAAATTTGCTCTAATGGGTCCGCTTTTTGGCATGTTTGATAAATCAATGGCAGGCATTAATCCAAAACACGGCGTACGCACACCCCAGCATTTGTCGTCATAGTTAACACCATAACAAGTACATTTATCCCCAAGTCTCAATATGAGTACAGCCGAGATAATGTAAAAGATAAAAGTTAAAACAAAGGTAATAAGGAAAAATACAAACAAACGATGCTTGTTGTGCATAGTGTAATTCTAACACCGTAAGAGTATCACTAACAAAAGTGTTATTTGGCGGAGGGGGTGGGATTCGAACCCACGATAACCTTGCGGCTATAGCGGTTTTCAAGACCGCCGCACTAGACCACTATGCGACCCCTCCACAGGCGCACAACTACGCACGTTTGAACCGACTAATTATATGTTGAAAACGGGATATTTTCCACTACCCTATCAATATTTTGTGGAGCTGATCGAATATATTAACAACGTATGTGGCCGCGTACATGGTGTAGCAATCAGCCCCGTCGTCGTCTTTGAATTTCAAAGGACCTGTTTTAATGTTTATTGTTTCGTTCCCAGGGTCGCCGACTACTTCAAATTCGTACGCCGGTTGTATTTCATACTCCTCCAGATAGTCATTTGCAATGGAGGCTGGTATTGAACTTTCAATCAGAATCTTTTGTATACCGTGCAAGTTAAGGGCCTTCTGCATAAGATCCTCGTCCGATCTCAATCTTTCCTCAATAGCTTTTATTCCTAACTCGTCTCCCTCCTTATGAATGTAAACGGCCTTGTTATAGCCCGAGCAAGTATTGTTATCACATATGAACTTTACCTGCTTATCGGTTTGGTCATATATGACATTTGTCGTGGGATTAAGAATCATGCTTTTGGACGTATGGCACTCCGGACATATTACCCTGTTTTTCATTCTTAAATCTATCAGATCGTTGGATACATTTATCAGCAAAAAGAAATCAGGATCGTCCCTGTAATTAATTAGGTCGCGGAAATAAAGTGAGTATGAAATCTGATCCAATGTTCTTGGCATGCCGTCAATGAATAAACCCTTTCGCCCTATCTTATCTATCTCCAATTTAAGTAGAGTCAACATAAGTTCTGCAGGTACTGATACCTTGTCAGTTGTCCTGTTCCTCAAGGCTTCCATCGACTCCTCGACCGAAATAAATCCTCTGTAGTGCTTGCGGACAAGATTAATAACATCACTTATATCCTCACCCGATTCCAATTTTTCGTGAAAGTCCCGTACTACATCTCCTACGGAGATATGCGCAAACCGCTCCGGCCCAAGTATTTCCTCAATCATCTTCGAGTAAGTTCCTTTTCCAGCTTGTTTTTTCGCCAAAAGATACCCGATAAATGTATTATGCTCAAGATAGCTTTTTACATCGTCTATCTTGTGACCAAGCTTGGCTTCAAAGTATTGTCTTCTTTCTGCGGGATCAGTCAAGACATACGTTTTTCCGTTAGAGAGTTTTTTGGAGTTGTAGTAATCAAACTTCATGATTATTAATACATGTAAAGATCTTCATGTACCCTGCGATATGAGAAAAGCTCATTTTCCTTGAACCATAGTTTAATTTCAATTTCAGCTTCTTCCTCGGATCCGGAAGCATGTATGAGGTTAAATATTGTTCTTTTTCTTCTGTTCGCGGCAATAGCGGAATCCAAAGAGAAGTCACCACGTATAGTGCCCGGCATTGCTTTGACCGGAACAGTTTCGCCAACCAACGCCCTAACTCTTTCCACAGCGTTTACACCCTCAAAGACAACTGCCAAAACAGGCCCAGATGTCAAAAAATCAACGTTCCACTGTTTCACTATTTCCCCAACTCTCACTGGGTCCGTGGTACCCATATTTTCCATCAGATCGATACCGTATTTTTCACAATCATCAATTGTCCTCTGACCTACTTTCATCTTCCATTCATCAGAATTCGGGTAATGCTTTCCGGCGAGTGCCTGATCTGCATGCACCAATTTAGCTCCCACCATCTTAAGGCCGGATCTTTCAAATCTGTGAAGTATTTCACCCACTATGCCTCTCTTAACTGCATCGGGTTTCATTAAAACTAAAGATTTTTGAATCATAGATAACTCCTATTGATTTATCATTCTAGCACAACATCTTTTATATCAAAATCCATATCAAGATAGACGTCCAAAACCGAATATCGCGGGCTCTGCAGGTTTCTGTCGTCGGTCAGTGCACCCACAACAATATGTTTAAGTCCGGACCTTTCCGGGTCATCGTTCGTACTGGATGCGTGCTGGTCTCCGGCAATTACAGCCCTAACACCGCTTGATCTGATCATAGCAAGGAGCTGTCCTGCTTGGGACTTTACTTCCGACTGCTCCTCTCCGTTTACAACCCCCATAACCACCTGTAGAGTCGGGTGATAAAGCGGTTGCGATAAGAGCACAAAGTCCGCATCAGCTATTTCCTTTTGAAACCAAGAGATAGTTTCATCGTCAATTAAGGTGTAATTGGCACTATTGTCCAAAAGAACAAACTTTACTCCGTTGAGAGTAACCGTGTGATTATTTTTTTTGAAAATGGTCAGAAAATTCTCCGGCCCTACGGTTTTCCAAAGATCATGGTCTCCAGGTATAGCCAGATAATCGATACCACCGCCCTCCATGATTTCTTTGGCATCTTCAAGGTCTTCGGTGAGCCCAAGCTCGGTAAAATCTCCAAGGAAAAACACGTTACCTATTCCTTTTTCCTTAGCGTCAGATAAGGCACTTCTAAGATTCTCAAAATCGTTGTGTGTGTCTGACATAACCGCAAGTTTTATTAATACTTCGTCCTGTGTATGGGCAAGTTTATCCGCGGACTTGTTCTCTTCCTCCTCGGCGCTTACATCATCCTGCGATTCTCCTGCGTCTTCCCTTGAAACAAATTTACCGGCTACTTGTCCTATCTCCTCGTCGCTTATATTTAGTTTTGCCAGTAAAGGACGTATATAACTAAGAACCTTGCCAGAATCCGCGTTTGCCAAACCCTTAATAAAAAAAGAAATTCCAAGTACAAAACCGGTCAACACAACAATGGCCATAAAAGACCTTAGCAATCTGAATAAAAATGTGTTACCGGATGATTTCCTCTTCGCCTTGCTCATATCTGCGTATATTATACCTTGAAAATGCTACATTTTTTCAGGTACATCGATCCCCAGCAAATAAAGCCCGTTCACAACGACCTGACGGGTCGCGGCGCAAAGGGAAAGTCTAAACAATTTCTTATCGTGATTCTCTTCTCCAAGGATATGTATATCGTTGTAGAAAGCATTGAATGATTTTGAAAGCTCAAAAAGAAAATCGCACATAGCATTAGGCGAGAAATTGTATGCCGCCTTCTGAACAATTTCCGGATATTTATAAATGGTTCTTAGTAAATCCGTCTCTCTTTCCGAGAGCTCCGGCAAATCAGGTTGCACCTCTGCCAGTTCCGCGGGCGTAATTCCTGACTTAGCCAGTACGGAATTTGCCCTAACATAAGCGTACTGAATGTAGGGACCTGAATAACCTTTTATATCAAGAGCCTCGTTTAAATCAAAAACAATGTCCTGAAATGTATTGGGTTTAAGCATTTGAAACTTTATGGCGCCGGTACGCACTGTAGTCAGATATTCAAAATTTCCGTATTCGTCGGAAAGACGCCCGTCTACCATTTTTATCAGATCGTCAATCTTAATGCCCCAGCCTCTTCTTCCTTTCATGGCGTAGAAATCCTTATCATCGGCAACATCCATTCCCAGTAGCCTGGCTGTATCTTTGGAAAGAAAAACAAACCCGTAATTAACATGCTTCATGTTTTCTGATTCCTTAGTGAATCCTAGATATCCAAGGGATTTTTTGACCACATCTATGGCATAAGACTGCTCTGTTCCAATCACATCATAAACATAGTCGACCTTGCTGAAACTCACCGGTGAAAGGCTATTTTCAGGATCCGAGGAAGTAACCCACAATTCCTTTTTCTGTGTGCCGGAATTCCATTTTTTATAGCCAAAATCTACATCAAGCAACCCGAATTTCCACATGTGGTATGCGATGTCTTTTCCGGTATAAGTAGGGACTCCGTTAGACCTGACAATTATTTTGTCCTCTTCAACATCCTCTGCCGAATTTTGTATCGGCTGTTCTTTGAGTCTGACAAGCCAACATCCTTTTGAATTTCCGGTCTCCGCGTAATAAACGTTTGGATTGGTTTTCAGCATTTCGAAGGCCTTTTTCCACAGGTCGAGCATCAAAATGTCAGATTCGTATATTATGACGTCGTAGTCAAACCCAAGTTCTTTAAAAGTAATAAGTTGATCCATCAGGATTTTATTTGCCAGGATACTTTGTTTCTTGAACTCTTCACTATTGGGATCTTCCAGTTTCAGTAGAAGCTCCTGCCTTTTCTTTTGCAGTTCCGGATCTTCACTTATCCTCGATTCCATGGAAGCATAAACATCCCATGCGTAATGATCGAATTTTTCGTAATCGCCCGGATTAATATCATTTACCATTTCCATACCCATGGAAGAGGTTACTACCTGTACACCGACATTATTTGCGTAATATTGGACCTCAACGTTATATCCAAGATTCTCATATGACCTTTCCAGAAACTGACCGATGCATGCATTTCTTAGATGTCCAACATGCGCCGCCTTGTTTGGATTTACATTCGAGTGTTCCAACGCGATGCGTTTTCCTCCTCCAACATCACTGGACCCATAGGCCTTTTCCTGAAGTATAATTTCATTGGGTACAAGCTGTAACCATCTCTTGGATAATTTAAAGTTAACAAAGCCCGGAGCAACAAATTCAGCCGATTCGAAAATCCTGTTTTCTTTAGCGTCCGTCAGGGTTTTTACGATTTCTTGTGTAGACCTATAGGAGAGCTTTTTAGCAATTTCTAATGGTGGCTGCTTAAGGGTTTTAGACAAGATAAATGCTATGTTGGTTGAATAGTCACCAAATTCCCTATTATCCGGGTGTTCTACAATAAAATCTTTTACATCAACGTCATATGTTTCTTTAACAATTTTAATAATATTCGAATGAAGCATTTCCTCAATATTCATAGTCTTCAGCATAATAGCACTCATTTAAGTTTGAACTCAATAGTACCGTTTTCGTCAGTTCTCAATATTTTACATCCCAGTTTCTTCAGATCGTCGAATTGGTCCGGATGAGGATGCCCGTACCTGTTTTGATGTCCTACAGAGATCACACAATATTTCGGAGCTAAAGATTTGTAAAATGCAAAATTTCTTCCGTCATTGGAACCATGATGAGGTACTTTTAGAACGTCGAGGTTTCCATCTATATGTTTAAGTAAAAACTCAGTGGTTGCCTTTTCCAATAAAATACCATCAAGGTCTCCTGTAAAAAGAACTTCAAATTTACCGTAGTCCAGCAAAACAACCACCGAAGTTTTGTTTATCCCGCTACCCGGTATATCATTTTTCAGTAATGATCTATCCGGCCATGCTACGTAGAATTCCAGCTTTCCTAATTTAAATGTTTGCCCCGAGACAAGGTTGGAAATATTTGCAGCGGAGGTATCTTCATAATTCCGGCTTTCATTTATTTTTTTCTTAAAATCTTGAAAAGTCTCTGAAGAGTAAGAGATGTCGTTAAACATAATGTTCCTGACACGACATCTATCCATCAGTCGGTTTAAACCAATAAGGTGATCCACATGAGCATGAGTCAATATTATGTAATCTAATTTGCAGAATGGCAGAGTTTGAATTCCTGATAGATACATGTCTAAATCCCAGTTTCCTCCCCCATCTATAATCAACCTCCCCGCCCCCGGTGACCCTACTATTATCGAGTCTCCCTGTCCTACATCCAAAAACTGAATGAAATAACTATCGTAATAAAAAAAGTACAAATAACTGCTTTTTAGCATGTAAAAAAGAAGAATGATAAGAATCAACTTTCTTATTTCTTTCATGGTAATTTTGTGTCGGTTCTATTTGCCCTTAAAATTCTATAAAAAATAAAAATTGCGATGTAATAAGTTGCCAAGGTAAATAAACTTATTCTCAACTGTATCGAGGAAAATGGAAGGTTTCCAAGAATTTTAACTAAAGATACAAATATATCCAGAAACGGATACACCAGAGCTGCAAGTATATTCGCGACAGGCCCGGGTACGAATAAAAAAACCAAAAGAATAAAACCTAGAATTGTTGAAACCGGAATAGTCCATAGGGTCAGCATGTTTGCCAACAGACTTACAATACTAAATTCTCCAAAGTTAAAAGAAATAACCGGCCAAACTAAAAGCTGTGCTGCCAAGGACGAGGAAAAGTCGTTGATAATCTGATAACGGTCAACTTTAAATTTCCGAAAAAAATTGATTATTTCCTCACTAAATGCGCAAAGTCCTAAAGTGGCTAAAAAACTTAAAATAAAACTGAAGTCTGAGATGTATGACGGTTTAATTATTAACATTATTACCCCGGAAGCAATTAAAATTTCTGCGATAGGAATTTTTCTGCCGGTTACTGTTCCCCATCCCTGAAAAAAACTCATAATGTACGCACGTACTATAGGTGGATTAAAACCCGAAACAACCGAATACAAGAAAAGTAGAAAATATAATTTGATAAATCCCCTAATCGTATATCGGGACTCTATAAATTTTGAAATAAAACTAAGTACGAGCGTAATGTTAAATCCGGATACAACAACTACGTGTATGGTTCCCGTAGATTTCAAATATTCCTTGAATTTCGTATTCCTACTCAGATTGTCAAATCCCAAGGTAAGGCCAAGAATTAAATCAGCATGAGGACTTGGTAACAATTTAAAAATACGTTCTGACACAGTTTTATATATAATGTCCCTGATTCTCTCAATGTAAGTGAGACCATTGTCTGCATATCTAACACATTGTTCGGAACATTGTGTAGTGATACTCTGAGAGACTAGGTATGTCGAAATACGAACAATCAATACAATAAGTGCAATCAACAGAAGTAAGTAGCGCCATGTCAATGTACGACAATCATATCGGAAATTTTATCTATGACCTTCTGTGACAATCCCGACCTGACTTTAAAATCTTCGATGTCTTTATAAGGCCTATTATCAATTATTCGGCCAGCATAAACTTCACCTATTCCAGGTAGTTCTAAAATCTCTGCTTTTGTACCTGTGTTAAGGTCCACGGATGACGCTGATGATATGTCATTTTTAGTCATACTTGTATCCTGAATTTTTAACGATACTTCCTCTTGTACATCCCAATTGAAGGGTATGTAGAATTTATCCATATCCTCTAACTTTTGGGATAAGTTAAGATTTTTTGCAACCCACATTGCAGATGCACTTGACTCGAATCCCCCGGCATCCGAGATAAGATCTACCAGTCTGGAATCTACTGCGAGCTCATATACTCCAGGTTTTTTCACTGCCCCGGATAAATCAACATAAATTCTGGTTTGGACTTCGGCGGAGCTGCTGCTATCAACCGACTCAACCAAATCGTCAGTGTCTCCAACTGAGATGGTTGTTGCATGATTTGAGCTTAATATGTAGGCAACACCAATTGCCAGTATTAAAACGGTTATCAGCAACACTCCTAATATGAATCTCAGATTAAGCACATCTTTTATACTGCTCCACATATGAAACAATTTACATCTTCGAAAAAAAATTAGTAGGCCGATAATTCTAATACCCTTAGATATTATTTAACGCATATTTACCGCACAGATTGCGATTGTAAACCCCGTGTATAGGATTAAGTGCATTGTATTTACCGCATATTTACCGCGAGTCTCAAGCGAATAATTATATATATGATCTCGCCTTGTACCAGATGCAGAAAAAAATAAAGAGTGAGGCTGTATATATTTTTGGGGGAGAAGAAGTTAGACCCGGGTAACTATTCGTCCAGAGCTCTCAGAATAATCTCACGGAATACCTTACTTTTTTTAAGGTCCTTGATTAAAGAAACAAACTTTACGTCGTTTATCTTATAAAAGACTTCTCTGCCTTTTTTGTCGCTTTTCAAAAATCCGAGAGTTGCCAGAACCCTCAAATGATGCGAAGCCAGATTTTCTTCGACATTCAATTTGTCTGCCACCTGGGTAACATTACGTTCCCCATCGCTTAGGTACTTTAATATTTTTAATCTATTATCGTCGGAAAATGCTTTTGAAACCTTAGAAAGCAACATGACGACAATATACAATATAGGTTGCACTAACGCAACCTGTATTGAGCCGCTTCTGCCATGTGTTCCACTTCAATGTCCCCGCATTCATCCAAATCCGCAATTGTTCTTGAAACCTTTATAAGTTTAAAGTAAGACCTGGTAGAGAGTGTCATCTTTGTTGTCACGCTCTTAAGAAACTCTTCAACGGAGTTTTTTAACCGGCAATACTTCAAAATATGGTCCCTGTTCATTTCAGAATTTGAAAATATGGTCTCCCCTTTAAACCTCTTGACCTGAAGTTTGCGCACCTTGGTGATATTTTCGATGATGGGAGTCTCTCCACTGTAGGATGTATCTTTTGTGCGTAAGGATTCTTCCAGCTCATCCGGATTCAATGGTACTGTCGAGGCAAAAAGATCTATCCTGTCCAAGATGGGACCTGAGAGTCTGCGTTTGTATCCATTAATCTGCGAAATCGAACAAGTACACTCCTTTGTTGGGTGGCCAAAAAAACCGCAAGGACAAGGGTTGCAGGCCCCTACAAGCATAAACTTCGCCGGCAACATCGTACTTCCCCTGCTTCTTGTAATATTAACTACGCCATCTTGCAAGGGTTGCCTTAGGGCCTCAAGAATATTTCTGGCAAATTCAGGCATCTCATCCAAGAACAGTACGCCTCGATGAGCTTTTGTAACCTCTCCGGGAGTAATAGGATTCCCGCCGCCAATCATTCCGGCAAAAGACGCCGTATGATGAGGGGATCTAAAAGGTCTCGAATATATAAGAGGCAAATCCGGATTTGTTTCTCCGATATATGAATATATCTTCGTAACTTCTAAACTTTCCTCTTCTGAAAGCGGGGGAAGGATGGACACAAGAGCATTAGCCAACATAGTTTTTCCCGTTCCCGGGCTGCCGGTGAGAAGAACATTGTGGCCTCCGGCTGCACTAATTTCCAAAGCACGTTTCGCCTGAAACTGTCCTATTACCCTTGTAAATGAGTTATTACTTTCCCTGTTTAATTTCTTGGAAAAGGCTTTGAACTGTAAATTTTCTGCAGGTTCCAATCGCGTTTTCCCGGCAAGATGCTCGAATATCTGTGAGAGATTTCTGATACCGTAAACTTCGGTCCCGGTGTATATTGCCGCTTCGTGTAAATTGTACGAAGGAATAAACAAACGTCGAAAACCGGTCTCTTTTGCAAAAATGCTGACCAGTAATGTCCTCGGAGTAGAACGCAACGAACCGTCAAGTGACAACTCACCATAAAAAACATCAGTCTCGTCCGGGCAAATGCCCTGTCTTGCACAATATATGCCAACAGCAATAGGCAGATCGTAATACGATCCTTCCTTATGTATGTCAGCCGGGGCCAGGTTAACGGTAATCTTTTTATCCGCAAAATCCAGCCCAGTGCTTCGAAACGCTGTCCTTACTCTGTGCTTACTCTCGTCCACAGCCTTATCGGCTAAACCTACAATGTCAAATGCCGGAAGTCCCCTGCTGGAAACATAGACCTCCACAGTTATGGAAGTGGGCTGTAGGTCCTTAAAAGAAACACAATTTAATTTAACGAGCATGGTAAACCCCGTCAGTTTCAAAGGCCACGCCTTTTATCTGCAAATTTGTTAATAGCATAGAAACTGATTTAACGGGCAATTTCAGGCGCACTGCCAGAATGTCAGGACTTGCGGGTTGTTCACATAAGTGATCATAAACCACTTTTTCATCATGGAGCAGGGATGATTTATTACTAGTGTCTTTAATCAATTTTCCCGGAGCATATCCAAGTAACTGATTGATCTGATTATCTGAAACTAGTGCCTTGGCATACGTAGAAAGTAATTGCAAATTACCCTCAAATCCCCTGTGAAAATAACCTGCGGTAACGGCAAGAACAGGTTTCCCAAGTTTATTAGCATAATTTGCAGTTATGAGTGATCCGCTTTTTTCCCCTGCCTGTACTACAATTAAGATATCTGAAAGTGCCGCAATGATTCTGTTTCTATTCACAAATGTCCATTTTTTCGGTGCAGAGAAACCGGGATATTCCGAAATTATCAACCCTCCGCTTCCGGGGATTTTGTCATATAACGCATAGTTCGACACAGGGTGTATGGCATCAATTCCGCAGGGTAATACCGCAATTGTAGGTATAAAGTTCTCCAGACTTAACTTATGCGCCTCAGTATCAACACCAAACATAAATCCAGATACCGTAGCGACATTTATAGGCAGCACCTCCCTAAAAATATGTCGCAGTATTTCACGTGAATACTGAAATATCTTTCTACTGCCTACTATTCCTACGATCCCCCGGCTTAACAATCCGCCATCTAAATCCCCCTTTACATAAATGCTTTTGGGAGGGTCCTTTAACATTCGGAGTTTTCCGGGATAAACCGCAGAAGAAGCATCTACACAATAAGAAACAAATTTACTCATATGGGCACAATTTACATCATTGAACACTTTGAACAATTGAGTAAATTCTATGCACAGTAGCAAATGCTTTACAGTATGTGCTATTATCCAAAAAGTCAGAGATATACATATGGAAGACCTTATAAGCATAGAAAATCTAATTGAAGAAGCAAGGAAAAAAGGCATTGATTTCGGCAAAGGTGACCCATACAACAGACTAAGATATTACACAAAAATCGGTTGGCTTCCTCACATGCTTAGAAAAAAAGACGATGTGGGAAGCATAAGGGGGCATTACCCCTCATGGGTGCTTGAAAGACTGATTTCAATAGAAGAACTTAAAGCCAAAGGGGCTTCAAATGATGAAATATTCAAAAAATTACAAATTAGGAACAGGTTTCAGACCTTAAAAGGAGTACTGGCTACCAGAGAAGGAAGAAATCAAGTCCTCATTTATTTTGTAGTCGTAATGGTTGCCATTATCCTCTCAAACGAGCTGGGAATAATCTCTCTTGGCAAAAGCAAGAGCCAAGCAATTTATACAGATACCTCACTTCCTAAACAAATAATGGATAGCGGGGTGGCATTCATGCCCAAAAATCAAAGAAAGATTTATATCGAAACAAAGTTAGTAAAAACTGATTCAAAAGTATATGTAACCTTTAATCAGGATTATTCACCTGCCACTAGATTCTGGGTTTCCGAGATAAAAGACTATGACGGCTTTACGGTAGAGTTGGATACACCGGTGTTTAACAATAGTGAATTCAACTGGTGGATAACTAATTAACCCCGCCATTCCAACTTCCCGTTACGAGAATTAGGCCTTGACACTAACTTCGATTAATGAATAAACTTAATACATGGAAATTTCAAACAACAAAACTTTTATATTAGAGAGACTCTCAATTTTTATAAATGTGGCATTAGGATTTTTGATGCCAATTTTCTTCCTTCCAACTACAACAGAATTTTTTGAGTTTAACAAAATGGCATTGTTAATGACCGGCATGGTACTTCTTGTATTAGCTTGGAGTGTCAGAATACTTCTCGGGCAGGAAATAAAATTAGTAAAGTCCACGGCCGACGTTCCTTTAATCGTGCTCACAGGTGTTTTTGTCCTCGCCACCTTATTTTCTTTAAACAAGAACACCAGCATTTTCGGCAGCCAAGGTAGGTGGTTCCCGAGTCTTTTCGGTTTCCTGTTACTGGTTGCATACTATTATTTGAACACTCCGAATCTAAAAGATCATTTCGCGATTAAATGGTCTCTTCTTGGACTAATATTGGGATCCACACTGGCAACCCTCAGTGCCCTGCTTAGCTACTTTAATATTTTCCTCGGCACCGAACCTTTCATGAGAACTCCAAACTTCAATACGACCGGATCTGTAGTAACCGTAGCATTTCTTGCGGCACTAGCTGTAGTTCTTGCCCTGTCATACATCACATATGAGAAGAAGCTTCCGGTTCAAATAGTATTACTAACGACTACAATCATAAATCTGTTTTTCGTAGGCTTGATAAATATGCCAGGAACTTGGATGGTTCTGGGAGTAGGACTTGTTGCAGTATTCGTCTTTACGGACATTTCGAAGTTTTTCGCACAAAGAGTACTGTCAATGTTCACTCTTGGAATATTGGTTGCAATTTTGCTTGTTACACTTCTTCCAGGAACCAGAGAGGTCATTGTAAATACCAATTACCCTGCGGAAATTTATCTTCCGCTAAAAGAAAGCTGGATAGTGACTTCCTCATCAATACAGGATTACCCTCTTCTTGCGACCGGACCATCTACATTCCACCTAAACTTTACGAGATACAGACCCCTTTCTATGAACAATGGAAACTTCTGGAACATAAGATTTGACAAACCATATAACGAGATACTCAATACCATGGCGACTATGGGTATAATCGGCCTTGTCGCGCTGCTCTTCTTCGGTTCAAGAGTCGTAAGACTTATCGGAAATGTCAGATACACTAGTGATGACACCGGATTAAGCAAAATAATTGCGGTAGGAACAACTACGGCCTTGGCATTCTTTTTCTTTTCACATGCAACCGTGCTAAACGCATTTGTTTTCTTTTATTTGTTAAGTCTCCTTGTAGCAGCAAACGTGTTTGTAGATTTTGGTAAAACTGTAGAGCTTATAACCGTTAGTTTTTCATCCTTTGCGGCCGTATCTACAATCGGCGAGGCCAGCGCTCTAAAAAAGGAATACATTAACTTTATTGCTGCTGTCCCTGTTATTGCGCTCACCCTATTTGGCGGATTCACTTTTGCAAAAACTTACGCTGCGGAAGTTTATATGAGAAGAGCCATAGTTGCGGCACTCAATAATGAAGCCACAAAAACATACGAAAACCAAGCCAAGGCGATTAATATCAATCCAAGAAGAGACTCCTACCACACTGCGTATGCGCAAACAAACCTTGTTCTTGCCAATGCCCTAGCAGGAAAACAGGATCTGAGCGATGCAGAAAGACAAACAATTCAAACCCTTATAGCCCAGGCAATTCGTAGCTCCAGGATGTCAACGGAAGTTGTAAATCCTCTTAACGTCAACAACTGGCAAACACGAGGTTTGATATACAGAAGCATAGCCGGTGTGGCCCAAAATGCTACTGAGTGGTCCATTGCATCCTACAATAACGCAATACAGCTTGATCCGACAAACCCTGCTCTTAGATTGGAACTGGGGGGGATATACTATGGTGCGGAACAGTACTTGGCCGCTGCTAACCTATTCAGACAGGCGGCTGCGCTCAAACCAAACTACGCCAACGCACATTACAACTTTGCGCAGGCACTGTTAAAGCTCAACGACGTAAATAACGCCAGGGCAGAACTCGAGCTAACAAAGAGTCTCCTGGCTCAGGACACAGAAGACTACAAAAGAGTCGAACAAGAGATCGCTGCTCTTTCCGCTGCACCTGAGGTTGCAGGAGCATCCGCAGACAAACCCACTGTCGAGGAAATTGCCGGCCAACAACAACCTGCTGAGCAGAATCAACCACCTCTCAGCAATCCTGACGAGAATGGCGATCTGAACAGCCAGAATATCAACCTGGAAGCATTACCCGGTAACACACCCGGAGCAACTCAGCAAAACCAGGAACAGGACCAATAATCAAAAGGAAGAACCTCAGCAGATTTGATTTATCAGAGCCACTTGTTTTGGGGAAGATCTTTGATTTTTTCAACCGGTTTTGTATTTACTCTTCGGGGTTTCCTTTTTTGTGTAGATGTCTTCTTTGCTAATCTATCTATTTCGGCGGTAAGCTTCCTGATTTTTGAGGTTAAAGCGAATTCTTTTTGAGCCCAATAGTCATATGCAAAATTCTCCCTTAGATCCTTGTTATCTTCAGCGGCCAATCCTTTTTCTAAGGTGGCCTTTTCTCTTTCTTGCAATAATTCCTTTATTTGTTTTCTTAACAGCTCTATTGACATTTAGGGGATGCGTAAATTGATATATGGTGGACCGTAGCGGATTCGAACCGCTGACCTCTTCCATGCCATGGAAGCGCTCTACCAACTAAGCTAACGGCCCGTACGACCGACATTTCGTTAGAACATTATAAACTTATTGTTCTGATATATCCACCTTGGTGTCGTGGAAAACTATGCGCTTATTTGGAAGATTTCCAATATCATAAAGTTTAACAGGAGTCACGACATCGAATTCGACCTTCTTTTCTATTTTTGACAGATTTTCTTCAATAAAGTTAAGCAATGTTTCTACACCCTCCCCTGTAACTCCGGAAATACCAATAACAGGATTTTTTATTTTTTTCGCAAAATACTTTTTTATATCATTAAATTGAGTTTTTACTTCTGCGAGATCAAGCTTATTGATAACAATTATTTCATTCTTGTCTTCAAGACCTTTTCCGTAATTCTTTAATTCATTTCTAATTGTTTCATACTTCCTAAACGCATTTTCCTGGCATTCTGAAACGTCCGAAACACCCTCTAAGGGGTCAATGAGATGAACCAGTATTCTTGTTCTCTCCACATGTCTTAAGAATTCGTCTCCGAGTCCTTTACCCTCAGAGGCACCTTCTATCAGACCGGGAATATCGGACAACACAACAGTTTTACCGGACTTTAACAAAACGGTGCCAAGATTGGGACTTAGTGTAGTAAAAGGATATGAAGAAACTTTTGCATTAGCTCGGGTGAGTACATTAAGCAAAGTAGATTTACCAGCATTTGGAAGCCCGATAATGCCGACGTCCGCTACCAATTTTACTTCCAGCTTAATCTTCTTCTGATCGCCTAAAGTACCTTTTGTATATTGCATCGGTGATTGGTTGGTGGAACTCCTGAATCTGAAGTTTCCCTTTCCTCCAACACCGCCCAAGGCTATAAGAAACTCCATTCCCTTGGCATTCATATCGGCAACAAGAACTTCGTCTTTGTCTCGCATCTCGTATATGAGTGTTCCGACGGGAACCTTAACGAACAAATCCTCTCCGTTCTTCCCAGTCATCTTCTTCTTTCCACCCGGTTCTCCGTTCTGCGCCTCAATCATATTTTTCGACTTAAAATCTATCAGGGTAGCCATATTATCATCGGCCATCAAATATATATTTCCGCCTTTTCCTCCATCTCCTCCGTCCGGGCCACCTTTGGATATATATTTTTCTCTTCGGAATGAGACTTTGCCATCTCCTCCGTTTCCAGCTTTTATTTTAATCTCGGCTATATCTATCATATGTTATTCCTAATTCGTATAATTCATGGGGTTCTGAGATACCCCGTTAAAGTTAACCGTGAAGTGTACATGAGGGCCGGTGGAACGACCTGTATTACCCATCAGGCCAATTACCTGACCTCTGTCCACCCTCTGGCCATATCCTACATCTATTCTACTCATATGGCCATATACTGTTTCATATCCGTTTCCGTGATCAATTCTCACGTGTAGCCCTAAACCAAACGGATCCCATCCTGCTCTCACGACTCTTCCACCTGTACAGGCAAATAGCGGCGGCATACCTCTTCCCCAAGGAGTAGCGACATCTATACCATTGTGATACCACGCATAGTATTGCGTGACTATACGCACAGTCGTTGGCCACACACAGAAACTCTTGCTCGGGGTTGCAGTACCACCTGTGGACGGAAGGGATATTGAAGGAGGCGCATATACGGGAGGAAGCACCGGTTCAGGTACTTTTGCTCCCGGAATAACCAGTTCAGTGCCTGAGGCAAGTTTGGAAGTGTCCAAAACGTAGTTGAAGTCTGCAATGGCTTGCGGCGCAACATCGTATTTTGCGGCAATAGAATTAAGAGTGTCGCCGCTCTTAACTGTATGTATAAGCCCGGAGACAGGTGGTATTGTTATTTCCTGCCCTACCTTCAAAATGGTGTAGTCAGTAAGATTATTAACGTATTTTAGAGCATCTACAGAAACTTTAAATTTCTCACCGATACCTGACAGAGTGTCCCCGCCTTCTACCCGATAAACGAATGGCTCGGTTCTTTTTCTGATGTCAGGTATGGTGGTTGTAGCAATTTCTTTTTTCGGAATAATATCGGAAGTGTTAGAAAGATAGTCAGCATTGACCTCCTTATCAATAACGAAGGAGAAACTGCTAAACACTTCGCCAAAAAGAAAAACAATAAAACCGACTGATATGACTGCAATGGTTGCGACGGGTCTGCCAAGTTTCCCTCTAGACCATATTAATTTTCTTACGATGAAACGTTTGATTTCTGAAGGTAACTTGAATAAAAACTTGAAAAAACTTCCCAGCAATAGAACAAAAAGCCACATTTTTCTTGATAGATACTGATAAAGGGATTTAAAAAACCCACCCCACGAACGAAATACCTTATCAAGTCTGGTTCGTCCCCCCGGCTTAAAACCCTCAAAACTTAGCTGAAAAAACCTTTTAGACTTAGGTCTTTTAATAGTAAAAATCATATAGCCAAAATTAGTTATTCCGATCGGCTTATTTTATCAGCATATGGGGAAATTAACAAAACTCAAACCTACTGACTTTTGTGCAGATTATCAAGGAATTCCTTGTTGCTTTTAGTCTTTTTCAGTCGGTCAATAACGAGTTCAGTTGAATCTCTGTCATCAAGCAGATCAACCATGCGTCTGAGCCTAAAGACTTTTTCAAGTTCAAGCTTATCCAACAGATATTCCTCGTGTCTAGTTCCGCTGGCTTTTATATCAATGGAAGGGTAAATCCTTCTTTCCGCAAGGGATCTGTCCAACCTAAGTTCCATATTGCCCGTACCCTTAAATTCCTCGAAGATTACGTCGTCCATACGGGAACCGGTATCAACAAGGGCAGTCGCAACAATTGTTAAACTTCCACCCTCTTCAAAGTTACGAGCGGCTCCAAAAAAGTGCTTTGCAGGATATAAAGCTGCCGGATCAAATCCTCCTGTCAGTGTTCTTCCGGAAGGAGGTGCAACCATGTTATAGGCACGCGCCAATCTTGTAATTGAATCCATTAGTATAACTACGTCTTTTCCTGATTCGGCTAGTCTTTTTGCGTGTTCCAGACATATTTCCGAAATTCTTGTCTGTTCATCAGCCTTTTCGTCAAAGTTGCTTGCAAATACCTCTCCCTGTACACTCCTGCTGAAGTGAGTTACTTCTTCGGGTCTTTCGCCGATTAGAGCAACCAACAAGACGACATCGGGATAATTTGTAGTGATACCATTTGCAATATCCTTCAATAACCATGTTTTACCGGCCTTAGGAGGAGCTACTATTAATGCGCGCTGTCCGCGTCCTATAGGTGCGATAAGGTCAATTAATCTGGTTGAAATAATCCCGGGCTCAGTTTCCAATTTAAGCCATTCGTTAGGAAAAATCGGAGTAAGTTTCGAAAAAATCGGCCTTTTTCTGGCTTCTTCAGGGTCCATTCCGGCAACCGATTCGACTCTTAAAAGCGACAGATATCTTTCACCTTCTTTTGGAGGACGTGCGAAACCGGTAATCGAATCACCCATTCTCAAGTTAAATCTTCTTATCTGCGATTGGCTTATATAAACATCCTTTGGTAAATCGGCGTCGACATTATTTTCCTGTCTGATAACACCATAATCAGGCAACACCTCCAACATGCCTTTAATCCCGATCACTTCGCCATTGTAATATGAGGACTCACCATTTGAGTAGCCACTGTTATTAGAATATGAGCTTCCGGCACTTGTATCGTACTCTTTGCCATAACCGGTTCTCCTTGTTCTATTAGCAGTCTTTTGCGGTTTAGGGGGTTCGGACATCGGAGCATCATGCTGTGAGGAATTTACTACTTCTTCATCTTTTTGTTTTTTTAGAGGCATATTTTGTTACCAATTATGAAATATATACTAGTAGGCATTTGATACTACATTTACCTTCGGGTACTTGCTATCACAACGAAGAAAATGAAAGTACTTAGAATTCAAAAATTCTAAAGATGGGAGATAGCCACTGCCCCGTGCTACCTCCCAACTTCAAAATTCTTGAACTAATCGGTCAGAAGTATCCCTTTAACAACAAGCCTCTTGTTATAAGTAGATTGTCCCGGCAACCATACGCCTCCGCATGTTATTAAGGTCATAGTAGAGTTATTTTCTGCGTTTTCAAAAATCTGTAGTCTATTGGGGTCATTTATATCCACAAGGAAAGACTCGCTAACGACATAAGTATAACTCTTTCCAAACTTATCTAACACAGTCAATTTATCATCTACCTTAACATTTTTCAACTCCCAAAATGCAGCAGGCTGAGCATAGTTGTTGTCGTAGTGGGCATTAATTATCAGGTTTCCGGTCTCTCCTGGACGGGACCCGGATCTAAACCACCCGCCCTTGTTCCAATCTTTAGGAGAAACAAGCATACCTGTGTCATCTACACCAACTTCAATCAACTCCACATCTATTTTCCCGTCATCGGTAAATAATCGGGAAGGAGCAGTGTAAATAGGCTTCAACGCCTCTTCAAATGCTGATTTAACTTCCCCTGACTGAGGATCTTCGGTATTTTCCGGTGATGCCTGGTTCTTATCACTTTTGGATATGAAGGAGACTATTTCCCCAAACTTGTTATCAATTCCCACATACTTGGCATAGCCACTTAAATACAGGGCGCTTCCCATAAAAAACAGAGGGGAAAGTACGGCTACAGCCAGGCCGACTCTCTTATCAAGAATTAATTTATCTAACACATATTCTATTCTGTAGCGCAGGCGCATTTTGTTATTCATGAGATTTCGTTATCGGTAAATACTAACTGCCCTTGGACCGGAAACAGAATGGTCGCGTAAGGCGGGGGCCAAACCCAACCATTCTATCCCCAGTCCAAAAGACAAGCTTTTGGACTGGGTCTAAAAGTTACTTTAATTTCTTACTCTTTTTTATCAGAGTACCAAGTGCTACTAATCCTAAACCTGTGACACCGGCTGAAAGAGGAGTTCCTGTTTTAGGAAGCTCTTTAATTTCTTCCTCTTCTTCGCCTCTCTTCCAGCATACGGATGCGTCATCGGCACCTTCAAATTCTCCGTCATAGTAGACTTCGGCCTTGTTGATGGCACATTTATGAAATGTACCTTCTCTGTCTTTTTCACTGTCTCTTAACTTCACGGTGATATAGAAAGTTTCCTCATCACCGGCCTTGAAGTTATCCCATTCTTCTTCAAGATCATCTTCACTATCATCGTCAAGCTTAAATTCATCAGGTAGAATGTCTTTCATTTCCATATCATCAAACTCGAAATCGTCGACATCCATATCGTCACTTTCAACATTGTTCTCAACTTCGATCTTAAAGATTATCTCTTTATCGTTCTCATCATCGTCGTTAAGATCAATGGTTACTTCCTCTTTCCAATTGCTGTCTCCTTCAAGCTTAACCCATTTTCTGATCTTAAAGCTTTTGTTAACTATGCAAACTTCTCCTCCACCGTAAGTCTTATCACAATCTTCAGCGTAAACAGCAACAGGAAAGAAAGCAAACATAGCTGCCAAGACAGAAGCGAATATTAAGTTTTTCAAACCTTTGTTAAATAAGTTCATTTTTTAAGGCTAATACCTGTACTCCTCTCACATTCAAGAACAGCAAGGATATTAGGCTTTGGCAGGAAACTATTTGTTGTATTAACAACAATAAAGGTTACTAAACCTTTACGCGTAAGATTATATCTCATAGCGGGATTTTTGTCAACACTATAGGGCAGTCGGTGTCTGGACCTATATAAAATCAGGCGTCGTATCCCCGGGGGTGGTCCCTATACCAAGCAACCAAAGCATTAACGCTGTCCTTAAGACTTAATTTCGGATTCCACCCAAGCTTTTCTTTGGCCCTGTTGTATGAAGCATAAACCTTAGCATATTCACCCTTTCTGGCCACTCCATGATTTACCTCTATCTTAGTACCAAGTATATTTTCTACCTGAGAGATAATTTCTAAAACGGATATGCCGTTACCGCTCCCAAGATTAAGAGCATCGCTGCTACCACCGTTCAGTAAATATTCGTATGCAAGAAAGTGTGCCTCCACAAGATCATTTACGTCAACATAATCCCTTATTGGCGTACCATCCGGTGTTTCAACTTTTGGGCAGGTGAGTTTGAAATCTTCGATTCCCAAGGCACCTCTGACAGCATTTTGAACTAACAGGACCGAGGGTCTTTTGCTGTCTCCTATTGTCCCGTCCGGCGCGGCCCCGCACACATTAAAATACCTAAAAGTCACATGTCTAAAATCGTGAACCCTGTCGTACCATTTCAACATCTGTTCCACTATCAGCTTTGACTCACCATATGAATTCGTAGGATTTTTCGGGTGCTTCTCGTCCAACGGAAGATATTCAGACTCGCCGTAAACAGCACAGGTAGAAGAAAAAACAAGATTTCTAACGTTGTGATGCCTCATTGCCTCAAAAAGATTCAATGACCCGTAGACATTGTTCTTAAAATATTCTTCAGGCTTTTCCATAGATTCGCTCACAAGACACAGGGCTGCGAAATGAAGAACGGAATCAAATTCATATTGGTCAAATAATGCATCCACTTCTTCTGAATTTCTAAGATCAATCTTATGAAAATCAACATCACCGTATTTCTTAAGGACATCAATCGCACCTTGATATCCCCTAAACAAATTGTCCAAAATAACTACTTTATGACCCTTTTCCAAAAAGAGCTTTGCTGCGTGACTGCCAATATAGCCCGCTCCCCCGGTAATAAGCACAGGTTTCTTGCTTGTCATGATTTAATTTACCTTTCTTATCAAAATTAATGAACCTGCTGTAAGCACAAGACCAAAATATTCCAGCAACTGTGGCCAGAATATAATCTTTACATCCTCGGGAACATTGCCGGTTTCAAAAATCCACCCGTTTGACCAATTATTTACAATAGAATGCTGAGCCTTACATGGGAAAAAGCCACACATAGCTGTCCACCCGTCTTCATATGCCTGGTTTAACACCAGAAGTTTTTGTCCTGAGGCACGCGGAACTTCCTCGTGGAGATTCCTTAGAAGGTTATAAGGAAACGGTGTAAGAGAAATGTATTCCAGCTCATTTATGCTGGTCCCTTCGCCAAAAACGATATTGCTGAAATTGACTGTATAGCCGGACCCCTCTCCCATAGGAGGAACCAAAAAGTAATGAGTATTAAATTCCTTTTCAGTACCCAGTGTTACGTAAAGGTCGCATCTTTTGGAATACTCATTCGTAAGGCATATCCTAAGAGGCATGCCCTCAATGTTTCTGGCTTTGACTTCCAGAATGTACCCGGAAGCATGAGAAGCAAATGGGAACTGGAATGAATCGCATAGGGAGTCACCATGAGATTCATATAAAATACTGTTCTCAAAAATCTTTACAAAAGAGTTCTTGAAATTTCTATAACCGGTCTGACAAATTCTTGGGTTGTAACCCAAATCCGTAACATTTCCTGAGTAGTCTAAGTCTTTTCTGAATACCAGTCTTCCGAAATACTCACCCGATACTTTTGTAAAACTGCTTACATCGTATGTATTAACAAATATTGGAGAAAGGCTGTTAATTCGCAGGTTTCTGAAGGTCACACCAACTTCTTTGCTTTCCAAAATCCCACTGACCGTAAACCTAAGGAAGTACTTATTAAAACGGGCTGTATCTATCACCGCCGCGGTATATCCGCTATTTAAAGGCCGGTTGACACACAGACCGGTCACGCTGTCTAAAATGCAAATGTCCGCTCGAGCCTCTGCTTCCTCCACGTCTGCGCTTAGCAGGATAGAATTAGACTGGAAATCACTGCTAATTAGCAGATCTTCAAAACTCATAGTCAGACAGGTTTTAATGTCCTTTGCCAATATCTTAAAACCGTCTTCTAAAAATTCGATTGAATACGTGGAACCTATCCCTGTGTCGCTGCACCTTTCCAGTAATTTGGGATAATCCAGACTTTTTAACTCTACTATGGATGGTGTCAGCAAGGACAGGTCAAGTTGTCGGGAGGGATTAATGGCGATAAGCCCAATTTCTGTATATTCTTCCATACCTATATCCCCTGTATTTACCAGAAATAAGCTGTTGTTTAATCTCAAAATAAAGCTTTCAGGCAACTCCTGGACCTCAAGTAATGTCTCAAAGTCTTCTGAACCTACAAATCCCGGGACATCTGATAATCGCAGATATAGACCTTCTTCGTCCCCACTCTTTTTCAACAAAATATGATATTGGAAGAGATCAGAAACTCCCGAGGCGGTTATCTTTGAGAAAGCAAGCCTGTTTGTAAAATATGTGTTTTCCCTGTCGGAAGAAACAAACTGAGGAAGAATGCTCTCGTCAAAATGCGTTATACCTACATACGGAAAGTACTTTTCCTTGTCCCTCTTTACATAGTCTCCATAGATACTGTACATAGGATCCGTGTACTCCTTAAAGACTGAGTCCCCTGTAAACGAGAAATTATCCAAAATCTCTTTTTCTGCGTATTCACGCTCCGGAGAATATTTATAAAGGACAAGTCCATCCCCAAAATTTTTCTCCATGCTGATTTGGGCGGATGATCCCAATAAAGCTTTTATTTGAGGATAATATAGTACTATCTGCTCTGAACCGGGCGCTACAACACTTTCGTCTAGTAAAACCCACCTGATTTTGTATTTTTCCAGTATTCTTTCCACAAATTCAATGTCCTCAGAATATACTGCAAGGGACATCTCCCTATAATATTGCTCGTTTAGCAAATTCCACCTGTCAAACTCACGGTCCATAAGGGGTTTATCGATTCCAAACCATAGAAAACCGGCTCCCTGGTAACCCAATTTAGTAAACGGATCCCAATTGTAATATACCCATCCCCAAAATGAATGAATGGGTAAATTTGCTACTCTTCCGTATTCTTCTTGTTGTCCCAAATAGGAAAACATTTCAAAATATCTTTGAGGTATTTTTACCCGCATTGACGGGCTTATCATGTATCCGTTAACCGCCGGTCTCATGTAGTAGAAAAGGGAAAAGATGATTATTGAGTACAATATTATGTACAATGGATATACAACAAAAGTTTTTTTGAATAATCTTTGAACAAGAAATCCCAAATATGCAAAAAATATCCCAAAAAATGATGCATAGGCAAACATCAGAGTAATTGAGAACTTTGTAAACGGAAACCTGAATGCCTCTTTGAAAATCTCAAAATTATTCTGCAGGTAAACGAACAAAAACCCCAGGGGCGGGTTTACATTGAAGAGAAAAAACATTGATATGGCAAGAATCCCAACCAATGGAAAAGCGTATTTTTCCCTCCTAAGAAGTGCCAAAACCATCCCAAAACACACCAAGGCAAAACTGCTATATCCAATTATTAATACACCCGGCCGCTTTAGATGGGTATTCCATTCGTCCAGCAAGGGGCCAAACTCAAGATTGCCTGTGTGTTCTCCCCAGTTAAACAGAAAGTTTTTCAAGATGGACACATCCTCTATCCGCCCGAATTCTTTGTTTTGTAGAAATGCCTCTTCAGAAAAAAGATGATGTATTTTGGATTCTTTTATCTCGGCACTATGTTTGATAATGAAATAACCGTTAGGCAGCAACCAAAACGCGTTGATTAAAAGAGTATAAATCCCCAAAATAAACGCCCTGTGCCAACCGGTAAAAAATATACTCGGGCTCTTTGTCCATATCCCCTTGACCATGTCATACAAAATTAGAAGGCCGAAATACATCATAAGGTTTAGTACGTATGCGTAAAAAAGAGTGGCCGTATGTGACTGTGACGCCATAAAAAACGAAACGATAAGGAAGTAGAATAAATCTGCTTTTTTGCCTTCTTCGTAATAGAGGGAACCATACAAAAACACAAACCCCAAAAATCCGTAATGAGTAAGAAACATTTCGAGAGGTACATAAAAGTGCTGTAACGTTCCAAGATTTAGCAGATACAACATACCTCCTGCGAATGCACCTATTTCTCGTGATCGGAATGAAAGATTTTTTAATATTACTTGTTTCAGAAAAACGTAGACACCAAAGGGTCCAAGAATGAGCATCAAAAAGGCATACGCGTATCGGAGCTGGTCCATGGCCATAAAAAGGCTAAAGAAAGACATTATCAGCATTCTGGGAATTTCCGATGGATGCGCCTGGGTAGCGACGGAGCCCAATGCCTGGTGTTCCTGCCATACCCCATCAATTATTCTTATCCAGTACTCCCTCATGTTGAATTCCGGATGCAGTGTGTCCCACCCCGTCAGAAATGTGCCCGGATCGTAATTTCTAAGAGATACCAAAGTAGAAATAAGAATAAGCAATAAAGCTATAGTGTACTTTTTTGAGAAGCTTATTAAAAAATCTATTACCGATTTTACAGAAAGAGTTTTTGCTGATTTGAAAACTTCAAGTATAAGTCGGAAGGGCATAAAAAGGGGCTTGAGAATCTTATCTTTAAGGGAAAGAAACATATGTTTTTAGTATATCACTACCGCATAAAAGCAAAACGCCGCGAG
>QZJF01000017.1 GCA_003599255.1 candidate division WWE3 bacterium | reverse complement strand
GAAACTATAAAAAAAGTTTATCTCATGCCCCAAAGAATTAACGGACTCCTGCCTAAGCATACTCAGAAAAGGAGTTACTCCAATACCCCCGGCTATCCAGATTAGTTTCTTCTTAACAGGATCATTATAAATTTCCCCAAACCTGCCATATGGTCCGTACACAGCAACAACATCTCCCTCAGAAATCTCTCTAGCACTCATCGTGTAATCACCCAGTATCTTTACTGATATCCTGGCGTCCTCTTCCGAAGGAGCACCTGAAAATGAAAAAGGATGCGGTTCCTTGCTCACCTTTGACTTGGTGAATCTGAAATATGCAAATTGACCCGAGATAAAATTCATTTTCTTCCCTACCGGTTTCAGATAAATATTTATGATATCCAGCAACTGCTCTGTTTTTTTTACAACATATATTTTTCTGGGACCAAAGTTTTTATAAAAAATCAGAGTGTAGATTCCGGAAAACAATCCGATACCTATAAAAAACAAGATCCAGTATCTAAGGGGCATGTACACTGAAACGTCACTGGAAATATTTATGGCATGAAGGGAAGCAAACAAGAAACTAATACCCAAAAGTTTGTGCGTATATCTCCATAGATTGTACGGGATCTTAATTAACAAAATAAAAATAAAAGGCAAAATCATAAAATATTGAGCGAACACCCCAAAATTATATGAGGTATCAGGGCCGGGTATCATGTAATTCAAAGCCAATTTATAATCGGGAAGCGACTGAACAACCAGTAAAAGCGGATGATTTACAAGCATAATAAAAGCCACAACACCTATAAGGTGATGTACCCTGTACACCTTGTCCAAACCACCGAAAATATCCTCCACAATCCTAATTCTGGTTGATAACAATAAAGATACAGCCATAAGAACAATACCAATTAATGCAAATATTTGAGATAGCGATGTCATCGGAAGATTGATGATTAAACTAACGTTATCCTTGGAAAGTAACCAAAGATTAATGGTAATGAAACTAAGCAGTATTATCGCGATGTATCCCCTGATTTTGCTCATAAAAATACGCTCCGTGAATACTCTATCACGGAGCGCGCTAATATCAAATCACAGGGATTTAGTCTTCATCTTCGTCTTCGTCTTCATCCTCATGCTCTAATTCCGCTTGTTTCTTTGCCAATTCTCTTTCATACTCGGCCTGTTTCTTTGCGGCCTCCCAGGCCTCTTCCAACTCTTTACTCTCATCCTCATCATCTTCGTGTTCTTCCTCGTTCTCGTCTTCGTACTCATATTCATTCTCGTCGTCATCAAAATCTGATATGGTACCCGACCCTGTTGGAGAGTTACTGCCGTTTAAAAGATATTTTTGCATCATTGAAAGATTTGTTCCGTGCTGACTCTGGTATTCCGATGTCATGTCGGTTCCACAGACAAATATGTTTCCACCCGGGTGCGAGCTTCTCAGTGTCGTTACATCATATTGATTTCCCCACAAGGTAACAATACATCTGGTATCCTGAGCCGACTGGACAGCTCCGGACGATACCGGATTATTTGACGGCTGCTGGGAAGAACTCTCAGAAATTAAATATGGAACCATTCTTGAGAGATTTGTCCCATGTTGACTTTGATACACAGAAGTCATGTCGGTGCCGCAATCAAACACATTTCCACCTGAGTGAGTACTTTGAAGTTTCGTTACGTCGTATCTTTTACCCCAAAGGGTTATTATGCATCTGGAATCGTTACTAAGGGTAGTGCTGTCTACTTGCATATTTCCATTTGAAGCAAGCAGTGTGTTTGAACCGCTTGAATCAGTGGGAATCTCATTATTTGTGAGGGTCCTGGCTTGTACATTATCCTCAGATTTTTCCCTTGTATCTACTTCTGACTTTTCCGGTCTTAGGTCACTCAAAGCTTTTACTTCGGGTACTTGCATTTTAAATTCGTCGATATTTTTCGACATTTTTGCTACACTTCCAACTCCTGTGACGATTGTGGCACTTGTGAGCAAACCGAGTAAAACACTTGAGAAAATTTGATTCCCAAATAATGCGGTAATTTTAAACATAAATCCTCCTAATTAACTTTATGGGGAAAATATACAGAAACCCGGATTAAGAATAGATTAAGAAACCTATTACCTTATCCGGGTCGACTGTAATATTAAAAGCTAAAGATAGACAACACCCTGTTAAAGAAGCTTTGTTCTGTATCCGTAAGTTCGCCTGTATTCGGGTCGAATGTTAATTGGAGCGGCAAATTCAATTTAAATACTCCGAACAATCTCTCGTTTCTGGAACCGGTTATAACATACTTCGCCGACCCTTCCACATCTGTTAGATCAAGCGAATCTACGGAAGTAAGTTTTGCTTTCTCAATAATTGTGTCCGGCATGGCTTTCAATTCAATATCTCCTACAGGTGTGTTCACAAATATTTGTCCGGTATCCGGATCAACCGTCATCGGAAAGTTGCTTTCAACTCCAACTCCGGACCTGGTTATCATAAACGTATCTTTGGACGCCCTAATGCTTAACTTGCTTCGTGATTGAGTGCTTTCATCGGCATCTCCGGATAATATTCTTAGCTCCTCATTCTTCGGGTCGTACTCGACTTTAGAGAATTCCGGCGACCCTTCTTTTACTTTCAGTTCCAGCTTTCCGCTTTCGGTTTTTAATTTGAGTTCGGAAGCCTGCTCACCGTTCAGGGTATACACTTTTATTTTAGCTTCTTGCTGCCCATCCTCATCCTGTTCAAACTTTTCCTCCTTAATTTTATTCCCGAAAACCCCATAAGTAATTACTTCAACTTTAATTTCATTGCCTTTAACTTTTCGGGTTATTTCGGTTCTTGTTCCGTCGGCATTTCTTATTACTTGACGAGTCACTAATTCGTTTTCATCTTCATCCTCATCTTCAAATTCATTCTCATCATCATCCTCGTCTTCGAATTCATCTTCGTCTTCAAATTCGTCATCCCTGTCGTCGTCATCCTCATCTTCGTCATCATCCCTGTCGTCGTCGTCCTCATCTTCGTCCTCGTCATCATCTCTGTCGTCGTCATCCTCATCCTCGTCATCATCCTTGTCGTCGTCGTCCTCATCCTCGTCATCATCCTTGTCGTCGTCGTCCTCATCCTCTCCAAGCACCAAACCTATCCTAGAAGAGTCATCCTGGTCCGTATTTTTTTTATTGAGCGAAAAAAATCCCCCTAATGCGAGGAGGAAAAAAAGAATTAAAAGTAGAGGCAAGTGAACGGAAAAAAGTACAATATTTTTATTTTTTTGTTTGGACAGATTTATTAACATGAATATATGTTACACCTTGAGTCAAGTCTGTAAAAATTTGCTAAAGCTTTTTTATTAAATGATAATAAAGCTACAATGCAAATTAAGAGCACGAGAACAAAAGGAGAATTGGCCGAAGTTTTAATGAATTCTAAAAGTAACGGTCCTGATGTTGCATATTGGGTTTTCTCCGAAATATCACAAGGTAAATGGGAAAACATGACTGTTACAACAAATGGCTTCTATGATTCGGAGTTTCCCAAAACGTATGGCCATTATCACGGTACAAACGTTATTGAAACATATATGCTGGTTTCCGGAAAAGGAATCTTGCAGCTCCAAAAGAAATTAATTAACGGGCCGGTTGAAAAAGTTGAAAGGGTCTTTATGATTCAATTTGAAAAGTCCGGAGAACAAATACAAATACCGTTCGAATGGGGACATTCCTGGTCAAATGTGGGTAATGAACCGTTAATAACATTTGATGACTGGCGCAGCGGACACACAGATTCGGATTATGAAATAATAAAAAGGCTCAAAGGAATGAGTTATTATCTCGTGAAAGATGCTGATACCGGCATTAGAGCCGTACCGAATGAAAACTACAAGGATTTACCGGAACCCGAATGGATAACTCCTGAACAATTTGAAAAACTCATTTAGTTGTAAGTTTTCGTACGCAAAATACGCCTTCGCATATACCTAAAAAATCCCACCAATACGGGAATCAGTGCTGACAATCCATATATAAAATACTTAATAGTAGCCGATTGATCGGCGTCTATAAAAGCAAATCTGCTTGCGGAATTCACCTTAACCTGTATATCAGCAAGAGATTTCTCAGAGGATATCCACGAAAATAAGTCAAGTCCAAATGCCAAATTTGTGGGAACTCTCTCCAGAAACATATTAACAAGAAATTCCGAGTCGGAAATCAAAACCAATTTGCCCTTGTCGGAAGCCGTCGGATCTGTTGGCTCCATCGATATGGCAACAGTAATTTTACCGAGATTTTCAGCAGGAAGATCCTGTTCGGGAGTAACCACAAAGTCATCACTCTTCACCCCTGCAAAATCAGAAGTTATTAACAAAGGCTTTATTGAATAACCCAAGCTTTTTGCTTTATCCCCGTCAAACGTAATGGAACTTGGCCAGGGAAGTGAGATGGTGCTTGTCTTAATATTGTCAATTTGGGAAAGCGGAGACACAGATGACCTAATCCAAAACTCATACGGAAGTGCAAATGAATTTGTTTCGCTCTGAATATTTAATAACTCATGAAATTTAAGATCGTAAACTACGTCACCCTTGAGATTAATTCCGTATTCTTCCAGAAAATTCTGCAATCCGTGATCAATAGAACCTGAGGTAAAACTGCTATTAACTAAAATGTTGTCTACAAACATAACTATACTTTTCCCCCTGTTGAAAAAGTCTCGGAGTGCGTTTCGAGTACCCTCATCGATTCTCTCCGTTGGACCAGCCAATACAAGAACGTCGATGGTCTCATCAATCACATTACTTTCTTCACTAAGATAAAACGGTTTTACATTAAAGAGCTTTGACAGTTCGGAATTGAGATAGCCGTAATCCGTATAAACACTCTTTTCCCCGTGACCGGACAGAAATCCCACGGTCTTTTTATCGGAATTTACAAGTTTATTTATTAATGATGTAAGTTCATACTCCAGATCGGCGGTACCCTGCACAAAAGAAATGACTTCGTTTTTTCCACCGTATGATATAAGGACTCCTAGATATCCTGTTTTTGCCTGCAGTTCATCCTGACCGATTATATTAAATTGTGCCCGTTGAATTCCAAATTGTAGGACTTCCTGTTCACTTTCGGCGGATTTTGTCGGGTCCTTATATTCCAGGAGGATTTTATCCTTTGCAGCATTTTTGTAATCCTGAAGAATATACTTCGTCTCTCGGATAACGGGGGCGTATTGAGTCGGCAGATTCTCGGAAGCATATAAAGTAAGTGTTATCGGACTCGTGGCTTTAGATAATATTTCATGAGTGGTCGATGATAATGTGTAAATTTTATTTTGAGTAATATCTATACGCATCGGAAATATGGAAACTGCTTCAGTTAGAATCAGTGAAACCGCAACGAGAGATGCCCCCCACTGCATAATTAAATATTTTTTATTTAATTCATTTGAACTTTGTTTCAGTACCTGCAAATTGGCTAGGAATAAGAAAAGTAGTGTAAAAATCAAAAAGAAAACCAGATCGGGAATACTAATAACACCCCTGATCATAGACTGATAATGGTTAGCCAAGGAAAGTTTCTCCACATAATTTCCTACTATGGGGGGCAAACTAATGGTTACGAGTTCTGTACCGAGTACTACAAACGCAAACCCGGAAAATACTGTCACCAAGAGTGATGCTATTTGTGACGAGAAGAGAGACGAAATAAAAATACCTAAAGAAATCAGAGCGGCGGAAATAAAGAATGCCCCAAGGAGCTGCCCTGTGTATATACCCCAATCAAGAGGTCCGTACTTGTTAAAGTAAAAAGCGACAGGCAGGGTAAACAGGATTACCGTAAACGCGTATATTAATGTACCTAGAAATTTACTCACTACCAACTCTATTGACCTTATTGGGTGAGTGAGCACCAATTCAAGAGTACCATCGTCCTTTTCCTTGGATATTGAACCCATCGTTATCGCAGGTATTAAAAGCAAACTTATCCAAGGAAAAAAATCAAAAAGCAAAGTAAGGGACGACTCTCCGATTACAAAAACATTCCTAAAGAATATATATTCCCATATCAATAGAAAAACGATTGTAATAACATATGTTGCCGGGTTGTCTATGATTGATCTTAATTCTTTTTTAGTAAGATTTTTAATATTTCGTAGATAATTTTTCATAATTTATTTTGTTAACTGTTCAAATATTTCTTCAAGACTGTGCCCTTTTTCGGCAAGCTCCCATACTTTCCAATCATTTTTCTTTGCAAGATCAAATAGTACGGGCTGAATGTCTGTGTCATTAGCTATCAATAATTTTGCGCGTATTCTGTTACCAATTTCCTCAAAAACTACTTCTTCGACACCTTTTAGATCTTTTAGAGTTTCTTTTACTTTAGAACCTTCGGTCTCAAACCAAATGATTCTTTTTCCCTTGTTTTCCTTTTTTAAATTACTAATCGCATCGTCGGCTACTTTATGACCATTACTTATAACTATAATCCTCGTACACATTGACTCCGCCTCTTGCAACACATGAGTGCTTATTAAAACTGTATGATTGCCGGATAAATCTTTTATCAGATCTCTTATCTCAATTCTTTGTGTGGGATCCAACCCCTCAGTTGGTTCGTCCAGAATAAGAATTTCCGGTTTGTGTATTAAGGCTGCAGCAATTCCTACTCTCTGCTTATACCCTTTGGAAAGTTCCTTAATCGGTCTGTAAAAGACGTTTTTTATTTTGGTCGCCTCTGAAACATAATCGAGCGCTTTTATTAAATTGTCCCCTGCTAAACCTTTTAACTCCGCGGAAAATACAAGAAATTCCGAAACAAGCATGTCTTTGTACAAAGGGTTATTTTCCGGCAGATACCCAATTAGTTTCAAAGCCTCTATTGGATTCTTTTTTATCGAAATTCCATTGACTATTACATCTCCTTTGTCAGGCTGCAAATAGCCGGTTAATACTCTCATTGTTGTTGTTTTTCCCGCCCCATTAGGACCGAGCATACCAACTATCTCACCCTTATCGATCTTAAAAGAAAGATCTTCAACTGCAGTAACGTCACCAAAAAATTTGCTTATGTTATTAACTTCGATCATATATTTTAAACTAAATGTTGGGCAAGAAATTCGAAGCCGCCAACTATACCCGATGAATCTCCCAGTTCAGATTTTACTATTTCCGGAAACTCAAATGAACCATATTTTTTTAATTTATCCTGGAGACCTGAAATGAAGTAATTGAACTTATTTGACAACCCACCACCTATAACTATTTTGTCCGGCCCCCACATTGCAATAACATTAAGTACCCCGAACACAAGGTGCCCGGAATATTTTTCCCAAATCTCCAAGTCGTCACAATCTTCCGGCTTAATATTGTATTGCGACATAAAACTCTTACCGGATACGTATGCTTCAAGACTTCCTTTATAAGATAGGGTATCTTTAACCTCGGCATCAAAATTAATGATCATATGCCCCGGTTCGGATAAACTCCTGGCATCACTGATTTTCCCATTTTCGATCAGAGAACCACCCACTCCGGTACCCAAGGTTATGTAGGCTACCGCCTGATTTCCCCGACCCGCCCCTCGAAGAGTTTCACCTAAACCACCTAACGCGGCATCGTTCTCCAGAAAAAAATTCTCTCCTACTTGAATACCAATCAAGTCATATACTGATACGTTGTTTAGCTCAGGGTAATTTGAGGCTTTGACAATAGTTTTTGAGCTTCTGTTGATCATTCCGGGAATACCTATACAAAGCCCTTCCAGAACTTCTCCTTGCAATAAAGCTTCTGTAGTCTTAACTATTTTTTCCCTCTGTTCAGGTACATTATGTATGCTTTTAAATACTTCAATCTTCGCGATGTCAGTGCAATTATCTGAGGAGGCAATTCTGGTATTGGTACCGCCAAGGTCTATAGATATAAACATATTTCTATCGAAAGTATACAGAAAATTTGCATATACAAAAAATTTGCATCTATAATATACCTATATGATTAAGAAAAATCTAACCCTTATAGTTGCATCGTTTGTTTTATTAATTTCAGCCTTTGCCACACATAACGTATACGCTCAAAGCGTGGAAGACAGCGGTTGTGTTCCCCCAAGAGAAAAGAATTCTGAAAGCATTGCGGAATATAAAGAATGTCTTCGTCGCTACAAGCAGACCTTTTTAGAGGAATATAAAACCAGACAAAAGGAGATAAAACAGGAGCGTGAGGAGGTCAAGACACAGTTGCAGGAAACCAGAGCGGAAAGATGCGATATCGTGGAAGGACAGATGGATGCTAGGATCGATCAATACAGAGCGGCCCAGGAAAATCACCTTGCAAGATATACTGCGCTCAAAGAAAAATTAGCTAACTTAATCACCAGATTAGAAGAGCAGGGTTATGATGTAACCAAACTTCAGGAAGACCTACTAGTTCTGGAAGATAAAATTGCCGTTTTAACTCAGAGATTTGAAGAATTCGTAGTACAACTTGAGGAAACAACTAATTTCGAGTGCGGGGACTCAAACGGAGACTTTCTCACAGCAATGCAGGAATCCCGCAACGCGCTCTCTTTAGTGAGACAGTCAGCCCTTGACGTCAAAAATTACTATGTAAACACTGTCAAGCAGGACATCGTAGCACTTAGAGATCAAATCCGGGAAGTTTCAAAAGAGGACTCCAGAATGCTAAAGCCCTCTTCAAACACTAACGGACTTTGATCCAGTAATTATTTGGGGAATTAACTAAAATGAACGAAGAAACTCAACCTCAGGAAAAACAGAATGGTATAAATATGCAGATGCCAAAGACACCTGCTGACAAATCCAATCTGTACTGGGCTATAGCTTTACTGGCGATGGCCTTGTTCTTCGCTTTTGGCGTCTTATTAACTTATCTTGGTCTCACAAAAAAGTTCATTTTCAATGAACCTCTTGATAAAACTACCAACGAAAATAACGTGAAATACTTGGATGATCCCACAATGAGAAATGATTCAGTGAAAGAGGAAGATTCTATGATGAATGATGAGAACAAGGACCCGGAAACGGTCACAGACGAGCTTCTTGAAGAAATAGACGAAATCGAATCAACAGATGTAGAAGGCGCTTACGATGTACGTCCTCTTGATGAGGTAGCCCAGTAAGACACTTTATCTGGTGCGTTCCATTACGAAATTCAGCAAAGACTCCAGAATATCCTGGAGTTCTTTGTTTTTCGTAATTTCTTTAACATACTTTCTACCTTCTTCAACATAATGCCAACCTTGTCCTGTTACAGACTCTCGGGCACCTGTATCAATCAGAATTTGCTTCATCTTTGCTTCCTCGTCTTTCGAAATATCGCTTCGATTTAATAAACTTTCATAAAACTTTAGCTGCTCCTTCGAACCTGTTTTTCTCAGATGAAGTACCAAAAGGGTATTTTTCCCTTCAGAAAAGTCAGATCCAATAGGTTTTCCCAACTCCTCCTGATTCCCAAAGGCTCCCAATAAATCGTCCTGAATTTGAAAGGCCCACCCGAAACATTTCGCATAATTCTCTATTGATTCCAATACCTTTGGATCATTCTGGCCGGCAAGTACAGCACCGGACATCATGGGTAAATATGCGGTATACTCGCCGGATTTATTCCATAATACTTTTAATATGTCCTCAGAACTGACTTCCCGGACACCGGAAATGGACATATCAAGACTCTGCCCAAGAGCAAGCCTCATAATATGATGGCTATATAATTCACCCACCTTTAAGATAAGATCTTGGTTAAAACCCGAAGTTATAAGCACTCTCCAAGAAAGATACGCTCCGAAGTCAAACAAACACTCCGAGAGTGAATTTCCAAAGTGCTGTGCCGGAATCCTGATACCTAATTCCTTTCCGATATTTTCAAATTCCTTATGAGCAGAAGGAAGCCCTCTTCTGAAATCGTCTCTATCCATAAAATCGTCCTGGATAAGAATGGCAGAATGAAAGAATTCTATATATGTGCTTGCCCAAAGAATTTTATCGGTTTCCTCCCCCCCACAAGCTTTATATGTGAGTTCGGTTAAGAATCCCCGTATACCTTTTCCAGCCGCGATCATTTTCTTATAAGACTCGACCATATGTACTTGAACTTCTCCAAACTCCTCCGCTTTCGCTATTTCTTCATCCAGGATAGGGAGCATGATTTTACCGGCCCGATCGATATAGTCTTTTAGTTTATCTTTGCCTAATTTGCCATCCATTTCCGCTTTAATTTATCTGATAAATAAGTAATACGCAACATTTAAACATCAATTCCGGTATTTATGTAGAGCCTGTGCTGTTGTACAATTATCTATATTAAATCTGCTATAATCTGTGGGTGTCTATGACTGATGAACATAAAGAAAAGGCCAATATGGTTGCTCATGTGGCGATAATACCTGACGGAAACAGGCGCTGGGCCAAGGAAAAAGGACTTCCGACTCTTGAAGGGCATCGCAAGGGAGCCGAAAATTTTGAGCTCCTTTTGAACGCTGCAAGAGAAATGGGAATACAATACTTTTCCTCTTGGGCTTTTTCTACCGAAAATTGGAAAAGATCGAAAGAGGAAAATGAATATCTTTTCGAACTGGCCAGAAATTTCACAAAAAATTACAAACAAAAATTTATTAAGGAAAAGGTGAGATTCCTTCATTTGGGAAGAAGAGACCGTTTACCGGCAGATGTGGTTAAAACACTGGTTGAAATGGAAGAAGAGACCAAGGATTTTGATACCGGCTTTACAGTCTGTCTGGGCATGGATTACGGGGGACACGATGAACTCTTACGAACAATCAACAAAATGGCCTCTCAAGGAATCGAGTTTACTGAGGAAAATATTGAGAAGAATCTCGATACCAGAGGTGTTCCTGCTCCCGATCTCATCATTAGAACCAGCGGGGAACAGAGACTAAGCGGTTTTATGTCCTGGCAATCAGCTTATTCTGAGTTCTATTTTCCAAAGACATATTTCCCCGATTTCGGACCGGAAAAACTAAAAGAAGCTGTTTGGGATTTTATGAGTAGAGACAGAAGATTTGGTGGGGATACGGGCAAAAAGTAAATTAACTGATTCTCTTAAACTTTTTCTTTATTTTTCGTTTCATTTTATTCTTTTGTGCGTCTTTCTTCTTTTTTCTTATACTCATAACAGGCGTATTGTGCCAGAATAATAACTAAATATCAAGCTTTTCTAGCTGTTGACCAATTTTACCGAAAAGATAATGCGCTTAGTATTTCCTTCTTCGTCCGTGATTTGCAATGAACCGCTCTCTTTATAGTAATCGGCAAGTTCCTGTGCCAAAATTTCCTTGTTCTCTTTTATGTCCTCACGGATTTTTTTCATCTGTTCTTGCAAATCCCTCACCGTAGGAGATGTTAATATCTTGTCCTTTTTAACGCTGCTTTCCTCCTTAACCTTTTTTATCTCTTCTTGAAATTCCTGGTAAGCGGGGTCGTTTTCCAGAGTATCGTCAAAAACATTACGTGCTTTGTTCATTTCTTCCTGAAGATCGGATAATATTTTTAATCTTTTATTTATAGTATCTATACTCATAACCTAACTAGTGTATCACATTGAAAATTTTGACCATAATACTTCGTGGCTGAATTCTTTACCGAAGATATCTTCCAAGTGTAGAGCCTTTTCTTTTGTATAGTCACCGTTTCTAGTCCGAACAAGCCTGGAAACAAATCCGATTGTCCCTGCTTTTTTTGCTATATCCTGTGAGAGCGATCTTACATATAACCCGCGGGAAATCTCTGCATAAAATTTTGCTCTTTGTAATGGTTCGTTTTGATGACTTGATTTGAACTCTTGCCATTTTGAAATGATTGTCTTCTGTCTGTATTCCCCTTTCTTAACTAAGTTAATCTTGGATATTGTTTCTTCAATCAGAGCGTATAACTCAGGATAGTCTGAACCCTTATATTCGAGTTTATAAATTTCTCCGGATTTCTCGGGCAATTCAGGTATTTCTAAATTTTCTTTTGGGTACAAAAACAATTTCTTTGAATTCACTTTCCTAGCGGAATATAACGGGACACGTTGAGTATAATACCTTGGAAAGGTTTCAACGATTTCTTTTAGCAGATCTTCACGTAAATCCGGATTATCAGAAAACTCTGAAACAAGTCCCATCCCATCATAAGAATCGGTGGAAATTCCAAATACAATGTCGAATTCATATCCCTTTTTCAAATCCGAGAATAAGGATTTGTTAAGTCTTTCCGGCCCCAACAACACTATAATGACACCCTCTGCCAAGGGGTCCAAGACACCGGTGTGTGTGGCCTTCACCCCGAATAATTTACTTATCGCATTGGTAATCTGATATGTTGAATATCCAATAGGCTGCCAAACCGGAAGAATATTACCGAAATGATTTTTTGCCTTAATCACGCGGTTATTTTATCATTGGAGCATGCGTATAGTAAAAGGGAACAAAACTGTAGAAATTAATGAACCGGAATTAAATAAAATTATTGAAAATTTTCCCACAGTTGTGATAGATCTAGGCACGGGAGACGGAAGATTTGTATACAAGAACGCGCTTAAAAAGCATGAGATTTTTTTTATCGGAATTGACCCAAGCGAAAAGCAGCTCCAAATCTATTCAAAAAAGGCCGTAAGAAAAAAATTAATCAATGTCTTATTTGTGGTGAGTTCGGTTGAGCAATTACCTCCGGAATTACGAGGAAAAGCCGATAAAGTGTATATAATTCTCCCTTGGGGAACTTTGCTTCAGAAACTTGTAAAACCCGATAAACTAGCACTTTCCGATGTTGCAGCGATTCTTAAAAAAGGGGGGACTCTCGAAACAGTGCTTGGATATTCTCCAAATCTCGAACCGTCTGAATCCAAAAGATTGGATTTACCGGAAATTAATATATCCTATCTACGCAACGAAACGATACCGGCATATAGAGGGTCGGGCCTAACGCTTATGTCGCTGAATCCCACGGAACCGGCATATCTGAGAAAGCTGGAATCCACCTGGGGGAAAAAGATCGGGTTGACGCAGGAAAGACCATTGTTTATCATGCAATTCACCCGAGAGTAAACAGATAAGGAGGCAAAACTAGTGTGACATCAAGTTCAGCTGTACAGGTCCACATAGAACTTTCCCCGGCAGGAGAACACAATATTGGGGAAATTATTACGACACTACTTCCTTTTGGAAGTGTCGCACGACAAGGAGCAAGTGTTACATTTGTGACCGATAATGAAGGAGTGGGTAAAGTAATTGACCTCCATTTACTCGGTTATTTTAAGCGTTGGGAAAAAGATAACCCGCAACGCTGGATGTTATAAGTTAGTTAAAATGGGCTTTGTTTAGTGTACCCCCAAGTACATTGATCAAAGCCCTGCTTTTATTCTTATGATATTATTTATTAAATGGCAATTAATCCTCTTAAATTCAATGTATTACCTGATCCTCTTACAATTAAAAAGTTAATAGGACCCAGTTTTATTATTTTGGGATTGGGATTGGGAAGCGGAGAATTAATTTTGTGGCCATATTTGTCCGCAAACTATGGCTTGGGCATCATTTGGGGTGCTGTATTAGGTATTACCTTCCAGTTTTTCATGAATATGGAAATAGAAAGGTACGCATTGGTTCATGGAGAAAGCATATTTGTCGGATTTGCCCGAAAGTTCAGACTTTTGTCGGTTTGGTTTTTGATCTCTACTTTTATACCGTGGATATGGCCTGGAATAATAGCGTCTTCGGCTAAATTGCTGGGATCCTTAATTGGTATTACAGATACAAAATATATAGCAATTGGCCTTCTTGTACTTATAGGTATTATCCTGACTTTGGGACCGGTACTGTATAAAACAGTGGAAACACTTCAAAAGACTTTGATCTCTGTCGGAGTTCCATCTGTTTTTCTGCTTGCAATAATTTTGGCTGATAAGGCCGACTGGACTGCGCTGGCAAAGGGAGCAGCAGGTATTGGTGAAGGCTTTAACTTTCTTCCAGCGGGCATACCTGTCGCTTCGTTTCTGGCCGCATTAGCGTATGCGGGTGCGGGTGGAAATTTAAATCTCGCTCAATCGATTTATATAAGAGAAAAAGGTTATGGTATGGGGAAATACACAGGACGTATAACCAGTTTACTCACTGGAAAAAGGGAGGACATATCGCTGACCGGTTCTAAATTTGAACCGAATGAAGAAAACCTTAGTAAATTCAAAATCTGGTGGAAAAACATAAACATCGAACATTTCATTCTATTCTGGTTCACGGGCACTATTACGATTCTCCTTTTGGCATTACTCGCCTATTCCACTACACACGGTACTCCCGGGATTTCAGAAGGCTTGAATTTTGTTCTTGCGGAAGGGAAGGTAATAGGATTCAGGCTCTTTCCTGCAGCAGGCGCATTTTTTATTATCGTCTCCGGCTTAACTCTTTTTGGGACACAGCTCACGGTCTTTGACGCAACCAGCAGAATACTCTCCGAGAACCTGTTACTTGCATCAAACGGAAAACTGAGTGAACAGAAGATACCGGTTGTTTATTATTCGGTTCTTTGGCTGCAAATTCTGTCCGGGATTTTCATCTTCTTACTGGGACTAACAGAACCTCTTCAGTTACTTACAACTGCAGCGGTGTTAAACGCATTTGCCATGTTTATACATGTAGGTCTTACATTATGGACAAATCTCACACTTCTGGATAAACAGGTCCGTCCAAGTGTATTCAGGATAATCACTATGGTGCTAGCATTCCTGTTCTATGGTGGTTTTAGTTTATTCGTTATCATTGACAGGTTTTTATAAACAGGACTACCATATGTATGTAGTTTAATTTTTAATTTTGATGAACAAAGAACCACTAATTGGATTTAGAGAAGCATTAAAGAAATCATTTGAGCTATCCCTGCAAAACGAAAATCTTGGTTACTATGTGAAAGTATTATTATTCACAAGTATTTTGTATTCCGTACTAATCGGAATAATCGCAGTGCCACTCTTTTTCATGAGTGCGAAAAACTCAATTGATAGAGTAAATAGATTCCAAACAATATCTGATCAATATCAAATACAACAAAAGGCAGAGATGGATAGAATTCAAAGAATGTCGGATCCGGATTTTGATTTTGATACAATGGACGATTCATATTTACAAAGGGGCCGCCCACTTTCAATCACTGATATGGAAGAACCGGAAGAAGCTTCAATGTCGCCCGGCCTACTAGCCTTAATGGGAATTTTTGGCTTTGTATTCGGCATAGTCGCCGGTATGATTCAGTACAACATATCCATGTTAGCTCCTCTAAATGTGTTTAAAAATCAGCTAACAAGTTTTAAAGACCTATTGGGTAAATCCCTTGGCAAAATTTTTAGTATGTTGATTTTGCTCTTTATCTATTTCGTGACAGTTACTATTGGTTTCATTCTGTTTATACTACCTGGGATATACTTTGCAGTAAGATTTAGCTTTGCCCCATTTATACTGTTTGATGAGAATAAAGGTGCATTGGACTCGCTCAAAACGAGCTGGAACCTTATTAAAGGTTACACGCTTAGTGTTTATTTGAAAATGGTGGGTTTTGTTTTAATTTCGTTCCTGGTGATGATTCCTTTAATGCCTTTTCTAGTTATTGGAATTTACTCAGGGTTGGCGACGGTATTTTTGTATGTATATCAACTTATATTTATGCTCTTTTCAATCGTGATATATTTTGACTTAAAACGAATTAAGGGAAACCCTGAGGAGACTGGTGGAAAAACTACATATGGACCTGCTCCGAGTACGGAGAATTCGCCTAATAGCCCGGGAATACCCTTTAACAATCAAAACCCTTATAGCCCTGGTGGAATCGCCTAGTTATCCGTCTAATTCAAAAAAAGTGGTAGAATGTATTGGTTTAACGCGGGGTGTGAGATGAATCTTCACCCCTCCTATCGTCGGGGTGTAGCGCAGTTGGCTAGCGCGTTCGCATGGGGTGCGAGAGGTCGCAGGTTCGAGTCCTGTCACCCCGACCATATACCCTGGTGAAAGCTTTTACAGGATAAATGTGTTTTTACTTGCTATTACGATCAATAAACGAGAAAACATTCATATTTTATCAGGGCGGTACATAGGCTAGCAGTATTACTGCAGCAGTGTTAATATACGTGTGTTATGAACGAAAGTTACATAGCAACAGAACAAGATGTTGAGGTTATTAAACAAGTTTTAACTTTTTTAAAAAGAAGTGAGCTAGACTTTATTTTTAAGAATCGCAGGTTATTAGACAACACTGAACTAGTGACATACGATTCCAAGTTTGCTTACGTTATACAACAAAATGGCACATTTAAAAAATTTGCGCACGGTGTGCAATTATCAAGGACAGATAAACTTGGTTGGCGTGCATCCATTTCTATTCCCGAAATTAGACGGGAATTATCTAATGACATAAATTATATTTCTGGACCTGTACAATCCATTTTCATAAAATCACATCAACAACGGGAAAACAAGAGCATATACACAACTACCGAAAGTTATGGGGCTACGATTATCCACGAATTTGGTCATGTCTATTATGAGAATATAAAAAATAGCTGGTTCTCAAACTACGATTACAACGTAAAGTTAATGAACATTGCAAAAGATTTATATAATGGAAAGGAGACAAATTTAGAAAATTTTGAAATCAGGTTACCCCGGCATTTAATTGAATCAGAAACATTTGCTTTTTGCACTGAATACTCGGCCGCAAAATATTTTTGGCCAGAGTATAAAAAGCAACTGGATTCTACAGGCCTGGAAACTATTGATAGGTACTTGAATCAGGAAACCAGCGACAAACTAAAAAACGAGGAATCTGTTTTAGATGAATCCCATGTGGGCGCTTACGTAATCGGAAAGATACTAATGGAAAAACTAGGAGACAAATGGGTAGACTTTATTCTTGATAAAAAGGCCTAGTGTGTTTGCATAAAATCTTGAAACAATGCAAACACACTAGTTTGTAGGCACTTACTTACTTGTCAGGTTTACAAGGTGCGCAAGGGTCACTTGGCGAACAAATCGGACGGCACGTTGGTTTACACGAATGTGTCGAGTCATCGCCCACAACAACTGTAACCAATTCGATTGTTGGTTCTTCTACAACTACGTTTTGCTGCGTATTCATGTGTCTCACCTCCTTTCTTTTCTAGCGTAGTAGTTTGTTAATGAGCAACTGGAGCATTTGCCGACTCGGACATACTAGATGCAACTTCTTGAATTTCGGCTGCTAAAGTCCGATCATAGAATGGGTTTCCCAGCTCATCCACTTTCCATAAACCTTGCCCCCATTCGCCTGTGTAAGGATTGTAGGTACATCTTGGGTAGGGAGCATCTAAGTATCCTGCCTTACCCGCGGAAGCACCTTCCGATAGTGGTCTGCAATCGAAACATACGTATCTATATTCGCAATCACGACAAACCATAACCCCATCTTTGGTTGCATACCAAATCCTCTTAAGAACCGGCCCTCTTAGAACGGCTTCTAAACTTGGGGCCACGAGTACGTTTCCCACAATATTATCTCGCGAGAATATGCAGGGTAGAACGTCCCCAAACTCGGTTACAGTAATCTTGCCTAAAAGGCAAGAGTGTCCTGTATAGTAATGAGGAACCGTCTCAGTCTCCGCAGTAAAATTTGGTCTCAGCATTAAGCCATAACGAACCAAGTGTTCGAAGTCGGGTTGTAGAAGTGGATTATCTCCACGACCTTTGGGACGCAGGGGATCTGGATGTCGACCAGCAACATCAAGCGTGTCTTTAAGCTCAATTGTCTGCGTTATTGTTGCTTGATTCACCTTCATCAACACCGTCTCCACTCGCAACGGCACATTTGCTTCCTTGAGCCACTGTATAGCTCGCATGGTTTTAGCATGACTTCCCGGTGTTCTCGTTACCAAATCGTGGACAAGGGGATCGCTTGAATACAGTGAAATTGCAACGTGCAACCCCAACTCTTTTATCCGAGTGATTTTTTCCTGTGTTAGCAAGGTACCGTTGGTGAAGATCTCAACACGTGTGTATCCCAACTCAACCAGGTATTGCGCCAAATCCAGAAGTGACTCGCCGTTTTCACCTTTATATAAAAAAGGTTCACCTCCAATAAGCTGACCTGCTCGACAACCCAAATCATATGATTGTCTCATGAGTCGGAGCCAGTCTGAATGTGTCATCTTCCTGAGACCGGGTACTGTGTTGATTACTGGTACAGCTGCCTCTACAATACCCATCTCTCTGCGATAGGTTCTTGGCATAGACCCAGCATAACAGTGTGCGCAACGCTCGTTGCAGTCATCTGTTACGACTTCAAACCAAACGAATTTCAATCTTTCGGTGTCTTTCAAGGGTTGAATTGTAGGACTGTAGGTAGAATCAGATATTTCAGCGATATCCATTTTTACCAACTGTTCCCAATATGCATCGTTTCCGATACGATAATTGACAATCTGACATGCCGTTCCGTTAACGGAATAGACAAGACCGGAATTTGTATCAAGAATTGCACCTCTTGTTGCCCCCTCCACCAAATACACACCGTCCTTAAGCCGGTAAGACATTTTCATCTCCTTTCATGTGATTATTTCGATAAAACTGTTAGCCAGATAATAGCCAATTTGCTGCAATTACGCAATTCAGGAAACTATAAGATAAGTATTAACGCTAAGCAGAAAATTCCTTTTTATACTGTCTCATTTGTCTCATTTTCGAGCGAAGTGAGAAAAGAAGCGCTGCTTCATTTATAGCCTGGAGAGTATAATATTCCATGACCGTACTGCTCGACCATTACGAATTCTTTTGCTCGCGGTATCTTTTATTATGATCCAAAATCTTTTTGCGTAATCTCAGATTTAGCGGAGTAACTTCCAGTAACTCGTCTTCTTCTAAAAAGCCCAGACACTGCTCTAAACTCATTACCACGGGAGGAGTGAGCGTATAAGCCTCTTCACCAACAGATCTAACATTAGAAAGTTGTTTTTCTTTGCAGACATTTATCTCCATATCGGCATCCCTACCGTTTGTTCCTACAATCTGCCCTGCATAAACAGGGGTTTGCGGACCGACAAATACATCTCCTTTTGATTGCGCTGTAGTTAATCCAAGCGGCGCGGTTTTGCCTGTTTCTGAAGCCACTAAAACACCTTTACGTAATTTTTGCAGTGCTCCGCTATACTTTTCATAACGTAAAAAGTTTGAGTTAATGGTAGCCGTGCCTTTGGAAATGCTCATCAACACCCCGCGCAGTCCAATAATACCCCGTGTACTAATTTCGAATACTAAACGCGAGGAATTTATGGTTAATTCTTCTTGGGAAATTAATATTCCTCTGCGTCTGCCAAGTTCACTTTTAATATTTCCGATGTAATCATTTTCGGTATCAATTGTAAGTTCCTCAAATGGTTCCATCACGATTCCGTCAATTGTTTTCGTAATAACTTCAGGTTTACTTACACTTAATTCAAAACCTTCTCTTCGCAAAGTTTCCAGAAACACGGATAAATGAAGCTCGCCTCTACCCGACAAAATATATTGGCCATCTTCCGTAATCTTGAATCTCATGGCTATGTTAGTTTGGAGTTCACGCTCGATTCTTTCCAATATTTGACGGGATGTAAAAAACTTTCCCTCTTTTCCCATAAAGGGTGATGTATTTGGCCCAATAGATATACTTAAGGTCGGTTCATCAATCACTATAGTTGACAGTGCTTCCGGATTTTTCGGATCTGCTATAGTATCTCCGATTCCTGCGTCTTTTAAACCGGTTAAGGCGACAATATCACCGGCAGTAACATTATCACTTTCAACTTTTTTTAATCCTTCATTTACAAAAACCTTTTCCACTATTGCATTTGTGCTACTGTTATCGGTTTTCAAAATTACGACCGTATCTCCGGGTTTTACCTGCCCTTGAGTTATTCTGCCAATTGCATATTTACCTCTGTAGCTATCCCAATCTAAAGAAGAAACAAGCATTTGAAACGGACCCTCTGTATTTGTTTTTGGTTCGGGAATATATTTCAAGATTGCTTCAAAAATTGCGGTTAAATCAGGCGTTGGTTTATTGGAATTTGAGTTCGCAGCATGGGAGATATAATCTGCTAACTCACTCCACGAGCTACCCTGGCGGCCAACTGCGTACAAAACAGCAATATCTAATTGAGAGTCGTCGGTGGCTAGTTCTAAAAATAAGTCATAGATTCTGTGTAGAGTGTCTTTGATTCGCGCATCCTTCTTATCTATTTTATTTATAACTACAATAATTTTTAAACCGAGTTGTAATGCTTTTTTGAGCACAAATTTTGTTTGAGGCATTGGCCCCTCCTGTGCATCGACCAAAAGTAAAGCGCCATCCGCCATATTTAAAGTTCGTTCGACCTCACCTCCGAAGTCGGCGTGCCCGGGTGTATCTATAATATTGATTTTCGTATCTTTATAGGTAACAGCAGTGTTTTTAGCCAAAATAGTTATGCCTCTTTCCCGCTCCTGGTCGTTAGAGTCCATTATAAGATCCTGTGACATCATAGCTTCATTTTCTCTGAATGTTTTGGACTGTTTCAGCAGACCATCAACTAAAGTGGTCTTACCGTGGTCAACGTGTGCGATTATAGCTACATTTCGAATATTCATACAAAATGTGATTATACAGGGATATTTGATTATTTCCTAACCCGACAGCCCCATAGCATGTTGTATTTTATAGCGACACCTGCTATACTTCTTCGTCAAAGGAAATATGAATTTCGGCAATGTATCATTGTACGTAAATTCAAAACTTGAAGCTACTTTTTTGTACGTTTAGCATAGATTAAGATAACCGAAACATACATTACGGATCTTTTTCCCTACTCATACTTTAAATATTGGCTTCACACATTAGGTGCAAATATTTTGTGCCATGAGACCTTTGTTTAAACATATGAGAACTAAATATAGAAATAGGGGGTCCGTCCACGACAGATCAAGATTCCCTAAAACAAAAAAGAAGAATGCGCAAAGCACTATTTCAGAATCTGACTTGATCAGATCTATAGAGTATTCAAAGCAAAGTAAAATAAGACAAGTACAGGCTGTAGAGTACGAAGCTATTCACTCATTTGAAGATTTTCAAATCAATTATCAACTAAAGAAAAATATATCAAACAAGGGCTATACAACACCAACTCCTATTCAAGATCAGGCCATTCCTAGCATACTGGCAGGAAGAGATATTATCGGCATAGCTAATACTGGTACAGGTAAAACAGCCGCTTTTTTGGTACCGCTTATTGAAAAGGTGTCAAAAGATAGAAAACAAAAGGTATTAATCGTTGCACCTACAAGGGAGTTAGCGGAACAAATTAATAACGAATTTAAAGATTTATCAAAAAATCTGAGCATTTATTCAGCGATACTTATCGGCGGCCAGGGTTACTCACGTCAAATCAGAGAGTTAAAAAGACAACCAAACTTTGTTATAGGTACCCCAGGCAGAATAAAAGATATGATGGAAAAGCATATATTAACTTTTGATGATATTAACAACGTGGTTTTAGATGAAACAGATAGAATGGTCGATATAGGATTTATAAAAGAGATAAAATACTTTATTTCTTTATTACCGAAAGAGAGACAATCATTATTCTTTTCAGCCACAGTATCAGAAAAAGTTACCGAGATTATAAATTCATTTGTTCAAAACGCAGTAACCGTAAGTGTTAAAAAACGGGATACTGTAGAGAATATTTACCAAGACTACATTAAGATTACAGGCAAGCAGTTGAAAATAGACCAACTGCACTCTCTTTTAGTTCGCAAAGAGTTTTCAAAAGTCATAGTATTTGGAAACACTAAATGGGGCGTTCAAAAACTTTCCAACGAGCTTGTGAAACGCGGTTTTAAAGCTGATGCTATCCATGGGAATAAAAAGCAGAGCCAAAGACATACTATTTTAGAAAAGTTCAAAAAAGACGAAGTGAACATCTTACTTGCGACAGATGTTGCGGCCAGGGGGTTAGATATAAACGGTGTAACCCATGTCATCAACTACGATCTACCAAAAACTTACGACGATTATATTCATAGAATTGGAAGAACCGGTCGGGCCAACAAGGCAGGCGTTGCTTTAACATTTATTGCCCCTTAAATGCATCGTCTTTATGTGATATTTGTATTGCTTTGCCCTCAACTATTGCCATTGATAACTTCTTCATCGCAGAATTGACAATTCTGGCAAATGTAGGCTGGGATATCTTCATCATCTCAGCAGATTTTGTTTGGTCCAAATCGTCCACAAAATACAATTTTATTGCTTCAATTTCATCTGGAAACAATTCCACAACCTCAAGGTTTCTTAAAGGCACACCGCGCGGCTTGAAAAAAATCACTTCCGGATTGAATCTCAGATGTCTTCTTAATTTTGGTCTAGGCATCTTATAAATATTGCTTAATTTTTATTATCCGAATCCGGCTGAATTCGCGATCTTCTTCTGAGGCCTCTCCCTCGGTTTTGTCCTTGTCCCTGCCCACTACCTCCTCCACAGGGTCCTAACCCTCTTCCTGTTTTGGGACCTTTTCCATCCGGACCCGTACCATCTCTATAAGGCATTATATGTCACCTCCAATTTATGTGTAAATAATTATGAATACATATTCATAATACTCCAAGGGGTTCTAATGTCAAATATGAATTGTTCTGCTAATTTACAGCACTCATAAAACGTTTAAAATCAAAAGTACTTCGCACCTGCTCTTGCCTTACCAATATCTCTACAGAACTAAGCACCCGTTTTTCGTCCCCGGATGCTTCATTAAAAATAGCAGACAAATTATGAGATGCCTCTGACAGTTTGTAAAAATCTAATAGATTTGTGAGTTTGGTAATTCTTGCCTGTTTATCTCCCTTTCCATCTGAATTTGTATTCCATAAAGTTTCGTCTTTCTCAATTGCTTTAAACAGCTCCGCCTTTTCGGAAGAGTAGTTATCAATTGTAGTTTTGATAAGTTTCCTTTTCTCTTGAGACTCATCGTAGGAAAGGTAATCCAATTCAAGTAAGCTAAGTATTTCATCAAGGGCATGTTGAGCAATTCTTTGTCTTATTGTATGAATAGTAAGAACCTTTGACAGAATAGGTTCCTTTATAACTTCCGCTAGGGCCGCCATCTGAAAATCAAATTTCAGTCGTGCGTAGAATTCTTCTATAGAGAAATATATTGGTGCTATTTCAAGATATGACTTTCCGTTTTTATCAATGTAACCGATAATCCGATTGTAAATATCGGTCAGTTCCTGTCCCCTTTCAATCACATATTTCTGTATTTGGGTAAATTCAGATACCTCTTCAACCTCAACTTTTACTAAGATATCCAGACAACTTAGCAATTCCTCAAAGTACCCGCTTTGTATCCAAAACTTGTACAGCATGTCCAATGGTCTCTGGCTGAAAAACATATCCGAGAAAGCATCGACAAATATTTGATGTTCTGCTACTTGGGGTAATTGATTGCTAATAAGTGGAAGTAACTTATCAACCGGCTTTCCCTCTGATAGGTTTATCTCTATTTCTTTGATTTTCATCATGGGTTTATCAACTACTCGCCGGGCTTTTGCTGTTCCAGAAGTTCGGACTGCTGCCTCTGTGCATCACGGCGTTCGGACTGCCTGATATTCCACTCGCGAGTATCCTTTTTCTTTTCCATATACTGCTGTCCGAGACTTTCTATTTTCTCAGTAAAATAGGGGTCGAATGGGACCGGGTCTAACTCCATTTCTTCAATTTTAATACCGGCTTTTTCATAAAAATCCAGTATCATCATTGTATCTTCGTTATCATATTCCGGTGTCTCGGTGAGATAAAGTATCGAGTCTATACCATGCTCTTTAAGAAAATCCGGAGATGGCAGGTCCTCCGGTGAAAAACTGTACGCATTCTTACCCTCTTGATCCATTTGGGAATACAAACCTTTCCTCGAGGCACTCCAGATAAAGGCGGGCGGCGCGTCGGGTGCTAACTCTTTAGTGTGCTTTCCCACCTCCGCAGCTCCGTACAAATAAACACCGAGTGTCTCGCCACCGATTGGATTTTGACAGCCCACGCAAGGAACTTCCTGATTCATGGGAACCGGCTGCCATCCGCCTTCGGTAACCAGCTTCAACGCGGCTGCGGCGCTGTGAGGACCAAACGCATCAATAATTATCGCGGTGTTTTCAAAACCAATCTCTTCCTTTATGGTCTCAACTTTCAGCCTTAAGGTTAGTAATGTTTCTCCTTCATCCCATCTGGGTTTTAAACTAGAAGGTGCACTCTCGATCGATTTTAAATTTTGTAAGCGGTACCAAGGGGCGTATATACTGCCCTCAACGGTCCATGCTTCGACCATCTTCTCGGAATTACCAATAAACTTCTGGTACTCATTGCCACCCAAACTATCTTCGTAAGTCCTGTACATGGAAGAGCCTTCCCATGGGGAGGTTACCTCATCATAGGTATTTGGAAGTGACTCGGAAGCAACTTCCTGCGGCATGTTAGGTAATTCAATAACACGGGGACTTTCTGACTGACATGCACCGAGAAAAATTGACCCTGCAGCAGCGGCCGTGAGAAGAGTCTTAACAACTTTGGCGGACTTCTCACCAAGCTCTTCCTGCAATTCGTCGAGCCTTGATTCAATACCTTTAATAAATTCCGACTCTTGTGAATTAGCTGCTTCCAGCTTATTTTTTCCTTGTTTATTGGACATATTCCTCTATAAATTTATCAACTAATTTTGCGTATTTGTTTTTGAAGTCAGGAATATGAGTTTTTAAAAATTCTGCGACTTGATAAGGATAACGAAACTTGGTGTTCTCTGCTTTAGTAAGATCTTCTTCGGTCAACTCCTTGGTCATTTCAATTAACAGGTACTTTGAGAACAGCTCCTCCATCTTTTCCGCCATCTTCTCTTCCGCTTTATTCTTTGGATTTATTTTTGTATATAGTAAGGATTTATCGGGCATTACTTTCTATTATAGTTTAACCGAGATTAATATCAATCGGGTGAATGGAATAATCAAAAATTTAAATTACTCTTAATAAGCTTTTTCTCACCGTTTTCTTCTTTCTCAAAAAGTGCTTCCCAAACAAAATCATTCCTCAAGGTCGTCCAGTTTTTAATTATAGGATCAAGGCGTCTTTCCAGGACATTTTTAACGCCCAATCGTCTGCCAACCGATTCTATTACATTCATATACTGCTCGCTATGGAATGAGGAATCATTGAAATCGGTCCTTACAGGCTCTGTTATATATCTGTAGAAATTGATCAAAGACCACAACAAGTTGTTTGTTTCTTCGTCAGCCAGTTCCACGGGCAACCCCAGACTTTGGGCTTTATCGGGAACAATGGGGTATCCATGAGATGGGTACTCCTTGTTCAGCTTATTAATCAGAACACTTGCTTCTTCTTCTGAAGGAGGATTCTTTCTCAAACTCAGAATGTCCTTGCACAACATTTCTGAAAGATTGGAGGCTCTTTCCAGGGCACCGAAAGCAGCGGGATGCAAATATGAAAAAATCGTTTCATAAACTTTGCTTTGAGACTCATCGGCCTTAAATGTACTTGATAAAGCAGAAACGGATCTCTTGATTTCCTCAAGCTCAATACGAACCGGCTTCTTATCGACATCAAGCGGATTTAACGGATGCACAATACTGGTATCAACTGCAGTAAGATAAGAAAACGAGCTCATGATGATTTTGTCACCGGCCAGACTAAGCATGGTGGCTGCACTGGCGGCAACTTCAGGTACTACGATGATCAACTCGTCGCAAAACTTTTTTAACAAAGAGGCAATTCTGTAGGCACTCATTCCGTCACCTCCTCTTGAAGTTATGATAAAAAATAATTTTTCCTGGTGACCGATTGTTTTCAAATGGGAATAAAAATATTTGACATCGTCGCTTACTATGCTGCCTCGTGTAAAATATGTGACCACGGCCCCACCTAACTTTGTGTTTATACTTTTTAAAACTTCCTGCGTATCATTCCAAACTACGGGGGGCATTTTTACTTTAATTGGAATTTTTTCCTGAGTCGGCACGGCAACCCCCGGAGGAGCTATAGTGGTATTTCTGTCCCCATTATCAATAGGTTTTGGCTGAGGTGAAAGAGGAGGAATTTCAGGTAATATCTTGTCTGCGTTTGGATCTACATCTTGGGCCACAATAAAATCTTAGACCTTTAAAAGTATTATGTCTATATAAAAAAATCCCGGAGCGAGGGGCATTAATTCGCTCCGGTAAAGGTTAGGTTTAATCTCAGCTGATTAGGGTCATCATTGGGATTGTATCGTAATTTTCGAGAAGGTCTCTTCGACACTTTCCACGATGTCATAATCTCATCTGAAAACCTAAAATCCAGCTCGACAAGAGCGTCTTTAAGTAAAAAGAAACTCCTCGGCTTATTCTTTCGAACAAAGTTTCTTACTGAAAGATGACCGTACGTCTCCTCTTTGTCCGAAAGTACAAAGTTATAAAGCTCTTCAACGGGTCCTTTCCATACATGGTATCGATGACGGGTAGGATCATGCTGAATTACATGAAGAAACTCAGCAATCACTATTGAGACTTCGTTACCGGAGTAAAAATCCAGAAGTACACAAGCTTCTGCGATCCTATCTTTATCAGCGGTATAGACAAAAGCTAAAACTGATTGTCCGCTCTGTTTCTTGAACCACTCAATCAGTTGGAAACGGCCAAAACTTGGTCTTAGAATTTTGACTTCCATATTCTCCTCTCAATTTTTGACGTGCGCCTTATTTGGCAAAATAATAGCACAAAAACTCATACCTCTGTGAACCGGTCGGTTTTTCTACTATAATGAACCCGTGAAGGCTATAAGACTTTTTTTGATATTTTTATTTATATTCATAGTATTACTGACAGCATTCATCGCATTTAATCAGATGGAGTCGGCCAGAATCAGTAATTCATCTCTGCGGTTTTTAAACTTCCAGCTTAACAATAATAATAAAATGATTACCGATTACGAAGTCGACAATTGCGACATTTATATTTTCGATGAAAATGATAATAAAAAGAAAATTGCCAGAATTATGGATTTGGGCAACGATGAAGGTCTATGCAATGTTGAACCTTCCATTAGTCTTTCGTTCTCAAATAAATATTTGGCATTTACGGATATCATGGGCGGTGTTGACTCTGCGGTAAGGATTTATTCAGTAAATCTTGATAAAGTAACCACTCTTTATGTATATGGGACATCCTCGGTTATGGATATTGAGTTCACTTATGAAGACATTTTAACTGTGCTTAACGGCTATCCGGATTCTTATGATGAGCAGTACGTTATTTTTTACAACATTCCCGGTTTGTATGAGAAGTATGAACAAAATGTCACCAGGATTGCCCGTTCGCAAGATTATTTTAAAATTACGGATACATACAAAAAGAATTTTAAACTTCCCAATGTCGGAAAATCCTACATTTCTCTGGTTATTTCAACAGACACCATGGTAGTAAACACCGAAAAGAGTCAGGATGCTTCTCAGGATTATTTTGAGGTCATCCCCTACAGCGAATACACCTTCAGGAAAAAAGAAACGGCCTCGGAAATCGCAACCGACAAAACTGTAGAAAACCTGAAATACGCACTTGAAAAAGCTAATTATTGCCAACAGGCCACAGACTGCAAAGCTGTAAGTTACGGCTTTCCCTTTGAATGTTTTAATCTTGTAAACAAAAACGAAAATCTCACTCAAATTGAAACCAGCATCAAACTTTACCAAAAAGATAAGGTGTTGCCGATATATGACTGCGACAGATGGCCGTATGAAAACGAGATAACGTGTGAAAATAACAAGTGTGTGGATGCAAGGTATAATTGACATATTAAAATGTCAAACGAAAAATATTTAAAGCATATTCCAAACGCAATTACAATCTTCCGCCTCCTCCTTATCTTCCCAATGATCTTCTTGATTGCAAACGGGAATAGCTTTCACTTTGCCTTTTTTTATCTTGCCGCCCGTCTTCTTGATAGCGTAGACGGATATCTGGCACGTAAGTACAACTGGGTATCGGAACTGGGATCCAAACTTGACTCGTATGCCGATATAATTATTGATGTTGTGGGATTTTCAGGATTCTTTTTGATAAAGCCGGAGTTGTTTACGGATAATGTTTGGCTATGGGTAATCCCCTTTGGGATGTTGTTTTTATCATGGTTTGTAAGCTATGTAATCAGTAAACGGCTCATCATACTACATCTTTATACAAATAAGTTTTTTGGGCTGTGCTTTACTTCTTATCTTTTGCTGGCATCCGTCGGATATGAAATAAAAACATTACTGTTTCTTTCAGCAATTTCCGGAACAGCTATGGCATTGGAACAGATAGCAATATTTATTAAAACACGTGGTAATGTAAACTTAGAGACAGTATCAGTTTTCAAAATTAAGACCTGATCTATGTTTACTATATTAATTCAGGCTTTATGGTTCTTACTCCCGGCAGGTGTGGCAAACATGACCCCGGTTGGGGCGGCCAAGTTATTTCCTGGTTTGAACTTTCCGATGGACTTTTATTTGACTTTCAAAAATAAGCGCGTCTTCGGCGAACATAAAACCATGCGAGGATTTGTAACAGGCGTATTAGCCTCCATTGCAACTGTATATCTGCAAAGGTATCTTTACATTAACTCAGAGTATATTCGAAGCATATCCCTTACAGATTATTCTGAAGCGGGGATACTTTTGGGTTTAATGGCAGGTGCAGGAGCTTTGCTGGGGGACGCGGCAAAAAGTTTTGCAAAGCGTCAGGTAAACATACTCCCCGGAAAAATGTGGTTCCCTTTCGATCAAACCGATTGGATTGTGGGAACGATAGCATTAACATTTCCTTTTTTCCGATTTTCGATTACTATAGTTGTTGTTTCGCTAATTTGTGGGTTACTTTTGCATATACTCAGTAAATTCCTGGGCTATATCTTTAGGCTTAATGAAACCCCCATTTAAAATCTTATGAAATTTATAAGTTGGAATGTTTTGAATGTAAATAAAAAACTGCGGAGATTGCTTGATTTTATCTATAAACAGGATCCCGACGTGGTATGCCTGCAGGAACTTCCGGAAAGTTTCGCGGAACAAATACGCGACGAGGGAGAATATCATGTTGAGTACACTTATGACTTTGTTACTGAGTCCCCACATGCGGGAGCTACAATATGTACTTTAAGTAAAAAATCTCCGGTTAGAAGCACGGAAATCTCATATTTCGAAAAGGGTTATTCAACTCTTATGGATACATTAATTTACAAAAAACTCAGAAAAACTACCGAACTTCATAAAGCTGTTTTAACAGAATTTCAGGAAAGTAATATTGTAGTAATCAACGCAAGACTTTCTTGCGCGATCGGGACTTGCGACAGACTCGAACAATTTGAAAATATTCTCAAAACATTAGACAAAACTAAGATCAACATACTCTGCGGTGATTTCAATATTATGGATAGTCGACTTTTCAATATATTAACCGGTTGGGGAAGGGGTTTTAGAAAGCCGGATTATTTAACTAACGAGCGCAAAACTTTTGATAAGTTATGTGAAGAATATGGCTTTGTCAATGTATTCAAGGGCCAGAGTACACACATGCTCAGGTACCCGATGAAACAGCTTGACCATATACTGGTACCTAAAGGAGTAAGTGTAAGTGAAAGTTTTATTTCCCGATTTAGAAACGGTTCGGATCACAAGATGCTGGTCGTTTCTTTAGACATTTAATTTCAAAAACTCGCGGGTTAGAAGTCTTCTTCTGAGCAATTTCCATACAAATTCTAAATCGAACTTAAACTGTGATTTGTACGCTAAAATGGCGCGCAGTTTATTAATCGTTTCTAATGAGGTCAATTTAAGAACAAGATCCGGTTCAATGGGTTTTATACTATCGGGATCTTTCGCCATGTGTACAGCATCTTCAAAAGTGTTATAAGAACTACCGACTGTTAAATATATAATTTCAAAGGGATAAATTTTACTTAATTCCTCAATTATTTTTGTTAAAGCCACATGATCAGGATGACCATAAACACCAGAAGGTTCGTAAGTCACTACAGCATCTGGTTTTATTCCCTCAATTTCCGAAGATAAATACTTGGACACCTTATCACTCTCACTTTCAATGCCACCGTCTTTGAATTTATTCAAAGCATAATGAGTAACCCCTAGAATCCTGATGATTTTCATAAATTCTTTTTCACGTACATCGGGCAAATTCTCGTTTTCCAAAACGCCATAACGAAGGGTACTATTCTCCCCTTTTGTCATAACTATAACTTTCAGAAATTTTCCAAGACTATTAAGTCTCTGAATCAGCCCCGCAGAATAATATGTTTCATCGTCCGGGTGAGGAACCGCTAATATTAATCTGTTGAACGAGACCAGGGATTTATACTTCTCGTCACTTTGCATCTTACAAATTTATCCGAGTTTGTCGTTCAGGGCAAGATCTTGATCTAAGAAAAACTAATGTTATACTGACATAATGTCAGACGATATGACACAACAAGAGGACAAGAAAATAGAGAATAAAAAAATCTCGCTGCCAAAAATTTCAAAGAACAATTTAAAAGTTTTAGTAGCTGTCGTTTTAGCAGCATTACTCGGCGCAGGTGCTTATTATTTGAGGGGTTATTTTGTAGCAGCTACAGTTAACGGCTCGCCTATTACAAGAATTGCCGTTATTAAGGAACTCGAGAAACAGGGCGGGAAAAGCGTTTTGGACAACCTCGTAACTAAAAAACTAATCGAACAGGAAGCAGTGAACAAAAATGTTACCGTTTCGCAGGAAGAGATTGACAATGAGCTTTCCACCATTGAACAAAGTACACTTGCAGTCGGAATGACGTTGGAGGATGCTCTTGCGCAACAAAATGTTTCAAAAACACAACTTATTGAAGAAATAGTTTTGAATAAGAAATTGGAAAAAATGGTTGAGGGCAGTGTTAACGTATCTGATGAAGAAGTAACAGCCTACTTGGAACAAAACAAAGAAACTCTACCTCCGAACTCAGATGAAGAAACCCTTAAGGAACAGGTTAGAACAAGTCTAAGACAACAGAAGCTTACACAGTCGGTGCAGGATCTTTTGACGACTCTTAGAGAAAACGCAAAAATTAATTACTACGTAACTTTCTAATCCTTTGTGTCTGAAATCGAAAACAGAAAGATTCAACATATTAATCTGGCCAAAGATCCGCAATCACAAATCGGTAAGGAACCTTTTGAAAATGTAAAGCTTGACTACAAGGCTCTCCCTGAGTTAGACCTTAGCTCCGTAGATACATCTACTAACCTCCTTACCCAAAAAATCACACAACCTCTGATAATTGCGTCCATGACGGGAGGCACCTCACACGCAGGTAAAATAAATACAAATCTGGCAATTGGAGTTGAAGAAACAGGCATTGCCATGGGCGTAGGTTCTCAAAGAATAGCATTGGAACTTGAGGATGCGCGAAATTCTTTTAAACTGGTGCGGAAACATGCGCCCAATGCAGTGATTTTCGCCAATATGGGTGCGATACAGCTTAATTATGGGAAGTCTATAGATGACTACAAAGCTGTAGTGGAAATGGTAGAGGCCAATGCACTTTACCTGCACTTGAACCCACTGCAGGAAGCAATTCAGCCGGAGGGAGATACAAACTTTCAAGGACTTCTGGATAAAATAGAAAATCTTGTTAAAGAAATTGGAGTCCCTGTATTTGTTAAAGAAGTAGGACACGGAATTGATAAAGAATCTATCAGCAAATTAGTCGAAATTGGCATCTTTGCCATCGACGTCGCCGGTGCCAACGGAACATCTTGGGCTTGGATAGAAGCACAGAGAAGAAACAGCCCTAATCTTTCTGAATGGTTTAAATCTTTCGGAATATCAACAGAGGAATCCCTGGCATATGCCTGTGAATATAAAGACAAAATTAAAATAGTGGCCAGCGGAGGAATACGCAGCCCGGTGCATGGACTTAAGGCTAGGGTTCTGGGGGCTGACTATTATTCTGCCGCGCTGCCATTTTTGGAACCCGCCTTGGATTCACCTGAAACCGTAATTAATACAATAAAAGAATGGGAAAAAGGTTTAAAAACCGCTATGTTCGCAACCGGACGAAAATCGTGGTAAAAGTAATGTACCACTATGAAGATTCATTTTGTCTGTTCCGGCAATACATTTAGGAGTAGGCTAGCTGAGGCCTATTTAAGATCCAGACTCAAAGAAAAAAATATTAGTAATGTTGAAGTAAGTTCCAGCGGAACTGACGCTCAACATAATTCGTATGGACCGGCTGCCTGGTACACGTTACGTATTCTTCATGACAACAGACTTATAAGCTTCATGTCCCCTAACTGGAAAAAAACAACAAGGAACGACGTTGAAAAATCTGATCTAGTAGTTTTTATGAAAGACATGCATCTTCAGTACTGCAAAAAAGAGTTTAATATTCAGCCCGAAAATTATTTAATACTGGACATAGACGATGTATTTCCTTCCGAAATACACGCAATGTATAAGGAAAAGTATGAAGCGGATATTGAGATTATGAAACGAACGGATGCAATCTTTAAGGAGCTCAGAACAAAAATTGATAAAATCTTAGAAAGTGCACTGTAAATTATTGAACCGGACAAGTTAAAGGATCCCATAAGCCCAACTCTTTTTCCCTGGCATTGGTTTCAGCATGTTTAAATTCTTCCTGGAATTTATAAGGCTTCTCATACGTATACTCGTACGCGTAACCGTTTTGCAGTAAATAAAGGTTTAGGTTCACTGATTCTTCCATATAAACATACCTCAAGAGTCTACCGTACCTGTCTTTGTCGTTTTGGGTTTCATCTTGCTCTAGTCTGACAAATTTTCCCTCAACTAATTCTCTTGTTTTGCTTGAGGATTCTTTGCCAAAACACTCAACCTCTTTCCTGGGATCGCTGGTTTCCGGTGTGTCGACACCTATCAGTCGAACCTTCTGCATGGAACCGTCAATTTCCACTTCCAAAGTGTCACCATCCACCACTCTTGTAACTTTGTACCCCCAATCGCTACGCGTAGAGTTATTGGATAATACAGTGGTATCGGAGGCAGAGGAGTCTAAACTAACAAACACAAGCACAATGGCTGTAATAAGAGGTATGACAAGAAGAACTATTTTTCTTCTAAAACTCTGATGGATAATACCGTTCAAAAAGGACATTAAATATATAGTAACACACCGATAAATCCGTCTTATAGTATTTGTTTTATAGGTCATTTTGGTTTATAATTGCGCAAGCTTTTAACCATCCGACAATGTCGGGAAAACCAAACTCAGATTGGAGGAATGTACAATGAAAAAGTGGTTGTGGATCGCGTTGTTTGTTGTGGTGGCGGGAGCTGCCAGCTTTCTCTGGTATAAAGACTACCAGTTGGGTCAGCAAAAGAAAGCCGAAGAAATCGCCGCAGCTCAGTCCCGCCTGGAACAGGAAGCCGCGCAGTTCGAAGGATACAAAGAAGTAACCTTGGAACCCGGCAGTTACGTTGACACCAAAGGCACCGCGCCTGCGGTAGCAAACGTCACAAAAATCCGTCTCGGCACCGAGTTCGACGGGAGTATCAATTCCCTGCTGTTTCTCGGAGAAACCGGCACGACAAAAGAGGGCCTATTGGCAGTTTACCCATGCTTCAGCAGCCTTGAGCAACTGATGCCCGGCTTATACTGCGAGATGACCTCTGACCTCGACGGAATTCGTATCCGATACGATCCGTCCCGCTGGACGTTAACCATCAAGAAATAACACGTTCAGCCAATTCAACCCATCAACGGGTACCGCGTAGATTAGCTTTTATACTATCGCGCGGTACCCGCCTTTTTTTATAAGGTCCCATAGTATTGACCGACCCGCGTCTTTTTTTTATAATAGTTTCTATCGTTGGTACTACCAAAAAATAAAAGGAGGTATCTTGTGTGCGACAATCCACAACCGATAGCACGTGTAGTTTTCATATGGGGAAACGGTACTGATACTCAGTTGATAACAATTGGCTGGAATATCAGACTTCAGGCAGATATGGATCCGGAAGACATTCTCAAACTACTAATCGCCGAATTTACCCGGAAATTAGTTGATGTACGTGACTATGTCTGGGAAAATTCGACTTTTATTACAATGTTTTTTTCGACTATGTGCGCGATATGCGACGGAATAATGCTCCCATACATTGCCGCAACTTACGAAATGCAAACATTGAATGATGAGGCTGCACATAAAATACTTGCACCCGCACATGTCCTTGTGGCCGCACGTGCAGCCGAACACTACATGGAAGGATGGCTGGAATCACTTTTGGATCTCGAAGAAACCGATCCTCAATTCTATAACCCTTCCTCCTGGGACGAAGGCAATTTCTACAGTTTAAATTAGCTGTATGCGTTTATCCAATCTCGTAATCCCTTCAAAGATTACGAGATTTTTTCTTTCACGTTAAACCCCATACGTGTAAAATGAAACTATGCTAAAAACAAATAAAATATACGGATTTGACGAAACAGGTTCGGGAATAATTTCCGTTATTTCCGCATTCGTTCTAGGAGTAATAATAGCGATTACCTCGGGATTTTACCTATATAAGTCCGGAATGATCCAATTCTTAATGGATATCAACAACAATTCTGTCTCAAACGTAATCAACGCACCTGTGGGAGAAAAGTGGAAACCTCTGATTTCAAAGAAAAAGGGATACCCCTTAATAGATGCCGCTGAAAAAAAATTGAAGGTATTTGACTTAGAAAACAAGCTTGTAAAAGAAACAGGTATACTGGCCGCCTGTTGCGGGGGAGAACTCGAAGTCGGAGACATTGAACCATCACCGTCACCTAATCTCTTATTTACCGTATACATAGATCAATCTTCAAAGGATCTGTGGTTGCTTTCAAACGACACGCTTGAAAAACAGGCAATCACGAAAACCGGAAATGTTACTTACATCAGCGCATGGTCACCGGACAGTACAAAGGTAATCTTTTTTGTAAACAGAGATAGTTTATCAGAGAGAAAAGACGGTCCAATTCCGTGGGGAACGATAGAAAACTTCAAAGAAGAGGAAATGAACGGTTTTTATATGTTTGATATCTCAAACGGCAAACTTACCGCATTGAGCCCTCTTTCAAATATCATCGCTTTTGTAAATGAGGATACGGTGTTATCCAGAGTTGCGGACACGAGATTTGTAACATTCAACGTAGAAAAATTTATCGGTGATTACACCAAAGTCAAAGACGAATTTGGCTTCGGTGTATCTCAATTCAACTTTTCAATGGATGGAAAGAAGTGGGCATTCACCCATTCATTTAATCCAACCGAAGACGCAAACATTATACTGGCGGAATTTCCAAATAAAACCGGAACTATTATAGATTCACACAGTTGGGCGCATGTTCAATGGCCCGTAATATCACCTGATGGTACAAAAGTTTTATATCAAAGGTACGATTCTGACATTTCAAGCGGAATTCCGGATGTATATGTCTGGTTGTACAACTCTAGTCAGGGTAGCGTCCCTTCAATCGAAAAAACATTTTCGGAACAAGATGAACTTACAGCGGAACAGGATGCGACTATTTCGGACGCTCTTAGGGAAGAAGATTCGAACCCGGTACAGATTACAAGGGGGCGCCCCCTATTATGGGTCAATGAAAACACCGCTGTGATAGAAACAGTTGAAATCGGTACAGATGGAGCGATTCTCAGAAAACCCGCTCTTCTTGAACTTTCTACCAAAGAAGTGACTGTTATGGAATAAGCAAAGTAGCAACCGTGAAATAAATTACCACGCTGATAGTATCTTGGATAATTGTAGCCACCGGGCCGCTGGCATTTGCCGGATCAGTTTTTAGCTTGTTGAAGATATAAGGAATAAAGAGTCCGGTAAATACTGATGAAAGAATTGCACTAAACAACGCCACACTTAAAGTTGTCGCTACGGATTTTTCCAAATTCATGACCAGACCCGCCACATACAGTAACGCGCTACAGATCACTGCCATTGAAGAAATTATTGCCAGTTGTTTAAAAAAGTATTTTCTGAACTTCATTCTGGGATTAATAGCAAGATCTCGAATTACAAATGATTCTATCTGAACTGCTACCGCTCCGCTCATATATACTATTAATGGAATAAAAGAGGCTAATATCAAATTCCTTTCCAAAGTAAACGAGAAAAAGTCAATTATTTTGGCTGATCCCAAACCACCTACTAATCCAAAAATTAACCAGGGAACTCTATGCAAGACAGAAGTGTGAAACGGCAGCTTGAATACGTCTTCAATATTCATGTCCACATGACCTACTCCTGCGTGACGCATAAGTACCTCACGAGATTCTCTATAAACTATTTTGTTGATGTCATCGCTTAACACTACTCCAAGTAATTTTCCCGACTGATCAACGACCGGCAGTTCTTTGATGGAGTGCTTCAACGCTAAATATGCGGCCATGGCAGGTGATGTTTCAGGTGCAATCTTAATCAGATCACGGACCATCACTTTTTCAACTATTGTTGACTTGTCTTTCCTGAACAATTCTTTTATTGACAACACTCCTACAAAAGTACCACCGGCATCCAGCACGTAAATATAGTTTACCGAATCGAAATTATTTATATCTTTATACAAATAGGTCTCAATATGTCCAATGGTCTCATTAGGAGCCACTCGAGGAAAACCTGTCTTTATCAACTTTGAAATTGATCTATGATGAATATTTGTGCTCACAGATATATTCTACTACATCCGCGAACCCATAAATCAAAGAAGGAGGCCTTGATAGCCTCCTTCTAAAATTGGTTTAATTTACCCTAACTCTTACTCGGCGCTGCTCATAAATGCGTCAAGCGATTGCTTCAGATTTGCGTAAGGAACCGCACCCTGAAGAACCAGTGTTTTTCCTGTCTTGGTATCCAGAAGAATATTACCCGGAGTACCTGTGACTCCGGCCTTTAATCCTGACTGATAATCGGCCTCAACGGCATCCGCCATTTCACCTGAGCTGAGACATGTGTTAAATGAATTAACATTAAGTCCGATTTCTTGTGCAACTTCAGGAAGCTTTGCGGCATCTAAGCCATTGTTAGCGGGAGTGATTTCATATAATTTATCAATGTAAGCCCAAAACTTATCATTGCCGCCCTGTTTTGCTGCACATTCCGCAGCCTCGGCCTCTTTTCTTGCCTTAGAGTGAAGCTGATCGAGTGGAAAGTGTCTATACACCCACATAACCTTATCTCCATATTCATCCAGCATTTGCTGAGCGGTCGGGTGAAATCTCTTGCAAAAAGGACACTCCAAATCAGAATATTCAACCAAAGCAAATCTTGCATTTCTGTTTCCCTTTACAAAGTCGTCGTTTGCAACCGGAGCAAGATCTTTTGCAGTGGTAGTCGGAGGGGCTGTAGGTGTAGGATTGGGGTTTCCTCCTAAGGCTCCTACGGAACCTGTATTAGTTCCACCTTTCTCTAAATTTTGCACCTTGGTCCAAAGCATTCCAATGTAAAATGCAGCGCCAATAAGAAGAGCAACGAGAATGAGTTGAGTTACGTTCTGTTCTCCTCTGCTCCAAAAATTTCTATACTGTTTGTCTTTCATTTTTTTCCTCCGTTAAATTTTAAAATATTTATGACTATAGATATTCACCTTGCAATTGTAAAGTAAGAACAGCACTTTATCAAGAAAAACTCTCAGAAAAATTGTATAATTCGGTTATGTTTATATATCGGAGCCTGGGGCTTATAACAAACCTTATCTTTAATTTTATAGGACTTGTTCTTATGCTAAGAATCGGGTTCGTGTTTTTTGGAGCGAATGAAACCGCTCCTTTTGTTGCTTGGGTGTATACAACATCGGAGCCACTCCTGCGCCCTTTCCAGAATATGTTTCCTACGGAAAAAACAACCGACGGATTCGTTGTAGAAATATCTTCCCTATTTGCTTTGTTGGCCTATATGTTTCTGGCTTTCTTTGCTCAGGAAATTCTTGAAAATTTCAGTGAACTTTTAGGGAGAAAAAGCAAGAAAGAATCGGTGAAAAATGAATAAAAAACAACTATGTCCTGAATTTTTTGCTCACAAGAAAAGAGGCGCTTATTCTTACGGAATATCTGTAGACTTGGGTAACCAGGAAATGATATTTCTCACAGGACTTGCCGCGCTTGATGAATGGGGCAATCCGGTTTTCCCCGGAAATTACTCAAAACAAACGGAATACATATTTTCACGTATTGAAGATCTGCTGGCTGAGGCAGACGCAACGATCTACGACATTATACGGGTTGTTATTTACATCACTGATATAAATAGATTTGACGATGTGGCAAAGATCAGAAACAAATATTTATGGGATGTGAAGCCGGTCAGCACTCTTGTAGAAGTAAGTGGTATAGTTAAGGAAGGGTGCAACGTAGAAATTGAAGTAACCGCAATCAAAGATAAATCCGACACTAAACTTGTTTAACACCTGCTTTTGAGTTATATTAGGCACTTCCTGAGGGGACACCCATGATAAAAGTCATATATAAAAGCAAAAATTCAAATAACGTTGACCTAATACCCGAAATAAAAAAGGGCTGTTGGGTTAATGTTGTAAACCCTGATGAATCGGAATTGCGAAAAGTCTGCAGTATGCTAAATCTCGATAACTCGATTGTAAAAGATGCAATGGATCCTTATGAAGTACCGAGAGTAGAAGTTGAAGAAGGAAAGACATACATATTTACTAAGTATCCCTACGAAACCACAACGTCAACCCTCCTTATTGTAATTGAAAACGAACATGTTTTATTGTTTTCAAAAGAGGAATTTCCAGCACTTCAAAAGTTTCTTGAGAACAAAATCGATTTTTGTACGACCCAAAAAACAAAGCTTGTTATTCAGATTTTTATGGAAATTAATCATTCCTTTCAAAAAAGAATGTATGACATTAACAAAAGCATCTACCAGCTGGCCGCAAAGATCGAAAAAATTCAAAATTCAGACATAATAAAATTTGTAGGCTACGAGAGGAATCTAAATGACTACCTTTCTGCTCTCTTGCCTATTAAGTCGACGCTGGAAATGCTACTTTCCGGAAAATACATGTCCCTTTATGAAGAAGATGAAGACCTATTTGAGGACCTATCCATCAGCACTACGCAGTTGATTGAAACGAGCAGGTCGTATCTAAAAAACATTGTTAACATCAGAGAGGCTTATTCGACAATTCTCTCAAATAACTTAAACAAGATAATGAAAATACTAACATCGTTGACGGTTATTCTTACAATACCCACAATAATTTCCAGTTTTTACGGGATGAATATTCCTCTGCCCTTTCAAAATAATCCGACTGCCTTTGGTGTTCTTGCAATAATTACCACCGGGATTTGTATATCGTTATTTTATTTTTTCGCAAAGAAAGATCTGTTTTAGAAAAATTAATGTCCCAATTTAAGAATACTCTTTAAATTATTTTTGCTAATCAGATTGAGAAACAGTGTTATTTCAAACAGTATGATCATGGGCAGTGCTAAAAAAAGATCTGCCAGGACAGAATCTATTGGCAGAAACATTGTAAAAATAAATGATCCCAAATATACCCAAGGTCTTTTTGAAGTTAATTGTTTACGGCTTAACACTCCTACGTTCAGAAGCAGTAACAATATTACTGGCAATTGAAACGCAATTCCCATAATCGCTCCTATTAGAAGTGTGGTATTCAAGATACCGCTAATGTCCAAAATATTTCCGATATTTAATGCAGCAGCTTTTTCCAGAAATAACCCAATTTGCCATTTCATTACTAGGATCCCGAAAACAAATCCAAATATAAATAAAAAAATAGAAAACGGCAGAAATCTTAAAGTCGCTCTAAACTCTTTGGCCTTTAAGGCGGGTCTGAGAAAAGCCAGGATTTGAAAAATAATTAGCGGGACAACAGCAACCAATCCTGTCACTACTCCGCAACCGATTGCAAGATTTATAAACTGGAACGGAGAGGTGAAGACTATATTGATCTTTTCCAAACTCAGTGAAACAATGAGAAACCGAACAATCTGTTCGTAAAAGATGAAACCTAGAAAAGCTGCAACAATAAAGAAAATGAAAGTAAAGAGGATACGTCTGCGTACCTCTTCAAAAAAGCGGGAATATTTTTTTACTACTTCGGCAAGTTCGGGAGAAATAATATTGTCCACAGCAAAAGCTTATCAGACTTTTTTCTCTTGTTCACCCTCGTCTTTTGCTGCTTTTTTGAATTCCTTCACAGCATCAGAAACTCCCTTGAAAAATTCCGGAAGCTTCTTACTTCCCAAGAGAACTACCACGATAACGGTAATTACTATCCACTCGGTTGTTCCTAGTGATCTAAACATTTTCCTTTGTACCCCCTTCCGGCTTCACGTCAGTATCATCATTAACTGCATCCATGAAGCTTTTCTTAACCTTTTTCATTTCTTTAAAAGTTTCTCCTCCGGTTTTTCCAATTTTCATGAGCACTTTGCTGCCGAATAAAACAAATAAAATAACAAGGATGACTACCCATTCAGTCGGACTTAAGTTTTTAAAGAAGTTGATTATACCCATGTATAAAATATATATCCTGGGGTGAGTAAAGGCAATAGTTTGTACTAGGACATCTGAGCTGCCAGCCAATCTGAACCGTCCCAATATTCGAGACTATTTGTTTGAGTGTTAAATCCAAGGGTGCCGGGCTTAGGATTTTTGGGCCTAAGTGATGTATCCCAGGAACCAATGGAGGGCATCCCAACTAATTTGTATAAGCCTTTTCCTATTTCAATATAAATTGGTTGGGGTATGTGCATAGTATCAAAATAATTTTAGCATACAGATTTTTGTGAAATAGCCTATACCACAATTTTTTTCATTGGCAAACTTAACCATTGTTTCCCGATCCAGATTTCTAAACTACTGGTTTCAAAATTAAAGCCGATTGTTCCGATTTTTGCATTCTTCGGTCTGCCGAGTGTGTTCCATGATGAGATTACGTATTGGGCAGTCCGATGTGCGTGATAAGGTACCCCTTTGGTTCTACTTACCACAATATGGGCATTTCTATTTATTACCGGCTCGGTTTGCGTAAGTAAAGGAACAACCGGAGGAAGTACAGGGCTTGGCGAAGGTGACACGGATGCAGAGGGACTAACACTTGCCGAAGCAGTCTTTTTAGACGGCGAAGGTGATTCTGACTCGGACTCCTCTGAAGGAGTAGGAGAGGCTGATGATGGCGATGGAGCTGACGGGCTGACACTTGCCGATTCCGATGATGAGGGACTGAGAGACGCGCTCGGCGATACAGATAACGACGGCGAGGTTGATGCGCTTTCTGACGCAGATGGGGACAAACTTGCACTTGGAGATATTGATGCGCTGGGCGAGATGCTTGCCGATGGAGACATTGAACCGCTGGCACTTGCCGAAGGCGAGACCGACGCGCTTGGTGACACAGATGCGCTGGGACTGACGGATAAACTTTCACTGGCCGATGGACTAACAGAAGCACTAACACTTGCTGACGGCGATATCGATGCAGAAATGGACGCGCTTGGTGAAACCGATGCAGATGGAGACAAACTGGCGCTGGGTGATACTGACGCAGAAGCGGATGCGCTTGGAGATCTGGATGCAGACGGCGAAATTGATGCGCTGACACTTGCCGATGGCGACATTGATGCAGATAACGAGGCACTAGGTGATACCGACGTTGAAAGTGAGGCTGAAGGAGATAGGGAGGCACTGACACTGGCAGATGGGCTAACCGATGCACTGATACTTGCCGATGGCGATATCGATGCCGACGGACTTATTGATGCAGAAACAGACGCACTGGGAGAGATCGATGCGCTAGGTGACAAACTGGCACTAGGAGATATTGACGCTGAAACGGATGTGCTTGGGCTGACAGAGGCACTGATACTTGCTGAAGGACTTTCAGATGCGCTGGCGCTTGTACTTGGGGATATTGACGCACTAGGACTCAGCGAAGCTGAAAGTGACGCGCTCGGGGAAATGCTAGCTGACGGACTTACTGACGCGCTCACACTGGCAGAGGCCGAGATACTTGCGCTTGGAGATACTGATGTGGATAGCGAGGCACTAGGACTTATTGAGGCTGAAGGACTAATCGATGTGCTAATGCTTGCCGATGGAGAAACACTTGCTGAGGGCGATACTGACGCACTTGCACTCGCCGATGGGCTTATTGATGCGGAAGGAGATATAGAGGCTGATATTGAAGCTGATGGACTTACTGATACAGAGATAGAGGCACTCGGGCTTATTGATGCGCTCGGTGACACAGAAGCACTGACGCTGGCTGAAGGACTTACTGAAGCTGAAGGAGAAACCGACGCGCTGATACTTGCAGAAGGGCTAACGGATGCACTGGGACTACTGATAGGTGCGGATGGAGATATAGATGAACTTGGCGATACGGATGCGGATGCTGAAGCGCTTGGGCTGATTGAAGCTGAAGGACTTACTGAAGAGCTAACGCTAGCAGACGGACTTAATGACGCTGAAGGGCTAATGGAAGCGCTTATGCTTGCCGACGGACTAACCGACGCTGATGGACTAACAGAAGCACTTGTACTAGCTGATGGACTAACTGATGCGCTGGGCGATATAGAAGCACTGGGAGATACTGACGCAGATACCGACGGGCTCGGAGAAACACTCGCGGAAGGACTTAGGGAGGCACTGATACTTGCGGATGGACTTATTGATGCGGAAGGCGAAATTGATGCCGATAAGGAAGCACTCGGAGATGTTGAAGCTGAACCGGACGAACTTGGACTAACTGATGCGCTGGGCGATATAGAAGCACTTGCACTAGCTGACGGGGAAATGCTGGTCGATGGAGACACGGATGCACTTATGCTAGCCGATGGACTAACCGACGCTGATGGACTAACAGAAGCACTTGCGCTGGCCGAGGGAGATACAGATGCAGAGACAGATCCCGACGCGGACGCGCTGGGCGAAACACTTGCTGAAGGACTTAGAGAAGCACTGATACTTGCCGATGGACTAGTTGAAGCACTTGGCGATATAGAAGCACTTGCACTGGCCGAGGGACTAATTGATGCTGATGGAGAAATCGATGCGCTTGGACTTATTGATGCAGAAATTGACGCACTTGGGGACACACTAGCCGACGGACTAACCGAAGAGGATAGCGAGGCAGAAGGACTAATCGAGGCAGATGGCGAAATTGACGCTGAAGCTGATGCGCTGGGGCTAATAGAAGCACTTGGTGATATAGACCCACTCGCACTGGCCGAAGGAGATACACTCGCAGATGGACTTACCGACGCAGATGCCGAAGCGCTGGGCGAAATCGACGAAGATGTAGAAACTGATGCGCTTGTACTTGCTGAAGGACTAATCGAGGCAGATGGCGAAACTGATGCGGATGCTGAAGCGCTGGGGGACACTGATGCAGACGGAGAAACTGATGCACTTGGGCTTACGGATGCAGACACCGAAGCAGACGGTGAAACACTTGCAGATGGCGAAACACTCGCAGAGACACTGGCCGATGGACTAATTGATGCGCTTGGCGATATAGAAGCACTTGGTGATACCGATGCAGACACCGAGGCACTTGGCGAGATAGATGAACTGGGACTGATTGAGGCACTGATACTTGCTGAAGGACTTACTGAGGCACTTGGCGATATTGAAGCTGATACAGAAAGACTAGGACTAGCGCTAGAAGATGGACTTATAGATGCAGATCCGGATGCGCTGGGACTAACTGAAGCGCTTGGCGATATTGACGCACTAATACTCGCTGACGGGCTGATAGAAGAACTGGGAGATACTGATGCAGAAACCGAAGCACTCGGGGATACCGAAGCCGAAGCCGAAGCGCTAGGACTAACACTGGCTGAAGGGCTGATAGAAGCAGAGATCGAAGCTGATGGGCTAACAGATGCGCTTGGACTTACAGAAGCACTAATGCTCACCGAGGGACTAACCGAAGCTGATGGACTAATTGATCCCGATACTGAAGCGGATGGACTTACGGATGCACTGGGTGATACCGATGCACTCGCACTAGCTGAGGGAGATACACTCGCAGACGGGCTGACGGAGGCAGATGCCGATGCACTAGGTGATATTGATGCGCTGGGACTGATTGAAGCACTGATGCTAGACGAGGGGCTAATCGATGCGGATGGCGAAACAGAGGCACTGATACTTGCCGACGGACTGATTGAAGCTGAAGGACTAATTGACGCGCTAATGCTTGCCGACGGGCTTACTGATGCACTTGGTGATACTGACCCGCTTGCACTAGCTGACGGTGAAATACTGGCGGATACCGACGCCGATGGAGATATCGATGCACTAATACTTGCAGAGGGACTGATCGAGGCAGAGGGACTAATGGAAGCGCTTGCGCTAGCCGATGGGCTGACAGAAGCCGAAGGACTAACAGAAGCACTCGCACTAGCTGAAGGACTAACCGACGCGCTCGGTGATATTGATGCTGAAGGACTTATCGACGCAGATGCTGATGCACTAGGACTTATCGAGGCGCTCGGCGATACGGAAGCTGAAACCGAAGTACTCGGACTAATAGAAGCACTGGGAGAAATTGAAGCCGAGGGAGATACAGATGCGCTAATACTAGACGACGGGCTGATTGAAGCTGAAGGTGAGATACTTGCCGATGTCGAGGCTGATGGAGATATTGATGCACTAGGCGATAAGGACGCACTCTCGCTCGCTGATGGTGAAATACTGGCAGAGGGACTGATTGAGGCAGACACAGAAGCGGAAGGAGAAACTGAAGCTGAGGGGCTAACAGAAGCGCTACTACTTGCGGAAGGGCTTATTGAGGCTGAAGGCGATGTTGAAGCAGACGTAGATGCGCTAGGACTTACTGAAGCCGAGGGAGATACAGATGCGCTTATGCTTGCTGACGGACTTACGGACGCACTTGGCGAAACTGATGCAGACACCGAAGCGCTTGGTGAAATACTTGCCGATGGGGATACGGAGGCCGAAGCTGACGCGCTCGGAGATATACTTGCAGATTGACTGATTGAAGCTGAAGGTGAAATAGAAGCACTGGCGCTTGCGGACGGACTGATTGAAGCGCTGGGGGATATTGAAGCACTAGCGCTCGCTGATGGGGAAGTACTGGCCGAAGGACTAACTGAAGCTGATGGAGAAATAGAAGCACTTGCACTTGCCGAGGGACTAATTGAAGCAGAAGGACTAATGGAGGCGCTTATACTAGCCGACGGGCTTACGGAAGCCGATGGACTAACAGAAGCACTCGCACTAGTTGACGGAGAAACACTGGCCGAGGGGGATACGGATGCGCTTGTGCTAGCTGATGGAGATATTGACGCACTGGGCGAAACGGACGCAGATATTGAAGCGCTTGGACTGACGGATGCGCTGGGTGAAACAGACGCCGAAGCTGAAGCGCTCGGAGATACAGATGCACTCGGACTCACACTGGCCGAGGGACTTATTGACGCGGATAAGGACGCACTTGGTGAAACGGACGCGCTTGGAGATACTGATGCCGACGCGGAAGCACTGGGAGAAATTGAAGCAGAAGGCGAAATTGATGCGCTTGGGCTGATTGAAGCCGATGCCGAGGCGGATGGACTTACGGAAGCAGAGGGACTGATAGAAGCACTAATGCTTGTTGACGGCGAAACACTCGCAGATGGGGAAACCGATGCTGAAGCTGAGGCGCTAGGACTTATCGAAGCACTTGGTGAGACGGAGGCCGAAGCTGAGGAACTTGGTGAAATAGAGGCGCTTGGACTTACGCTGGCTGATGGGCTGACAGACGCGCTAATACTTGCAGAAGGACTTACAGATGCCGACGGGCTTATGGATGCAGAAGCGGAAGCTGAAGGAGATATTGAGGCACTTGGTGATAACGAAGCCGAAGGTGACACGGATGCGGATGAAGAAGCGGACGGCGAGATGCTTGCCGAAGGACTGATTGACGCAGATGCCGAAGCGCTGGGAGATACGCTTGCAGAAGGACTGATTGAAGCGGACGGCGAGATGCTTGCCGATACCGATGCTGACGGAGATATTGATGCGCTTGGAGATATTGACTCACTCGCACTCGATGACGGAGACATACTGGCTGAGGGACTAATCGAAGCTGATGGAGAAATAGAAGCACTTACACTCGCAGATGGACTAATAGAGGCAGATGGACTAACGGAGGCCGACGCGGAAGTGCTTGGAGATATAGAAGCTGACGGACTAATTGAAGCGCTTGGTGATACCGATGCTGATACAGAGACACTTGGAGAAACACTTGCCGACGGGCTTATAGATACAGAAACAGAAGCGCTTGGTGAAATACTCGCGCTGGGTGATACAGAAGCACTTGCACTTGCCGAGGGACTTATAGAAGCCGAAGGTGAAACAGAGGTGCTTGCGCTGGCCGATGGGCTAATGGATGCGCTTGGAGATGTAGAGGCACTGGGAGATACAGACGCACTCACACTTGCTGACGGTGACACAAGATCAGAAAATATGCGAAAGATTAAGTCACCGTTAATATTAACGCCCCAGATTGTTGTTGGATAAGCAACTTCACTAGCGACGCAAATATTTCCGCCGTGGCTTCCAGTACTAGAGTTAGTAGCGCAATAAATAGCCGCCGAAGAGCCAATGCCGTCCCATTCCAAGGTTAATACGTAATATGTACCGTTTTCTAAAGTAATTTTATTAGCACCGGAAAAAGTAAAATTGAAATAGTTATATTCTGTACTGACTACAGTTGACGAGTCTACCGGGTCAGATACTGCTAAAGGCGATCCTGTTGGTAAGGAACTAGTTCCATAGGTCCCAGTGTGGGCAAATATCTTCGCGTACATGTTTCCGCTAGGGGTACCGTAGCTAAGAGCCAGATAGAAATACGCGCTCTTTAGCACTCCCCCATCGCCTGTGAATGATTGACCTGTCCCCATTCCGTCCTCGGCCTCTCCCAGCCATTCAAAATCATTCATCTCTTTTTCGTCATACATATCTACAATCCCGGTAGATCCTGGAGAAGGGCTTGGAGAAATTGAAGCGGATACCGACACACTTGGTGAGAGTGAAGAACTAGGAGAAATACTGGCAGAGGGACTGATGGAGGCAGAAGCTGAAGAGCTTGGTGATAAGCTAGCTGAAGGAGATATCGAAGCACTTGCACTAGCTGAAGGGGAAATCGAAGCGCTCGGACTAACGGATGCGCTAGGAGACACCGACGCCGAAGCTGAAGCCGATGGCGAAATAGAAGCACTGGGAGATACTCCCGTATAAGTTATAGATACGGCTATCCAGTCATTTCTAACCCCTACAACAGCTGAATTTGAGTTTCCGGTAGCAGTATCAAGAGTAATAGAAATAGTTTTTGATGTGCTGGAAGGATCAGTTAATCCCGTAATTGCGGTTCCTGTTACGGTAATCCAAGAAGTTGTTCCGGTTATTGAGTTTTCTCCCGATATTTGGGTGCCGCCAAAGGTTAGCGGTCCTGAATGGCACGTATTACCAACAGCATAGGAGTAACATTTGTAGTCATAGTTTATGTTTACATCAGTGACCACTGCACCCGCAGGTACTCCCATGCTCTCGTATGTACCGGTCCAATTCCAAGTGGATGTAGAATTTTTATTCTTACCTGATGTGATACATTGAAGAGTTCCTGTACCAGCGTTGGAATCGTTTGTTGAGTCTTCAGTTGTATCCCGGGTCATTGTAGTTGACGCGTTGCCCGGAGTTCCAGTGAATCCTTCTATAGTAGAGTTAAAACTGAAGTATTTAGTTATCGTTGTCGGCATCTATACCCCCTCTCCCAATGGCGAGTAATTCCGCCTCATTTGAATACTTTGGATTGTATCCAAAACTGAAGATAAAAAAAAGAAAATGTATATCTACATAGGGTCCATAAGGAATGTGATCTCTTCCGGTGTACTTTCTGCTCCAGTCTACGTGAATACCAAAGGAAACCCAGTTATTTATCTGCCACTGAATCATCCAATATTTTCCGTATTTCATGTTCCAGCTATTCCAGCGGCTCATCGGATACTCCAAAATAATCCTATAGGTGCCTTATATTTTGTAATTTCTGCCGTGCTACTCATAATATTTGTGGGAGTACAAATACATTTCTGTACTTATTATAATGATAAAGGTAGTGGGACACTAACCCAATTTCTTAATTAAATCTTTTGTTTTTCCCCAACCCGGAATTTCATCGTCCGTTTCAACCCATCCCCGGCAACTGTCTTTGTTTCTGAATTCGTCCTGACTCCAACGATTTTTTGTCATATTGCTTGTGTGGCGGATATCTATTATAGGGAGGGGAGATTTCCATACACCGAATCTGCCGTCGTGAGTCCCGGGTTCAAATCCCATATTCCGATCGTATCCGTTTTTTTCAACGATAGCGACTCTTTCTCTGTATTCTTTGAGAGCCAATTCTCTGTACACACACATCCCGTTTACCTGGTTGGCATCAAAGTGTACCGCGTGCCCGTCCTCTACGCGCAATTTCCAAAAGTTCTGATTATAATAGAATTTATCTTTTGTCGGAGGTATGAAATCAAAATGAGACGGATGATATAAAACATCGTGTTCACAGAAAAATATTATATCTGCAGTACTGTTTTCTAATGCTGCTAGTATCTGTTTAAACATAGCCAAGTGACTCCTTTTTAAGTGCTTTAACCATATGTTTTTATTACCGAAGTGTGACATCGGTTTCAGAGAAACACTTATAATAGGTATGTTCAAATTCTTACTTATTACTCTTAACTGATTTTGTACTTCCCGAGCAATTTTTAGCTTTAATTTGTTATCAGTGTAATAAATAATTCCCTTCGAAGGCTCTTCAGACGGGGCGTTTACCGTGACGGCAATTTCAGTTTTTACGGGAGAAATAGTATCTTCCGTAGGTTCGCTTTCAACAGGTTTTACCGTTAATGCTGCGCTTTCCGAAAATGAAAAAGTGTTGTTTTTTAACTTGCGCAGGTCTTCCTCCGTCCAACCCTTTACCGGCCAAAATTTTTCGACCAGCCAGAAAAGCGGATGAATCTGCTTTTCCCACTTATTATTGAAAAACAAATCTTTTGCATACTGCTTGGCTTTTTCCTGATCTTTCCCGGATATGGGGTAGGGGAAGCTGAAGTCTCCTCCCTGTGTTCTAAACAGGTGGGCGTACCACGTTTTATGATTCACCATCACACGACCACCTGAGAGCCAGGTTTTAACCGCTACCTCTATTCCCTGAGAGCCCCAACTCCCGAAATTCTCATCGCAAATATTAAGCTCCCAATACTTATCCTGTGTAAGCATAAAGCATGAGCCCTGCAGTGACATCGTCTCAGTAATATCCCCTTTGCCCTCAGGTCTTTTGGTAAATTCTCCGAAGTATTGAAAGTGTGGAGTAGAATCAAAGCAGTATGAGGTACTCTTCGGACTTTCTTTGGCTATCCACACAACATCTCTTACGGTTTCTTTTCCGCATATTTCACATGGCCCACTGGGACCTTGGTATCTCCTATGTCCGTCAGGGCAGACCCAATCGAATGCATGGAGGTTTCTCATTAAGGGAACCATTGTCCAATCATCACGCATCTCTCTTATCATTTTAATATCAAAACCTTTATCAAAAGAGCAGTGTGCATCACATTTCATTAAATATTTCGAATTGGACATACGGGCTGCTTGATTTGTAGCGGCTCTTTGTCCAATACTGACCGGGTTGTATATGAGTTTAACCCTTTTGTTATCAGGAATTCCGGGATCGGACCACTCTCCGTCCAGAACCGCAATTATCTCGGTGTCTCCCTCAATATTTTGAAGGATATTTTCAACTGTTCTTCTCAGGAACATCTCGTTACGGGAAGGTATTAATATAGATAAGTCAGCCATTTTTCTTCTTTACCTCCAGTTTTTTTGCAATCAGGTACGTGTCTTCCATTCGTTTGTTATGAACCCTAAGTCTTCTTACGTCAATGACTTCAAGATTACTCCACTTAGCTAGAGCTCGCATACCGTCCGGATAGTATCTAAAAGTATCTATAGGGTATTTGTGTTCGTGTATTACCGCCGGCGCGATAATGCAACAATACCCGCCCGGTTTTAGCACACGTGCCATTTCTTTGAACCACACCCATGGAAATTCAATGTGTTCTATTGTTTGTCCTGATATAACAATATCGAATGCAGCATCATTGTATGGAAATTCATAGTCCTCAATAACCGTGTCCACATTTGTTCCGGTCTCAACATCCGCGCCGGTGTATTTCCATTTTTTGTTTGTTATAAGTTGTCTATAGGATCCGAGGTGTTCCTGTCCGGGTACAACGCGGCATCCCAAATCCAAGATATTTAATTTCTTATCTGGCAGATACAATTTTATAAAGTTTTTCATTATCTCTAACGAGGCAGGGTGCATATTAATTTATTATCCATACAACTTTAATATTTCCTCCGCAGTACCCCATGGTTCAACTTTATCCGCTTTAATATTGCTGTGGGCTTTTCTCTCTCCTAAATCTAAAAAACCCAGTGCTTCGGATGTAGAAAACATTATATTAGGGACGGATGAACTAAACTCCTCGGTTTTTACCGGTGAAATGCCGAGATGATTCTCAAATCGCCCGGGCTCGCCCCAATACTTCTTAAAAAATTCTTTCGGAATTTCTTCCAGCACGGGATATTTCTCATATCTTTCCTCCAACGTTTTTTGCAGTGCCGAATTTGTAGTTATCAAACTATTCATCAATTTTCTTACACGATAGGACAGATAGGGGGGCTTAACCCATGAGAATATTGACCACTTATTTATATTGTAAGAAAATGTTTCGTCATCAGGCGGTCGATAGGTAAAGTGTTCGGGGGAGTAGAGCATATCATCTTCAGCCATTGCAACGTATTTTGTTTTGGCCTCGCGCACACCCAGCAACACTTGTTTGTAAATCATATAATTGGAACGCTTCTGTTCACCAATGCAAATGTTCTTACAGTTACTTCCGATAACAGTCGGTTTGAACGAAACACTTATTATAGGTGTGTCCCCAATTGCATGAAGTAAAATTTTCTGAGTGCTTCTCATAAAAACGTCGCTGTTTTTATTTGCTGTGTAATAGATAATTGTTAAATCGTCCATAGTTGTGTGTGGGCATCAAGTCTACTTTTTTTGTACGTAGGAAGTTATCAACACCCCCTTTGCAGTTAATTCTACCTTTGATTTAAATCCCTGGTAAACTTCGGAAAGTAAAAATCCTTCACCATTTTGTTCTGAAGTGTAATTAGAAAATCTGCAATCCACGCTTTCAATTAATTCTATTTTCCATTTATATGGACTTTTATCTAAATGTCTATAGTCATTATCAACAATGTGCCTCAGATAAACATATCCGTCAGGCTTACAAAGCCTAAACATTTCCATCAAAGCTTTGCGAGGATTCTTTGTACGATCAAGTGCATTCGCACAATAAACAATATCAAATGAGTTATCTCCATAACTTAGATTCTCCATGTCTTCTTTTTCAACAATATATTGCGGGTTTAAGTCCAGTTCCTTGCGGATTTTCGCGTATTCATCGGCCAGAATATCGGATGATACTATATTTACCTTTATATCGCGCCGCCAATTGCCTATTAAACACACCGGGCCGGCTCCTAAGTTGGCAATGGTTGCCCTTTTTCTTCCCTTGAGCATAAAGTCAAATCTGTTAATTAAGCGTCCTGATCTTTCAAATGCTTTGCCGTTACCTTCTAGCCACTCGCGCCAAAAATCCAGTACATGTTGGTACTGGTTTGTAGTGTTGGAGGAAACCCCCTCAGGTTCCTCCTTTGGTTTGTCTAACTGCAATTGGGGACTTTCCACTTTTGCCAGATTTTCCATTATCTTTTCCACTTGTAGTTCAGCTTCTGTTTTTTTATACTGCTCTTTATTTTGGTTATCCCAGTCTTCTTGATCTTTAAATTTTCTTACATGTTGTAGATAAGTAGTCTTCAAATAATTATCGGGTATTATTCTCACGGAACAATTTTGTTTGAACAATACGTAGGGGAGTGAGAGCTGATCTATCGTATGATATCTGGAGGTGTGATGCCACCACTGAAACATAACATTGTGTACTTTTGAATTATTTTTATAAATAAGTGCGCTGGAAGCAAACAAATTTTGATCTGCAAAACTTTTATCGGCTTTAATTGCCGCCAGTTGTTCGTCAACTAATTCATTTTCATATCTTGAAAGTATGTAAGAGTCTTTTCTGTTAATGCGTTCTTTTAAAAAGTCCGCTTCTTCCTGAATAGTGTTTCTTTCGGGATGCTTAAAAACCGCCATGTCGACACTCTCACATTGTTTTAAAAACCAACTTACAGAATCCTTGTCGGACAAAATCAAAGAGGAATCGACCCAAATATAATAGTCGTAACCCGGAACCATTTGCCAGCCGAACATTTTTACGATGCGTGCCTGCAGTCTTGGAGTCATCGCTTTACTCCTGGGCGGAAAGTTTTCATCAGTAAATCTGTAAAAGTCACACGGCAAAGACTGATCCACATGCTTGATAACCGGATCAAAGTTTCCTAAATTTGCGGTTATTACGGCTATTCTCATCAGTCGTACCTCCTGGGCTCAGGAAACGGAGTTTTAACCCAAAAGAATGTTCTTTCTTCCGGAGTAATTACTCCATTTATAACCACCTTTGACGCGGTAATAAACCAGGGTCTGATTCTGTAAGCCTGAGTGTATCCGTTTACCACCTCGTAAACATGGATTATTGATCGCGGCAAATGTTTTATATAATCGTGTCCGGCAACTATGCCTCCCATACGGACCTTTTTGGACCACTCTACTATATCGTTTGTACACGCCTGAAATGAATGATCCCCGTCTATATACACAAAGTCCAGTGATTCATCTGCAAAATCCTTTACCGCATCAAGACTCTTTTTCTTTATCATTTCACAATTTCTACCCGAGAGACGTGCTTTAGCCATTTCGTAAGCTTTTTCAAATGTTTTTGATTTTATAAATGCCGTGTATTCATCATGAGGTTCCCATGGATCTATGCTAAATAGTTTCGCTTGCGGATTAGCTTTACATAAAACTTCCGAGTATTCACCCTGATATACACCTATTTCCGCACCGATATTAAATCCCAACTCCTTAAACATATACGCAAGATCATATCTTCCAAAGCCGGGGAGTTCTATCGGCATCGACGTCTTGTCATCGTAATTGATTCCAAATTTATTGAGTATAAATTCTAGTGTTGTATTAGTCGTCATTTTATAAACTTCCAACTCGGAGAGGTATCCCCGCGATAAATAACCAGCTCCTCAATTTTATTTTCAATAACATATTCGTTTACGGCACGCACGACACCATAAAAGCTGTCCTGTCCTTTTCTTCTCACATAATCATGGCCGCTTACAATTCCGCCGACCCTGACCTTTTTGACCCATAACATAATGTCATCTTGAACGTGGGCATATTCGTGGTTCGCATCTATGTAAACAAAATCCAGTGCACCATCAATAAAATCCGAAGCTGCCTCCTTGCTAAACTTGCGCACGATTTCGCAATTATATTTTGCTAAACGCATTTTACTTAACTCATAGAAACTGTCCAGTTTCTGTTGTCGCACATGATCTCTATAACCCCTATACGACTTCCACGCATCTATTGAATATAACTTCTTCACATTATTATTAAGACAAATAATTTCTGAAAACACTCCCTGTTCCACACCTATTTCCGCACCTATTCCGCTGAACTCTTGGGCAAGATCATTTCTTGTTTTCTCTAACGTAATAATTTTCATGAGTTATCCAGCCAGTAGTGCGTAAAAAAATTATGCGTACCACGCCCAAGGCGATATTCATCAATGTAAAATACTTTCGGGATATTGAGTTTGTTGAGTTTCTCCTTCATTTCCTCCATACGATGTTTTTGCGAGGGAATCTTCCTGACGTCGAAATCCACCATCACAACATTAATTTTTTTGTATTCACCCGAATCTATTAAGTCATCTAAAATCGCGCACTCTGCACCCTCACAGTTTAGTTTGAGATACACAGTATCATCGCTAGTAATGTTTTCGGAAAACCATTTGCTCGCTCTTACAAAGTCAAGGCTTTGGGATGCAACCTCATCTTTAAATTTATCTTTGAATACCGAAGCCCCCTTGCTTCCCGGATTGTATAGGTGCTTAGAACCGTCCTTATCCCACAAGCCGAACTCACAAACAGTTACCCTGTTGTCGGAAAATTTTCGAATCTCATTGCAACACTCGCGTACCGGTTCAAAACAGTAAATCTTTTCAAACTTGTATTTATCTTCTAATGCAATTTTTAGGGTTTCACCGGTATGGGCACCCACATCTAGAAATATTTTCATTCGGTTGCGTCTTCCTTTGCTTTATCAATAATTAACTGTTCCTTCCAGTTTTTTGGCCATGTCGGCACGGGCCAAAACCGTTCTATCAGCCATTCAAAATCATATACCTTTTTTGGAAATTTATTGTTAACCCAGTAGTCTATACAGTTCCTTCTGCCCCTGTCCCTTTCAGCTTGATGGAAAGCATACCTATCATTTGAAAATCCATAATTCTTACCCGCCTTTCCTTTATGCCAGTGGGCATACCAGGTTTTTTTGTTTACAACTACGCGTCCGCCCCCTAACCATGTGTTATTACATATTTCCTGAGCTTCCTGTATAAACGGACCGTAAAGTTCTACATTCATGGGTGCTATCATTTTGAACCACCAGCTCCTAGGCATAAAGTAGAGCGAACCCTGTGTTGACATATTATCGTCAATTAATATGTCCAATCTTTCAAAATATCTTTCGCGCCAGTCATCTCCGTGCAATCCGCAGGCAGGGTCATGTGTTTTAATGTATGGATATGTTAAAAATTGGTAATCAATAGGCGGTCTTCTATCCGGCGCAACCTTCCAATTTTCTACATCAAGCCTGTATCTGCGGGGGATTACAACCCAGTTATCCTCGCAGTCTTCCATAAGCTTGACGTCAAATCCCTCGTCAAACAGACAATGACCATCAGATTTCATTACAAAAGTGCCACTTGCTACTGCCATACCTGCATTTATACACTGTCGCATACCTGCATTTTCATAAATGGTACCTTGATGGATTATAATGACGTTTTTATAGCTGGGAAGTTGTGGATTGGGCCAGTATCCGTCTAAAACAACTATTATTTCAACAGAAGATTTGGCTTTTTTGATTATGTCCTCAATCGTCGGTTGTAAATAGATTTCATTTCTGGTCGGAATGATTACTGATAAATCCGGCATAGTTTTTTATTTTGGCAGTATATGGGAACCGATTCCTTATTTATAATGCGACTATCGTAATTTCAGTTTTACACAATCGTGACAAAAAGGTCAACTACATATAGGTTAAAGTTTGATGTTAAAGAAGTAGTCGTAATTTAGGTTCTTTCTACTGTTCCAGGCTGACGGATAATCAACAGCGCCACTTGAATAACGGAATGTATTGTCCTCAAGTACTTGTCGGGATATGTACCATTTGCCATCCTCCCTTGTATAGCCGTAATACACGGAATCTGAATCATGCTCGTCGATATCGGAAATTACATATCCTTGCATCGCGTGTTCTTGCGCCGGATTAATCTTATTTCCATCAGCGTCTGCTATAGATGTAATTCCTGAGCCGGCGCCAGCTCTGGTAAAGAAGGATAGTTCCGATCTCTTATTAACTATTGAGTAAATGAAGAACGCGATGCCGGCACTCCATATAAGATGTAAGAAGGACCTTTTATCTGCATCCTCGACCGGTTCTTCCTCGGTCGTAGGAGATAGGCTTAAAGTCGGCACTTTCTGATCATCCTGTTTGAGTTGAGCAGCTTTTCTGTGCTTGCGGGGATATATTAACAGGAATGAAAACGCCAGGACCAAATATCCGACAGTTGCAATCCCCAGCTGGGCGTAACTATTAGCTGTTGCGAAAACTGCTATATCTAAAAGCAGTCCTAATATTAAAAATGTGTAAGTTAGTACTTTGCGCAACATTAGTTAGTTCCTCCCATCAGTTCCACAAACTGGGCAGATATATATCCTATTGAGTTATCGTCAAGTCGCACTTCCACCCAACCATTGCGGAGGGCAACAAATTGGAATTCAGCCCCTCCCGACACCGTCCCCACCAACTCCGAGTCAATATTTGACTCTCTACGGATGTTTACAGCGTCATACTCCGCATTGATCTTAACCAAAAGAACTTTTTTTATAGTTTCTGGAAAATCGGTATTTCTATTGTTTTCTGAAAATTCACCCGAATACGCATTTTGTTTATTTTCCTGGGCAGCTCCCGCCACAACGGGCAATGTATCACTGACAGTTGATTCCGTGGCAATGTTAGGTGTATCCAAGGATGAAGTGCTTTGACTGGCTTCCTCCTGGGTTTCGTCTGTTAGAAAGTCTGTAGTAGGCATTTCAGAAATTTGGGATGTCTCAGTAGGTAGGGGAGCGGGAAGTGCTTTGCATAATAAATCCCTTGCCAGAGAACCTTGAATACTCCGAACTCCTAAAGTTAATAATAGAATTAATACGATAGCAATTATCGCTAATTCCGGAGCACGTTTTAGACGATTGTTTTCCACCTCCTGGGGATCGGTTGCATCAGTTACCGCACTTTCACTTACAGGTTCCTCCGGCACAATCGTACTAAGTTCTTTTTCAGGTTCTCGGTGGGTTTCAAATGTCAGCTCTTCGATGGATTTTAGTTCGGTTTCTTTAATCTTATAGTTGTTTAAAAAATCCTTGAGATTACTTATATTTTTAAAAGGATTTCCGCCGGTGTCTTGAAGAAATATCTCTACTGGGCGGGTATTTATCCATGCCGTGTCTCTTTTTCCCATGTATTCAGGATAGGAAGAGCACCGCTCAGATCCCTTCTTCATTGAACTGTGGGGCTCTTCGTGAATATATTTTGTTAAAAGGGCCAACTTGATCGAATCTGCGATCTCCGCTGATTTATAGGACCCATCAAATAAAGAGCCTGATCGATTGTGTTTTTTATTGAAATAAATAGAATATCTGGTAAACAAAGACCTTACAAAGCGCTCCAGTGAGGTTTTTGAGGTAGTTTTTATAATTAGGTGAAAATGATCATATTCTAGGTTGTATGCAACGATTTCAATCTGACCATGATAATTCTTGGGAAGGTGGGGAGTGCCTTTGTATTGCCTACCATTTATTGTGAAAACGGTTTTAACGGAATCTTTATCAGCAGGCAGTGATAAATACTCGTTTAGGTAAGTGATAAAAGTTTCAAAATCAGATATGTCTAAAAAGATTTTATTGTTGGAATAACCTTTGTTATAGACATGGTAGAAACAGTTATCGACGAAATCAACTTGGTCGCGGGCAGGCATACATATATGCTAACTTGTAAGCATTATCATTGCAAGATCTATGCAAGTATTAAAATATCTACAATACACATTTAAGGTAAATTAGGTTATAAAACTCAATAATATAAAGTATCATCAAACTTGTAAGGTTAATTTAAAAAATCAAAGATATGAATCAAGAATTGTATAAATCATATACTCAACAAAAATACAAATTTTCTTACAAGTGTAATGAATAATGGTAACGACTATTTATATTTTTAAGCTTGAAAAGTAAAATAAGACAAGTAGTGCAAATAAGTAACATTTTCTAGTAAAATACGCTGCCTTGAAAGGCAAAATCCCTCAAGTATTAGAAATCCCGGCTTTATAAATTATGAGACATTAAATAACCTATAGACTACATAACTTCGGGATTTAAAAAGTGGTCCCGTCGGAAAATTTTAAGGTTTCGTGTACTTAACAACTACTTGTATGTAGTATTTTATATAAATAATTAATCGATTTCAATAATATACATTATGTACGAGTAATTTTTGTGTGCGTAAGTTATTAATAACCCGCAATAGTAACCGATCTCTATAGTACAAAAGAAACAATCAACTAATTTGGATATGATTCGTATGTAAAGCAAAAGTATATTCGGCGTTGTACCACTTTCCCTTATTTAAAATGACTTACAATCCTTAAACCCTTGGGTATATCTGGTGTTCATTAGTTCTTTTATCTCTTTTATGAAGGTCTGTGGTATTTATCTTACTATATCCCTAATAGTGTATGTCTTTCTTCCTGACGATTCAAAGTAAACCCGAAGCATTAACTCCCCTAGCATACCCATCATCATAAGCTGAACACCTACAATTATTAGAAGTACAGATAGCGTCAACAAAGGTCTGTTGCCTATGCTCTGGCCACCCAGCTTTACTAAAACAAGATACAAGCCGGACAAGAAACCAGCTCCTGACATTACAGCTCCAGTAAAGCCGAATATTCTACCGGGAAGCGCTTTAAAAGGTTTTCTGGCAAAGTAGAGCATAAAAAACAGGGTCATTAAATCCAGGATAACTTTTATGGTTCTCTTACTCCCTGAATATGCGGATACACCGTAATCCCTATCCTTGAAATCAACATCAAACTCTGTCATTTTTGCCCCGTAAACAGTCAGATAGTCAGGAATAAATCTGTGCATTTCGCCATATAAAGACAAATTGTCTATCAATACTCTTCTAAATCCCTTCATCCCTGAACCTCTATCCTGCATAGAAACACCGGAGATTTTACTAATTAATTTATTAGCCATATTGCTTTTGGCGGCTCTTTCGGCTTTTTCATTACCCCACCTACCTACTCTATGAGTATTTACAAAATCGTAACCCTGTTCCAAAAGCTCGATAACTCGATTAATATTCGACAGAGGTACTTCCAGATCAGCTGAGACAGTAATCACGTAGTCGCCTTCGGAAACGTCGAATCCGGCCATGTATGCAGCGCTTTGACCAAAATTGGCCATTAAATTAACCCCTTTAATCTCCGGGTATCTCTCAGAATATTCCTTGATAATCTTCCATGTACCATCCTTGCTCCCGTCGTCAACGGCAATAATTTCAAAATCGTACGGATGATTACCGAATATACTCAAAAGCTCGTCGAACGTCCGGTTTATGTTTTTTTCTTCGTTCAGGCAGGGAATAACTATTGATACAAGTTTATTTTTTTCCATATTTTGTCCTTAAACCATTCTACTTCTCTTCTCAACCCCTCTTCGGGTAGTGTGACGGGATCATAGGAAAACATTCTTCGTGCCTTGTCTATATTCGCGTGCGTTTCTTTTTGATCTCCCGGTCTCTTAGGTTTTACCACAATTTTGGCCTTTTTTCCAAGTATATCTTCTACTATCTTTATCCCCTCTCCCGTGGTAATGGCCTTATCTGTACCGATATTAAATATCTGTCCCGTAAACTGCGCACTGTCTTCCAAAACGGCTGACAACCCATCCACAATATCCCCTACATACGAATAGCTTCTAAGATGGTGTTCCGACCCCTCATACAGGGGAAACTCCTTATCGTTCAATATGGAATTAATCAATTTCGGATAAAGCTTTTCCGGGCGTTCTCTTTCTCCATACACCGAAAACAATCTCATGGATACTGCAGGAAACCCTTTATCTCTGTTGAGGGCCATAACAAGCTGTTCGGCAGCAAGTTTTGTCACACCATAATGAGACGTGGGTTTAGGGGCAGCATCTTCATTGTCAGTAGCGTGCGCGCCATACACGGAGGAGGTTGCAATATTTACAAACAACTTAAGATCATTTGGGACGGAAGAAATCAGATTCTGTGTGGCGATAATATTGTTTCTTAAATAAGATTCAAAAGGCGTTGTTGCGGAGATGCCGGGCTGGGCGGCAAGATGATATATAACATCAAATCCCGAAATTTCATTGTTCAAATCCGGTGCAGTCAGATCTTTTTCTATGATACTAACTCCCTTAGATACAAGGTCAGCAGCGTTTAATCGTTTTAACTGCGGTGAATAGTAATCCGTAAACGAATCCAGTCCTGTAACTGAATGGCCGAGATCTACCAATTTTTCCGCCAAATGAGACCCTATAAATCCCGCGGCACCTGTAATTAATATTTTCATACCTTCATTTTATCACTATACTCAACCTTTTTTGGGTGGGATCTGGATATTAGGCTCACCTCCGTACTCCGGATATTTAAGTTCCGATATAGGTATATCTTTTACTGCCCAATTAAATACATTAGCGATAGTTGCCCCAAGTTTAAGGCCTGTGAACGACCCCGGACCCGGGTTTGAGTAAACTTCGGAAACATTCTCGGGTTTTAGTTTGTTTTTCTCAAGCAATTTACCTATACTTGCGACAATATCTATATCCCCCGTTAATGAGTCCATTGTTACTTCCCTATCATCTGATACTCTCAAAAGGGCAACTATCTTTGTCTTTCTTTCCCTGGAATCAATGAGTATTTTGTACATTTATTTTCCTTTCATTTTCACCCGCATATTCAAATGATATTTTCATAGTGTCAGGGGGCAAATAGTTTTCTACTATCTCCGGCCATTCCACTATCGTTACGAATTCCCCATATCCGAAAAAGTATTCTAGATCAAACTCCTTAAGACCGTCCACTGACTGAATCCTGTAAAAATCCATATGTATAACTTCCGAAATTCCATTATTATCACTATTGTTACTGCGCTTATAATTACGTACGATGACAAAAGTCGGACTTTGTACTTTTGCGTCAATACCTAATGCCTCTACAAGATATCTGGTAAAGGTAGTTTTACCTGAGCCAAGATCTCCATACAGGGCAATTACCGTCCCCGGTCTAACCGATCTTGCTAGTTTATAAGCCAGTTTTTTAGTTTCTTCGGTAGAAGATGTTGTAACTTCCATAATAGTCCTCCTGCCAGCAAACCTCCGGCGGTGTCAACAAAAATATCAAAAAAACTTGCGGATCTCAAAGGGATAAAAATTTGATGGATTTCATCCAATATTCCATATAAAAAAGTAAAAATTATCGACTTGATGATGCTTTTTGTGGCTTTGTAATAAGCGATGCATAACACAAAAAAGAGAAAAAAATGCCCGTTTATGTGATAGGATTCCTTTCCCAAACCAACGGAGTTGACCAATTTTCCCGGGATGCTGGAAGCCAGAAATATTATCAACATAACTAATATCGATGGTAACCATCTGCTGTTTTTCACTTATGTATTTTAACATTATCGCGCAAAATATTTAGGTTGAGACGCTCAAGATATCCCGTGCTGTGCGACACATTCCACACTTCTATAGTGTTGGTTTTAATTACCTTTCCGGTATTTTCCGACCTTATATAAAAACTTATGAAATTAGGAAGCGCATTCATGCCCCTTATTCTAATTAATGATTCGGAACAAACGGCTGGAATTTCCGACCATAGATTTCCTCCGGGTATCCAAAGCTTTAATTCTGGGTTGTATATTTCTATTACTCCATATATAGCGTGTGGTCTAATCCTAAACGGACATTCGAATTCACCGTATCCTCCCGAAATTGAAACGGACACTTCTTCCCTATCCCCCATAAATCGGTCAGGAATACTAAGTGTGATAATATCCTGCGCAAAACATAGTGTCTGGAAAATAGTTGAAAAAAATATAATAAACAAAAAACGCACATTAATATAATATTTGCCGGCTCCGCAAATTTTAAGATTATAAATTCCAGGGAAATTAGTATTATCTCAAATGCCAGTAAACGGTCATATAATCATCATCGTGAAAAATGAACACGCCGTTAGCGCCATCCCCAAGACAATTCTTGCAAAAGAAAGCGTCTCCGTCATCAACTGCATATACAGGGGAACCGTACGAACCGTACATATCATATGCAGGATGTACCTTCCCTCCGTAATATATATTCGACCAACATGTGTGTCCGAATCCTTGGGAAATGGTTGGCGATGATAAAGGCCAAGACCAGTCGCCCTTGCCTACTGTTTTGTTATCTGCTGACTCGCATCCCGTGTCCCAATATACCGTTTTCGATTTTAATTTTTTGGCCGGATCAACATAATTTGAGTAATACCAATTCCAACCGTCAATATCCTCAAACGACGAATATTCATAGACACCAAAGTGCAAGTGATCCCCCGAGGAAAACCCTGTATTTCCCTGAATACCAATTATTTCCCCTTTTTTGACCTTTTTTGCCTCCTGATCTTTCAAAACGCTGACGGCATTTAACATCTGATTGAGTTCTTTTCTGGCGTCTTCAAGAAGCTTCTGATATTTTTGTTCATCGTTTTGGGTAACTTGAAGTAATCTGTTTTTTTCCGATTTCTGATTTTCCAATGCCGCCTTGTTGGCATCTAAGTTCGCTTTTTCGATTTCAAGTTGATTCTTCAATTCTTCTTCTTCTGCCTTTTTCTCCTCAAACAGGTTTTTTTGGTTATTATAAGCAGTCTTGGTTCTATCCATTTCTTCGAGAATCTTGTTATCCTGTATTTCCATAAACTTAAGATATTCGGTTTTCTGAATGAGTTCATTAACGGTATGTGATCCGAAAATCACCACTACCGGAGATGTTTCCCTTGATTTATATCTCTCACGTAGACGGGTGTGCAACACCTGTCTTTGATAATCCATTGCCTCCTGCAGACGGGTTATTCTGTTTTTGAGGTCGTCTATATCTTCAGTAAGTTCTTCTATCTCCATGGTTGTTTGAGCTATTTTTGAAATGGAATTTCTTATACGGAGTTCGGTCAGAGCTATCTGACTATTCATATATTCAATTTCGTTGGCCAGAGTGTTCGCTTTACCCTTCAATTCATTTATTTTTTCCTCATATTTTTCGATCTTATCTTCAAGGTCTTCAATTTCTTCCATATCCGAGTCCTCTTCGGCCCAAACTGCAGGAATACGGCTAATTGCGGGAATGGAAAACGTTACAGATATTATCAAAAATAAAAATATAAAGACTCTTTTTTTCATGGGCCAGTTAATATTTAAGGTATCTTTTTACGGCAGTGTAACTTCCCAGCAATCCAAGAAAACATCCGGACAGTACCAGGACTATAAAAAGTATCAGTGAAAATACAAACGGCTGTACATACAATCTGGGCAAAAACCCAAAGGTTAATCCCTGCTCAAACATATTGTTAAATTTCATTATTGCACCCATTAATATCATTGCCACTCCTGCAATTGTGGAAGATACAACACCAAGAAAAATTCCCTGATAAACCAAGGGGTTTTTGACATACGAATTTGAGGCACCTACAAGTTTCATTATTTCCAGCTCTATTCCTTTCGAATGGATTGTAGCCCTCACGGTAGCCATAATAACCGCGTAAGAAATTATCGCAAAGACACCGACAAGTACGAATCCGATAATGTAAATTACATTACTCCAAAACTTAAACCTCTCAATAATGTCCTCAAAAAATCTTACTTCTTCAACGCCATCGACCGTTGAAAACTCATCGGCTAAAGTATCGAGGTCACCAATATTCAATGCCTTAACCTCAAGACTTGCAGGTAAAATATTTGGAGATATATTTTCAAGCAACACGGGTTCGTCTTTGTTTAACTGAGAAAAGATCTCAAATGCGTCATTTTTCGAAACGTATTTGACACCGGATATTCTTTGATCCCCTTCGATCTGCGATTTAAAAGTCAATATATTCTCTTCCGGAAAATCATCTTTAAAGAAAACAGTAATTTGTGCCTGTTCTTCGAGGTATCTCAAAGCCGTCTGGGAACCTGAAATTATGAAAATTAGTGTCCCTAAAAGCAAAAACGTAATAGTCATTACAAATATATTCGCGATTGTCAGAAGACGCTCTCTTCTTAAATTAGCCTTTAAATTTTTCCAGATTTTACCCACGATATTTACCTCCTTTTTTATCGGAAATAAGCTTTCCGTCTTCAATTCTGATTACTCTTTTTTTTAGCTTATCCACAATCTTCTCATCATGTGTTGCCATAAAAACAGTGGTACCCAAAGCGTTGATTTTTTCCAGTATCTCAACGACACTGTTGGATGAATCGGGATCAATCATTCCTGTTGCCTCATCTGCTACCAAAATGTCGGGTTCGTGCGCAAGTGCCCGCGCAATGGATACCCTTTGTTTTTCACCCCCCGATAATTGTCTTGGGTACTTAAACATTTTTGCTGAAAGACCCACCATATTCAATACATTAGGGACAATATTCTTAATTTCGTGATCAGTAGCATCCGACACCTCTAACGCAATTGAGATATTTTCAAACACATTTCTGGATTCCAAAAGTTTAAAATCCTGAAAAACTACACCTATACGCCTTCTGTATGCATGCACGTTCTCCGGGTCTATGGATAATATATCCGCTCCGTTGAATAGAATTTGCCCGGAATTAGGATACTCTTCTCTTATTAGAAGTTTTACCAGTGTGGATTTTCCCGCCCCCGAAGGCCCTACCACAAATACAAATTCCCCAGGTTCTATTTGAAAAGAAACGTTGTCCAAGGCAATATTACCGCTTTCATATTCTTTTGTTACATTTATAAACTCAATCTGTGGCATTTTTAAATAAAAGCTCCTTTACAAATAAAACTTCGTTTTGGCCATCTTGTGTCTTACCGAGCCTTCCTACGGCTTCCACGCTTAACCCTTCCACAATAGTAAGTTTATCATCCGTGGCTTTCAAAAGGATTATTTCGTTTCCCGAAATATCGGTGAGCACATAGGAAATCCCGTCGTCAGTGTAAAATCCATCGCCAATATACCTGACGATACCCTCATACGAAACATCCTCATTTACGTTCTCACTGATAATTTCAGTAGGAACCGCTTCATTCCCGTTTAATCTCGTTTCTCTATAATAACCTATCAGTATGCCTATAAATACAAAGGAAACGAACACCCCAAAAAGAGTATATACGAGTTTTTTTCCCCGGATGTTCTCAATATTGTTGTAAGTTTTTTTGAGCAGATCAAACATGAATCAAAGTTATTATACCGTTAATAAATTCCACAGTCCAAGTTCAATATTAAAAGAGATTCAGCTTCTTACATGCATTAGACACGAGTTTTATACAACAATGTACTTTTACAATAGGGAAAATAAAATTGTTTTTCCTGTAGACGTGGACAAAGTTTACGACTGTATTTCAGAGCCGGTAAAAATTTTGCTGGGTGTCCTTTCAGTTGCCGGTATTCACATCGTAGGCATTCAGATTAGCGGATCTATGTCAGAGGACAAACCAAACACATATTTAATAGCAGAAATAAACTCCGAATTATCAAAAATACAAACCGACTTCTTTGAGAGTATAAAATTAGCTGCAAATCTTAAGATTCCAATAATGATAGAGGAGAACATCCTAACTTTTCAGGGCATAAAAATCACAAAGGAATTACTTGAAAATTCTCTTGCTATTGATTAATTGGATAAATATCTTGAGATGTTCGCGTTATGTTCGTCCAAATTTACCGCAAAATACGTGTTGCCGAATTTGTCATTTAAATAGTAATAATATACGGTATCCTCATACTCAAGAACCGAGGAGATAGCATCCAGTCCCGGATTGCTAATAGGAGTTGGAGGCAGACCCACAACCTTTCTTGTGTTGTAGGGACTATCAATTTCCAAGTCTTCAAACGTCAGTTCTTTGGGCCACCACTCTAATTCATAATAGTCCTCCACAGTAGGTATACAATCCGGGGACGGCATACTTCCACACACATCATATGCAGCAGCGACGTACTGAGTAGTCGCATCAGCGTCTATTTTCATACCCTCTTTGTATCTCTTAATAAGAATACCGGCAACTATACGTCTATCTTCAAGCTTAAAAACCTCGCGTTCAACAATAGAGGCAAACTTAACAATTTCATCCGGAGTCAGCCCTGTAGATTTAACCCTCTCCTCATTTAATAATTCTGACGTTTTATTGTAAAACGTGTCATTCAAAAGTTTTACCAATTCTTCTTCCGTTATATCTTTGTTAACCAGATAAGTATCAGGGAAAAGATATCCTTCCAGGTTCTTGGCTCTAGTGACAAAATCCGTGTAGTCAATCTTATCCAGTTTTCTGCTGGCCTCTCTAGCAATTTCTTCTACACGCCATCCTTCAAGAAAGGTAATAGATATATCATTGACACCGTGCTGGAACATTTCAACAAGATCAACTATCGAAATACCCGCCGGAATGCGGTAGGTACCTGCCTGAATATTTTTATCGTAATTATTCAAAAAAACGTAGAGTGTAAAGAGAAATTCCGAGTTAATAGCACCCTCGGAATATAAAAGACTAGCCGTTTCCGAAATCGGCTGACCGTTCTTAATTTCGAAAGTAACTTCATCCGACGTTTGCGACGGTCTGCCTATGCTGAACCTGTAGTACGTAAACGCTAAAGGGGGAAGGATAATTAACAATATTAGTCCTATGATAATTGCGGCCGAAATCTTTTTTTCAGTTGTAAAGATATGAAATTTTTGCGGGTCCAACGGCTCAGACATGCAGTTATGATATCACATTGTGTGGTAAAATCTCATATGAAGGAAGCCGGTCGATCGCCCGCACAACGGGAGGAAAGTCCAGGCTGCACAGAACAGGGGACGGAGGGCAACCTCCGGCAGGCAACTGCCAGTGTCCGAAGCTGAAAAGCGGAGGAACAGACGGCGAATGACGTCGTTTGAGAGCAACAGAGACGAGCTTAACCCTAAGGTTTCTAACTATGGGAAAAGTATGAAACGGGCAATCCTACCTGCAGCAACCCACGAATTTGCCGTTATTAGCTTGTTCGGCGAGGCAAGAAGATGGGGCGTAGATAGATGATCGACACGAACAGAACCTGGCTTATGAGCTTCCTTCTAAAGAACAAAACATCCGCTAAACCTGATTGCGGAGAAAACGCTTAAGCAAGATAGTAAGGATCATAGTAAAAGGAACGGACATTATTGCTCCGACAACACCAAAAAACTCACTGCCAATAAGCAGGGCCAGCAGGATTATAAGAGGACTGAAACCTGAGACTTTTTGCATCACCTTGGGAACCAGAATGTTGTTCTCGAATTGTTGTATTACCGTATACATTACAATTACCCCTATACCTTTCACGGGGGCATCGGCAAAACCAATAATTGCAGCCAGAATAGCAGCTAGAATTGGCCCCAGCATAGGTACAATTTCCAAAAGACCCGATATTAGTGCCAATGCCAACGGATACTTGACCTCCAAAGCCAAAAGTCCAATCAAACTGAGTAGCCCAACAACTACCATTAACACCATTTCGCCTTTTACCCAGTGTCCTATGCTGGTCTCAATCTCATTTATCGTATCTGCCACTGCTTCCTTAGTTTTATCCGGAAACATAGAAGCAAACTTGATCTTGAGATTTTCCCAATCAAGTGACATATACAATGACATAATAAATATGCTGAAAATCGTGGCAAGATTTGAGAATATGGATAATGTGGCAGACAAAACACCTCCCGAAAGTTTGGAGGCTTCCGGCAAAATGTCCGGCAATTTCACTGCCGTATTGTCTGTAAGCTGGAAGCTTTGAAGAATAGTTCCCAGTGATTTCAAAAGTTTCTGCGACTCGATTATAAATGGAGGTAATCCAACCGAAATCACACCGGCCAAAAGTAAAAGCATAACCACATACGTAACAATGACGGCGAGACCCCGGGAAACTTGTCTATTAAGAATCACTCCCCTCATCATATAGCGGATTACCGGCTCCAATGCAAAGACAATAAGCAAAGCAATAAGAAATATACTAATAACCGTTCCCAGACGATAAACCACAAAACCTGCTAAAACCAGCAGTAGAGTAGTAATTATAGTTCTAGTCGAAATCACAACCTGTTTATCCATTGAGATTATTATATATGTTTTTCAAACTCATGATAAATACTTATCAAGAATAATCGATGTAATTTCTTTGGATGGAAGATCGGATATGTCGAACCAGTCAATATTCTTATTACGTTTAAACCAAGTTAACTGCCTACGAACATAAGCATGCAAATCGAATATTGCCCGCTGTTGTGCATCCTCTTCCGTCATATATGAATTTAGATATGCCAAAACCGATTTGTATATCAAACCTTGAAGCTTGGGGGAACCGGAATATCCTGACTCAATTAGACTTTCAACTTCTTCAATAAGTCCGTTATGCCATATCTTTTTAAGCCAATCATCCGCACGTTTATAAAGAAAATCGTTCGGAGCCTTAAGTCCTATATAAACATATTTAAACTCGGGGAAGGGTAGGGGATCGTCGACGTCTCGGGGACCTAATTCTCTTTCAATTGCCCTTATTAATCTGACCTTGTTGCTTGTGTCACTGATATTCATGGGTGATGGGTTTAACGACATTAGCTTTTTCTGGAGATTTTCCAGTGATTCGTTTTCCAATGTTTTTCTAAGTTCCAAATCAGGTTTTATTTCCGAAAGTTTTGACCGGCCGGTTAAAATATCCGCATAAAAACCGGTTCCGCCGGCTATAAACGTCGTTTTTTCAGTACTTCCCAACTCTTCAAGCTTCCTCCATGCAAACTTGGCGTAATCATAAGCGGAAAAGTACTCGTCCGGATCTGCAAGATCATATCCCCACACTTCAATACCATTCAGTTTCCACAGGGAATCTCCCTTTATAACATCGAGATCTGATTCTACGGGCAATTTTCCCGTCCCAATATCCATTCCCCTGTATATCTGGCGCGAGTCCGCGGAAATGATTACACCCTCCGTTACTTTTGCCAATTCTAAAGCTAGTGATGTTTTTCCTGAGGAAGTAGGGCCTACAATAACAGGAATGGGCCTTTTTCCATTGTATATTTTAGTTATTCTCATCTTTTGATTTTTTCCAGGCTTCGGTCAGAAGCTTATGTCTTCTTTTTTTTTCTTTCGCTGGAACATCGTCGGGGTAAAACTTTTGCGCCGGGGTTCCTTTCCTTGGTGAGTACATGGCAATAAAAGCAACGTTGAATTTAATTTTTTTGACCAATTCAATGGTATCCAAAAACTGTTCCTCGGTTTCTCCGGGAAAGCCTACAATCAGATCCGTTCCAAGCTCAATTTCCGGACGTGCCTGTTTTATTGACTCTACAAGCGAATAAAAGTCCTCAATGGAATGTCTTCTGTTCATTTTTTTCAGAACGTCGTTATTCCCCGATTGCACCGCAATATGGAGATAATTTGATATTTTTTGTAATTTTAGGGTTTCAATAAGATCGGAGGTAAAATCGAATGGGTTTGACGAGATAAAGTCAATCTTCTCTACCTCTTCCAGTGAGTGTATCTTCCTTAGGAGGTCGGCAAAAGGCGTTTTATCGTCACTTCCTGTCCTGATTTCGAATTTGTCACTCATGCTCAAACCCCAGGAATTAACATTCTGACCGCATAACGTAAATTCGGACTTCCCTCGCTTAACAAGGTGATTAATCTCAGCAAGTATATCAGCCTCTGTTCGGGATACTTCCCTTCCCCGAGCATAGGGCACTACACAAAAAGTACAAAAATTATCACATCCATAGGATATATTTACAAAAGCGCGTCTCGAATCTTCCTGTTTTGAGTTTATCCCGGCGGGGTCGAATTTTTGGACGGCCCATTCATCCAGCACATGACTTTCTTGTAATTTCAAAGGAAGATCAAAAATCTGAGAGGGATTTATATACAAATCAACCCAAGGAGTCTTTTTTCTTAATTCGTCAAATTCATATCTCTGGCGTTCCCCGGTAACAGAACCGACCATACAACCTGCCATTACAATAAAAGGTCTGCTTCCCTTTTCCTTTTGCACATGATTCACAGCCTTTCCAATACCATAAACTTTATCTTCGCTTTTTTGTCTGACGGAACACGTATTTATGACAAAGAGATCTACATCAGACAATGTTCTGATCAGCGCAAGATTTTCATTTTCTGCATCCTCTACTGATGAATATTCATATCCTAAAGACTCCAGTATTCCGGAAAGCGTGCCGGAGTCGGCTATATTTGCCTGACAACCAAATGTTTTAATGTGATATTTCCTGGGTATGTAAATATTCATAATCTTAGGAATTAAAATGATTAAATTACTCGTGTACCCGGCAAAGTACCTTGAGGAGCCTGCACGATTTTTGGAGTTTCGTCATCTGTACCCATTATCATGCCTTCCGACTCGAATCCCATCAGCTTTCTTGGCTCCAGATTTACCACAAAGAGTGCTGTTATTCCGCTAATTTCTTCCGGTTGGATAAATTCGCCCAAACCGGTCAGAATCTGTTTTTCACCCAGTTCTCCGAAGTCAACTACCATTCGGAGCAATTTATTGGATTTTTCAACCTTTTCACAAATCAGAACTTTTCCGGCCCGGATGTCCACCTTTGCAAAATCATCAAACTTAATCATACGTGAGATTATAATATATTTACCGGAAATGTTAACGCCGGGGTTGACGCTTCGGACTTTTTGCTCTAAGATCAACCTTGTTATGCCTAAAAGAACCTGGCAACCAAAAAAAAGAAAAAGAGTAAAGAAGCACGGATTTCTTAAGAAAATGCAGAGTCCGGGCGGAAAGAATGTATTAAAAAGACGACGTCAAAAGGGGCGAAAGGCCTTGGTTGTACAGTATAACGGCAAATAAGCCTCGCGCAGCACACCCTGATGCTAAAAAAATCTAACAGACTTACCTCTAACTTTGAATTTAACGTTACAAAAAAATACGGCAAAAAATTTACCGGGGAGTTTATTACTGTATTTGCCGTTGTTCCAAGGAATTATAAGGGGCCTTTAAAAATAGGCATAGTCGTGCCTAACTCGGTACATAACAAAGCAGTAAAACGAAACAGACCCAAAAGATTAATCAGAGAGTCTATCAGGAATATGCTGAAAAATTCTGATATAGAAGTGCCTGAGAATCTATGGCTTGTCATCTACGCTAAAAAGGGTATTCTGGAAAAAAGTTATGCGGAAATTAGCACTGACATTAATAAAACTTTACAAGAAATTCTTGTCACCCGTTAACTTCGGAATACATACCTGCCGTTTTGTGCCGAGTTGTTCTGATTATACTTATGAGGCTATTGAAAAATATGGCGTACTAAAAGGAAGCATAATGGGAGGGTACCGCATCTTAAGATGTAATCCATTATCTGAAGGAGGATTTGATCCTGTAGAGTAAAAGTCCTACAATGGTAAAGTTATGTCATTACTCTGGAACACATTACTTGTGAATCCGATGTTAAATGTTCTTGTTGTACTTTATAGAGTGGCAGGAGATCTCGGTGTAGCAATCATAGTTTTAACAATATTAATAAGGTTTATTCTTGTTCCTGTTATGAACCCTTCCCTTAAAAGCATGAAGAAACAGAGGGATCTTCAGCCTGAACTAGATGAACTGAAGAAAAAATACAAACACGACAAGCAAAAGATGGCTGAGATGCAGATGGCATTGTTTAAAAAACACGGGATTAATCCGGCATCAGGATGTCTGTCTCAAATTGCCATGCTTATTGTTCTTATAGCGTTGTTCAATGTAATTCGCCTTTTCACAATTAATGGGGATTATTCCTTAATCAACAGTAAAATATATTCGGATCAGTTCAAGATCAGTGCCGGAGAAACCGTAAATACAAATTTTCTATATATGGATTTGTCAAAACCCGACCCTTACTTTATTTTGGCGGTTTTATCGGGTATACTGCAGTTCATAGCCTCAAAGATGACACTGCCCTACGTTGAGAAAGCAGAGAAAGCGGCAAAAGCAACCGAGCCCAAATCGGATGACATCGCATTTCAAATGCAACAGCAATCTTTATATATGATGCCGGTCATGAATGTGATAATAGGCATTACTCTGCCCGCGGGTGTTGTGCTTTATATAGTAGTTACAACACTATTTACAATAGTACAAAATTATTTTAGCAGCGGATGGGGCGGATTAACCCCTCTGTTAAAAAAGCTGAAATTTGCAAAATAAATGGATAAAAAAGAATTAGTTAAATCAATACTGGACGACTTGCTCCACCATTTTGATATCAAACCGCAAACGGACATATCGGTAGATGGTGATGAAAACATAAAAATTAGTATTCAAGGAGACGATTTGAGTTTTCTCATCGGGTATCGAGGACAATCGCTGGATGCACTTCAAAGCATTCTTACCCATATTTACTACAAAAAGAGTAACGAGTGGCCCGTACTTTTGTTAGACATTAATGATTACAACAGTCAAAGAATTGAAAGATTACACAGCATAGCGCGAAGATCCATTGATAAAGTAAGATTCTTTCAAAGCGAGGTGATTCTTCCGTATATGAACCCCTGGGAAAGACGTCAAGTTCACACTTTAATTTCCGAATACGACGATGTAATATCAGAGAGTCAAGGTGAGGGACGCAACAGAAGAGTTCACCTAAAACCAAAAAATAAAACGTCATGAAATTTACATGCCTACAGGAAAATTTAGAAAAAGGTCTGCAGATCGTCAGCCGTGCAGTACCTAACAAGGGTTCCCTTCCTATACTTTCGAATATTTTATTTGTTGCGGAAAACGGCAGACTCAAACTCGCCGCAACCAATCTTGAAACCGCCGTTACAACCTATGTCCCGTGCTCGGTCGAAGAAGAGGGTAGCGTTACAATACCTGCAAAACTGATAAAAGACTTTGTCTCCACATTAAGACCTGGGACAATCAAAGCATCCCTCAACCACGATGTACTCCACATAACATCGGAAAAAACCAAATCTAAATTCAACGGTATCAGCGCCGATGAATATCCGGAATTGCCTGTGTTTCCGGAAGATGTTTCATATTTTGAACTTGATCCTAAGGAATTCGGTGATGACGTTGCATATGTTGCATTCGCTTCCGGAAATGACGAGAGTAGGCCGATTTTTACCGGAATATTCTTGAATTATCAGGAAGGAGTACTCACAATTGCATCCACTGACGGTTTTAGACTTTCAGAAAAGATACTAAAAATTGAAAGCTCCGTCGGAAATTTTTCGGCAGTTATACCGGCAAGAACCATGCTTGAAGTAAGCAAAATCTTTGCCGGCTCCCAGGAAAAAATAAAATTCGCTCTTAATGAAGGTGAGAATCTTGCTTTGTTTAGTTCGGAGGACACTACTGTTGCCACGAGAATCTTGGACGGACAGTATCCTGATTATAAAAAAATTATCCCTTCAGAAAAAGTCTTAAGCGCCTCTTTTTCAACCGACGAGTTTGTTGAAGCCGTAAAATTAACAAATGTGTTTGCTAAAGAGGGCAATAATGCGATTAAAGTCAGATTTGACCCCGAAGAAAACTTAATTAGAATCTCTTCTCTTGCAGAAGAGGCCGGGGAACACATTAGTGAACTGGGAGCGGAAATAGAGGGGGATCTGCTGGAAATTGCCTTTAGTTCCAGATATCTTTTGGACTACCTGAACAACATAAAAACCGAGAGAATTCACTTTAGAACTAACGGAAATATCTCCCCATGCCTACTTCTCTCAGACGCACACGAGAACTTCATACATATAATAATGCCTATGCAGATTTAATCTTTAATCTAGGTGAGACTTATCGTACCCTGAGGAGAATCCATGTTCTTTTCCGATTCTTTGTTTTGTTCGTTAGTAGGACTCTGCTGTTCCTGCGGCTTGTTCTGGACAACCTGTTGATTTGAGGAATTTAACCAGGAAGGTTTGGCCGGAGGAACCTGCGGTGGGTTCTTCTGCATCGATTCACCGGTCAACGTACTTTTTATTATTTGTTCATTACCCTGAGTTCCCTGATTCGGAGTACTCTTGTTCTCCTGAGGAGAAGTGGCAGGAGGTTGTGAATTCTCTGCCTTTGTTGCTTGAACGGAACTTAAAATCTGTTCCGCTGTGGGCATTTTTTCTTCCTGAGTCTCTTCCTCTTTCGGTAAAGGTTGCGCTACAGATTCAACGGTGTCCTTATTCTGATTTTGTACCGTTTGTTCTTCCGGCTTTGGTTGAGCGGGAATCGGGGCGGGTGTCGGAGGAACGGCACCGGGTTTAAACTCTGGTCTTACATTACCTTCAGAATCATAAGTTGTATATTTACCGGGATCTGACGGTGGGGTATAGGGTTTGTATACAGGTTTTGTTGGCTGCTTCGACTGAATCTTCCCTTCCGCTTTGAGTCTTAAAATCTCCTCCGGGTTTGTTGTAATCAGCTTATGCTCCGCATCGGAAGCCATAACCTTGATTGCCACGTGATTTGCCCCCGCAAAGAAAAGCCCTTCACCTACTGCAGCCGAAAGAAGTAATCTTTTTTCTCCCTCCGATAAATAAAATGTTTCCGCTACTTTATCAATTGCCGCAGGGTGCTGTTTAAGCAAAACCTGAATTGATGAGTTGGTAACAATCGCCTTGCCGTACTCGGACGTTAAGAAATCGTCAACATCCTGTGAAATCGTAGTTAATCCTAGATAATATTTTCTTGCTCTCTTTGCTATACCGTAAATAAAGCGGGCACTATCTTCGTTCTGCATAAGATACCAGGCCTCTTCAACAATCAAAATCCTCTTTCTTAGATCCTTTCTGATTCTTGTCCAAATAAAATCGAGGATCATATAAAACGCGATGGGTCTCAATGCTTCTTCAAGATTTTTGGTAGAGAAAACGGTCATCTTGCTGTTTAAATCAATATTGGATTGGGCATCAAAAATACCGGTCATTGAACCTTTAATGAATTTTTCCAGTCTCTCTGCCATGCTCCTGGCTTCAGGTTCATCACTTCCCAAAAGTATCTTGTACAGATCTTCCATAACCGGAGGCTCTTTTGTAGACTGCGTATCCGGATCTGTGGTAATACCCTTTATTCTGTAAGTTTCAATAAGTGCACGGTCCAGAATTGCTTCTTCGGTAGGAGTTAAACCTCCCAACATCAGTTTAAACAACGTAATTAACGCAATAAGTTTCTGGCCAAGTTCGTTCTCGCCCTCGACTGCAATTCCCGACAAGTCAAAAGGGTTAATTTTAGCAGGTGAATTAGCCGAAAAGTCTATATAATTGCCGCCGACGGCGTCACACAAAGATCTGTATTCCTCCTCCGGGTCAATGATCATGACCTCCGCACCAAAAACCATTAGTCGCAAAGCTTCTAATTTAACGAAATAAGATTTACCTGAACCGGATTTCGCAAAGACAACTGTGTTCGCGTTTTCCATTGAGAACCGCTCGAAAATAACAAGGGAACCATTGTGTCGATTGATTCCGTACATAATTCCCTCCTCCATGGTAAGGTCCGAAGAAGTGAAAGGAAAAGTGGTAGCCAAACTGGTAGTATCCATGTTTCGTGTAATCAAAAGCTTGTCCAATCCCGCAGGAATAGTAGACTGAAATGCTTCTTCCATTTGGAGCGAAGCTGTTTTCGAGATTAACAGCAGCGAACCCAATGTGGATTCCAGCCTGGCTGTAACCGTTTCAAGTTCCTCCTGAGAAGCCGCGGGTATAGTTATATAAAAGGAAAATTTAAAATATTTTTCAACACCCTTGACCAACTGTTCTTGAAGAGCATTAGCATCTTCCAATGCTGCGGTAACAACAGGGTCAATTATTCTCCCTTTTTCCCTGGTGGTCATTATAGTTGCTTCCAACTCGGTAATTTTCTTTCTAAGGTCATCGAGAATCATCTTGGATTTAACCGGATAATAAAACATCGAAATGTCCAAAGAGTGATCAAAATTTATGACGGGAGACATCCAGTTGGCACCAACAAACCTAGGGTACCCTGAGACAAAAAGAGTTCTGTAAAAAGTGTTTCCGATCTTTACATGATTAAAGTCAATTTCCATCGCAGATGGCGCAATGATATCGCGTACATTAACCATCCCTTCGGCGAGGATCTGTGCAGGCGTTTTTCCACCGGAAGTAGCTCCTTCCGGAGAGCCTTCCTGACCTTCCACGGGTTTATTTTTTTTGAACATTGTAAATAAATTAAATTTCTTTTTTGCCATTCTTATTCCTCAATAATCGCCGGATTTACAACCGCCGTCGTATAATCATCTATATTTGTTCGGATTCTTTGTCCATGAATACTGCTTGGATTGTAAATATCAAAATAAATTTCCACTAACTCCTGGGTTGTCAGTTGCCTGGATCTGACGCCTATTCTATTAAACTCTTTTATGACGTGATCTACTTTTGGAACTAACTGAATTGATGCGTCTTTAAGGGTTTTATCTACATTTACATCAATCCTCTTATTATGTGTACCCGCAAGGCGTGCGAGCCAATCAAAGGCACCGCTGTTTGGGTCTCCGTCAACTCCCCCACCCGAAGGAACAACCACATAGAATTTTTTATCAAGAACATCGTTCTGTCTTATAACTTCCTGAACAAACTTCCTGTATGCCTCAGCTTGATGTTTCATTAAAGGATCGCTGATTTTGCTTTCTACTCTCTGTATTTTTTCGATATATTTTGAGATGTCGAGTTTTTTAGATCGCAACACTACTTGGACCGGAAATGTTATTGAGTTAAGCAGCATAGAAAACGCGGCAATAATTGCGTCTTGTTCGATTTCAGAAAGGAGATCAAAGTTAACCGCCGTAGTCTGCAGAACAGCACAAACCACCCCATTTTTCAAAACTACCATATCATTCTTGATTTCAAGTATATCCAAGTGATCTTGCGATGTAGATACAATCTTTTCCGCCATATTATTTGCCCACCAATTCAATTGGAGGGATTATTTCTCCTTTTGCCTCTACAGAAATTATATCAAAGGATGCAGTGCCATTATTAGAGCTAACTTCTACCGTATAAACTCCGTTAGATAAAGGCGTTGTAAGAGTAAACTGTCCTAAGGTATTTGACTTCAAAGCCCTAACCGCCTCTCCTTTTTGATTCTTAATGATTAATAATACACCCTCAAGTACGGTTCCGTCCTGTTTCTTAACAACCCCCGAAACCACATTTGGCCTATTTGTTAATGGCTGTATTTTTGCATACACAGGTTTTGAAGGGGCCTGGGGACCGGAATCGAATTCTTGTTTTTCTTTAAGTTTATTTTGTAAATCAAGAATCTGTCTTTGCAGGGACTCGTACTCAGATTGGGTCTTTTCTTTCTCAGCCTGAAGTCTCCTGATCATTTCTTCTTTTGCTTCTGCCACACTCGGAGTAGTCTCGGTTTCTTTAGATATCCTAAGATTTTCGATCTCCTGGGAAAGTCTATCCTTTTCTTGTTTCAAACCTTCTATTACCTCAACTGCTTCGACATTGACTTCTCCGCCTTGCTGAACATCCAGCTTTTCGGGTTCTACCCGGACCTCCGGTGTAATTTCTTTCTTAATAGCACCGCTGCCTTTTATTTGTTCGAGAAGTTTCTGAAGTTTGTCGGCTTTTTCCTGAATATCATCCTCAATCTCCAACTGTTCGGAAGTTTGTAATACTTTTTCGCCACGAATCGGTAGAATGAGTTCCCCGCCATACGGCAGAAGGTTTACAAACTTTCTTCCGGAATGCATATCCGGAGTCAGCGGTGTTACCGAAACGCTTTGCTGTCTTCTTGCTTCTCTCTCACGCGCTCTTTTAATCCTGTGAGATTTCTTTTCAAATTCTTCCGGAGTTTTTTTCTTTTCATCAGAAGCCGGTTCCGGTTTTTGAACTATCGGTTTTTCGGGTTTTGTTTCCTCACCTGGCTTTTGAGGTTCTCCTTGGAACTGAGGTTGTTCCTGCGGCGGTAAAGCAGAGGGCTCTTCAACTTCCTGCACTTCCTCTTCCTCATATGTAACTGAAACAGCAGGCTCCGCAGGCTCTATAATACCTACCATTTCCCTTACTTTCATAATGTACTCCTTCTCCGGAATATCAAGAGGGTCTTCTTTTTCCTCTTTAAGCTGGTATTCCAAATAATCTTCCAGTTTTCTTCTGCTGGATGTCGGTGCCAGCGTTATCATTTCCTGACGTACTAACTGAATATTTTCGTACATAAACGCGGAAGGCACCGAAGGCTCTTTTCGCCATATCCGTTGTGTAGGTGAATATATTGCTTTAAAAAAGTTGACTATCCATTCGTCCAGACCTCTTTCCTGTATCGGAACAAAAGCCAGTCCTAAACCCAGTAATGTAAAAAACACCACAATAGGCCATTTGAACAATCCTATTACGGAGACTGCGGCCAAATAACTAATACCGCCGCAAATCATCAGATAAGCAAATTGTCTCATCGTCAAATCCCCTATCAGCTTGAATTCAACATCCATTATGTTTTGAGGGACCGCGTGCTGTTTATTTGTTTGTGGTAAATCAGCTAAAGGCATACATTAATTCTACATTGTTCACTGAAGTTTAGCATAAAACTTTTTGTCTTCATTAAGAGACCCAATGGACTTTAACGTACCATCCTCCCTAACTAAACCTTCCGTGGTTGTTGAGATCTCAAAACCGAACGGCACGTCAAACGAAAATTCATATTCGTCATGATGAGTCCCGGATTGTTTCTGCCAATACAATGCGTATTCTTTTTGCTCCTTAGTCAATGTGAATGCTGCAGGCAAATCATATTCTATTGTCAGGGTTATTTTTTCAGTCGGATTAAGCGTAAAACTTGTGCCAAAAACATTATACTTACTCAAAGTAGATACCCTTATTTCATTTAGAACATCTTTTTCCTCTCCATCGTTTACTTTCAATGTCGCACCTGTTAACTTGGATCCTTCCTGGGTCAACACTCTAACATAGTTTTCATAAGGTCCCCCAGGCCAAGCATCGTCTGTACCGGTATGTACGTATTCCAAAACGAGAACCCCTCTCAATAGTCCATCCCTGGTTAGAGACTTCACGTGGTAATTCATTTTATTTTTTACATAATAATTTGCTTTGGTTCCGCCCACATTTGCATTTACCACATAGAGATAATCACTTGTTGTGTCAACAACACCTCCATTCCAATGCTGTTCCTCCAATAAAGCGTTTAGGGGGTCGTTTGCCAGCGTTATTAGTAAATGTCTGTCATTGAGTGCGTACCCCATTTCGGTAAATAGCTGCGGAAGTTGTTCTCTTGATAACGAGAATATTTTTTCAAGAAGCTTGCTTCCTAAAACAGTCAGAAAAGATCGTTTGCTGTCCGAACCGTTCTCGTAATTGAACTCGCTGTGAAACTCAGCCCGTTCATAAAGATTTTCGGCATTAATTTCTTCATTATAGGCAGTTAAAAATATTGGCCCGGTAGCTTTTAGAATATTCTGAACAAAATATAGATCAACTGCGATAACCCCGTCGAGACTCTCTCCTGTTACTTTAAAATAAAGATCAGAAATCGTATTGGCTGAGACCGGAAAATCCGGATCCCAATTTGCATTTCTTATATACAATCTTTCTTCGTTAAGAAATTCTTTAATTTGTTCAGGGGGTGCAACATTTATATTCCGCAATTCTATTTGTCCATCCGGATTGTATATATCGTCTATCAATAGATCTTTTATTTTTCCCTTTTCAAAAGTCAACAAACCATATGACCCGATGAATCCACCGGTAGGTCTTATTTCGTTAGAGTTTTGAAACAGGATCATGTATTTTTTAGATTCATCCGCACCCAATATGTTTGGAAAAGAAGAAAGCACAGGAGCGGCCATATCTAAACCTTTCGAAGTTATGTCTAAAACTTTCTGATATTCAACAGCTTTTTCCCTGACTTGTACGGGCAAATCCTGAATGTTAACCTGCTTAAAATCAGCCAGGGCAAGCTGGAAAGTGTTTTTTGCCTGATCTACATTGGATTTAACACTTTCAAAGCTCGCGGGATCGAGTTCCTCCGCCGTGTCCGGACGCACAACTTCCCAAAGATTTTCAAACGGTTCTATGGTCTCCGCCATCTGATATCCGGATTTTGAGAAGTAAGCCAACGAGCTATAAAGTTTATCCATACTTTCAAATTGGCTTTGTTTTCCCGATACTAAAAAGAACCACTTGAGATTGGCGAATGAATTTTTAGCTTTTACAAGATTTTGATAAGAACTGCGTGCGTTTGACCGTACACCCGCCGAATCGAGTTGGCCGGCCGATGTTGCCAGTGCTGACATTGAGTTCATACTTGCTCTGGTATAGAAATATGTCTGTACACCGGGAAGAGCAAAAAATATTAGCATTGCCGAAAACAATACGCCGAAAATACTTAAGACTTTTACTGAGAATAATTTTCCAAAATTCAGCAGCTTAATTTTTTGTTTTTGTTTCACTGCTATCTCAGGCTGTCCGGTGTGAAAACTTTGAAGATTACCGTAAGGATTTTCAGCGGTCACCGGAGCGCTCTGGATCGACTGAACCGGTTCGGACGGGCCCGCCGGGGGTGCGGGCTCGGAAATCTCGTGAAGAACCGGAACTGCAATTTCCTTCTCTGGTTCCTTTACATCTTGCAAAGTAAAAATCTCACCTGTTTCCTCTTTCGGTAACTCCTGAGTGATTGAGGTCTTTTTTTCAATCAGTTCCGCCGGTTTGAAACTGTGCGCGTTTGGTTTATATCCGAAATATTCTAGCGACTTGACTATTCCGTCCTTTATATCCATGCGTGGTTCCCAACCGAGCTGGCGGAGGTTGAATGAGTCTGGTATTTTGGGATTCGGTCTGTAGTTATCTTTCGAAGTATTGTTTTTAAATACAATATTTACTTCTCTATCGGCAACAGATTTTACAACATAAGCAAGTTGAAGAACCGTTGTCGGAACATTCCAGACCAACGAATAAATATTTCCCTTGGATTTATCGCCGAACAATGTCTTCAAAATCCCGGAAATCGCATCTGTAATGTAAAGGTAATATTCCTTGTTAGATCCCTCCCCGTAAACTGTGATATCGCGATGCTCAATCAGGTCTTTTAGAAACATGCCCAAGCTGCCGCTGGCGGACAAATCCATTCTGGGACCAAAAATTTCCGGCAACCGGACAATTCTCAAGTCCGTATCATTTTTCTTGTAATACTCCCAAACAAGCGCTTCGGCATACCTCTTTGCCTCAGTGAGCATGTACTTGTTCTCATCAATTTTTGTGCTACCGAAGTATTCTTCGAGTTCAAGTTGTGACATCCTACCTTCGTATACGTCAATGCTGGAGACCAAAAGGAATTTTGCTTGAGATCTCTGGGCAAGATCCAATAAGTTTTTAGTGCCGAGAGCATTGGTCAGAAGCGAGTTCAAGTTCACACTTTCCTTGCTATATAGATATTCTTCTAATCCCGCCAGATGAAATATGTAATCCACACTTTCGATTTCGGGCGGAAGCCCAGTATTTATATCGACGTTATAAAGGGCAAAATTAGGATTTTGCAAAAGGTGATTTATATGAATTTCTTTGCCGGTGTTGAAATTGTCAAGAACAATTACACGTGCCCCACGTGAAAGAAGTGCTTCGCATAAGTGAGACCCTATGAAACCGGCGCCACCCGCAATAAGCGCAGTAGGTACCATGGCAGATTTTTTAATTACATTTTTCTTCGGCATATGGGCAGTTTTTGCTATGTTTAGTATATTTTTTAAATGCAGTTTTTACAAGGATAAACTTGCCTCGGTGGTATAATGGACCTGATTTTCTATGGAACTGAAAGATCTGATAAAAAAATTAAAAAAAGAAATAAGGTCTTTGGTTATGTTCGTATTGGTCGGAACGGGCCTCGGATTAGTACTTTACAACATACCCGCCAAATATATTTCTACAGGATCCTTTTACATACAAAGAACTACTGAAAACAGCAGCAATTATTTTACGTATGAAGGATATTACGGACAACAAACCGCACTTTCTTATACAAACACCGTAGCGGCTTTGCTCGAAAGCGTAGATTTAAGAACCTTGGCTTTAGCTAAACTTAATGTCCCAGTAAATGAAGTTACCCTTAGAAAATATCAGCGTTTTATCTCGGTTAATAAGGACGGCCCCCAGTTAATCTCACTTACAGTTAAAGGCAATACACATGAGGAGTCAAAAGGTCTTTGGGAATCCCTCTCATCATCATTAATTGATACAACGGTCGACATAAATAAATCTGGTGACGCAAATTTAAGCATATCCAAGATCACCGACGAACCGGTAGTAAAAAAAGAATACAAATCTATCTGGATTAACTTATCCGCCGGGTTTGGATTGGGATTGATAGCAGGTATTTTGTTTATTTCATTCAAGGAGTATTTTAAAAAATGATCAGATTAGTACTTAACACTGACGGCGGAGCAAGGGGTAATCCCGGACCAGCCGCAATAGGAGTTGTCATCAAAAATCACGAGGGTACAGTTATTAAGGAAATCGGGAAATACATCGGGGAGAAAACTAACAACGAAGCCGAGTATGAAGCAATTATCGAGGGCTTATCCGCCGCTCTGGAAAAGAAGGCTTCGATAGTTGATTGTTACCTTGACAGCGAATTTGTAGTAAATCAATTGAAAGGGGTATATAAAGTTAAAAACGAGCGGATGCAGGTGCTTTGGGAAAAGACTAAATCAATTGAGAAAAAATTTAAAACGGTCTCCTATACCCACATTCTTAGAGATAAAAACAAAGAAGCCGATAAAATCGTCAACCAAGTATTGGATTCCCTGAACTAACAATGCCAAGACAACGTGCAAATGAAAGAGCATGTGATAAGGCAATCAAAACTACCCTCACTTATAGGTCCATATTTAAATATCCACTGACTTTCTATCAACTCTCAACCTTTTTGATCTCGAGTAAAACTTTTGATTATGTCTTTTTCAAAAACGAATTGCAAAAAATGGCAAAAAAGAATTACATTCAGACAAAAGGCGGAAAGTTCTATCTCAATAGCATAAAACCTGTGAGCTGGGAATTAAGAAAAAAATATACCGAACAAATACTCGCAGAGAATAAGCACATTTTTGATCTTTTGAAGACAATACCGTGGATAAAACTCCTCGGTGTTACAGGTTCTGTAGCGGCATATAACGCAGATAAAAGGTCGGATATCGACATATTTATAATTACTTCGAAAAATAGATTGTGGTTAACCAGAGGGTTTACGGCACTACTTTTGAAGATCGTGAACGCGTACGTGCGTGTGGATGCCGAACCCGGAAAAATCTGCCCGAACTTATTTATTGACGAGTCATATCTGACCTGGCCTCCGGAAAAAAGAAATGTCTATACTGCCCATGAAATTTGCATGTTACAGCCAATATTTCAACGGGACGATGCTTATTTCCGATTCTTGAAAGCCAATGATTGGGTGAAAAAATATTTCCCTAACTTTGTACTCGACTACCCGGAAGCATTTAAAGTAAAAAGTAAAAAAAGCATCGTTGATGAAATAGAAAAGTACGTGATGGGACTGCAAATCAGCTACATGCGCAAAAAGAAAACAAAAGAAATTACCGAAAAACACATAATACACTTCAACAAACATGACAACGGTCCAAGAATTCTTGAAGCTTTTAAAAAATATTGACGTCTGGCACTCGCGGTGATAAAGTGACAGTGAGATACTTTAATAACTTTTAATCCAAATAATTATTAATAGAAAAGGAGGTGAATCATATGGCAATAGTAAAATGGCGAAGATGGGGTCCTATGTGGCCTGCAATGTTTGACGACGAATCAACAAATGAACTGTTCAATTGGCCGGATCTTTCCTCCTCAAATACAGGGCTTGATATATATGAAACAGACGAAGCGGTTGTCGTGGAAGCGCAAGTTCCGGGAATCAAAGATTCCGATGTCGAGGTTACCGTAGAGGGAAATGTTCTTACGATAGCTGCCGAGGCCAAAGAAGTAGAGGAAAAGAAAGAAAAGAAAAAGACTGTATACAAAAGCACACGACAAACAAGTTTCAATTATTCAACCAGTCTTCCTAGAGCTGTAGATTCTACCAAGGCCAAAGCTGAAGTGGAAAATGGAGTAGTTACCGTAACAGTACCAAAGACTGAAGCTGATAAACCAAAGAGAATTGAGGTTTCAAAGAAGTCTTAAATCAACCGGGTCTCCACTAACGAAAAGGCCCCCTCTCGGAGGGGGCCTTTTGTTCAGCAACATCGTTACATCATACCGCCCATGTCCATGCCGCCCATACCCCCAGGCATTCCTGGTACTTCTTTCGACTCTTCCTTTGGAGCTTCTGCGACCAGTGACTCCGTAGTTAAAATCATTGTGGCAACTGATACTGCGTTTTGCAGTGCTGTTCTTGCAACCTTTGCGGGATCGGTAATACCATCGACTACCATATCCACATAATCCATGGAAATAACGTTAAATCCAAGATTGGGGTTGCCTTGATCTTTGTATCTTCTGTCGAGTTCGCCCAAAACCATACCCGCATCAACACCTGCATTGGTAACTATAACCCTTGTAGGTTTTTCCAAAGCTTCGTATAAGATCTTGGCTCCGGTTTTCTCGTCACCCTCAAGTTTCATGTCCTTTATAGCTTCTCTAACTCTCAAAAATGTAACACCGCCACCCGGGACTATACCTTCTTCTACTGCTGCCTTGGTTGCGTGCACCGCATCTTCGACTCTTAGTTTCTTCTCTTTGAGTTCAGATTCAGTTGCCGCACCCACTTTTATGACAGCTACTCCGCCTGTCATTTTAGCTAATCTTTCCTGTAGTTTTTCTTTGTCGTAATCAGATGTTGAGGAATCATATTCGTTTTTGATTTGTTCTATACGTTTATTGATTTCATCTTCCTTACCTTTACCGCCAACGATAGTCGTGTTGTCTTTGTCGGAAATCACTCTTTCTGCAGTGCCTAAATCATCTACAGTAGCGGAATCGAGTTTCCTTCCTGTTTCTTCACTGATAAATGTTGCGCCAGTCAATACGGCTATATCCTGAAGCATAGATTTTCTTCTGTCGCCAAAACCTGGAGCTTTCACAGCTAAAACGTTAAATGTTCCTCTTAACTTGTTTAGCACCAGTGTCGCAAGAGCTTCACCATCAACGTCCTCGGCTATAATCACCAAATTCTTTGAAATCTTCACAAAATTTTCAAGCATGGGAAGAAGTTCATTGATACTGGATACCTTAGAATCAGTAACAAGAATGTATGGGTTCTCAATAACTGCTTCCATTCTCTCAGAATTGGTAACAAAATATGCCGAAGCATATCCTTTATCAAACTGCATACCCTCTTTGTACTCTAGCTCAATATCGAAACCTTTTGATTCGTCGACTGTTATTACCCCGCTATCTCCGACTTTCTCCATGGCATCAGCAATCAGGTTGCCTATCTCATCATTTTGTGCCGAGATTGTGGCCACCTGAATTTTTTCTTCTTTGGTAGTGATCTGCTTTGCCAGCTTCTTTATTTCTTCGGCTGCAACGTTGTATGCCTTTTCTAGCCCTCTTCTGATAATCATCGGATTAGCACCGGCGGATACATTCTTTAAACCGGATTCCACCAAAGCCTGCGCCAAAACAGTAGCCGTAGTAGTTCCGTCTCCTGCCTTTTCATTTGTCTTGGATGCGGCTTCCCTTACGAGCTGAGCTCCCATATTTTCAAATTTGTCCTGGAGTTCTATCTCCTTTGCGACGGTAACACCGTCATGAACAACCTGAGGGGCTCCCCAACTCTTTTCCAAAGCAACATTTCCTCCCTTTGGACCCAGGGTAGTTGCTACCGCTTTCGCCAGATCGTCCACACCCTTCTTGAGTTTTTGTCGGGCCTGTTCCCCGTAAATAATCATCTTTGCTGACATATGCATACCTCCTTTAAATAAACTAAAAAATTAACTCTCTATTACTGCAAGAATATCTTCCTCTTTAACTAAAAGATATTCTTTTCCTTCAACTTTTATCTCAGTGCCGCCCCACTTTTTGTACATGATTATATCCCCGGCTTTAATTTCCATCGGGACACGGTCACCATCATCATCTCTGCGTCCCGGTCCGACCGAAACAACTTTTCCTTCCTGGGGTTTTTCCTTAGCTGTGTCGGGGATAACAATACCCGAGGGCAAAGTTGTTTCCTTCTCCAGGGGCTCTATTAATATGTAATCTGAAAGAGGCCTTACTTTGTTTACTGTAGTTGTCATATCTTCTTATATTCCTCCTAAACTAATTTTATAACGTTAAAATTTATAGCACTCAGACATTTAGAGTGTCAAGCCTGTTTATTCTATCACAACCGCGGGAGCGCATTGCTTCCTATAGGTCCTATATGCTACAATCCTCTCATCCTAAACAGTAGCCCTCTATATAAAAGTAAGGAGGCATAAATGTGCGCAAGTCGTTACGATAGTGTGGGCAAATATGTGAACTACGGCCGTGATCTCCAATCCAGACTGGATCTGCTGAATCGAATGCCCCGCGCAAGATTTGGAAACTGGAAAAAGATTCCCCGCGGGATGGCTCATGTGAAAGCTGATACTGCGTATCTCTGGTACCTGCTGGCTACACTGAAAGAGGTGTTCGGCAAGCATCGCTTTAACAGATACGTTGGTCTTTCACATTGGGATATCGGCCTGGTATTTGTGGTTTGCCCCGGCCTAAGTCTTTCAGAACTTAAACATGGCCTCATCGTCATGAAAGATTTACTGGCCCAACATGCTGTTGAAGAACCGCTCGGTACCTATGCTCTGCAGATTGCAAAGTTAAGATTCAGCGAACTGTGGATGCTCTACGAAAAGGGCGGCAACTGGGGCATGCATATTCCGGAAATCCCCTCGTGGGATGCCATCAACGAAGACTTGGATCTTTCATATCTTCTTTGATTGGTGTGTCCGTCCTAATAAACCTTATAACAGGGTCCTGGTGAATTTAATTTCAACATCAGACCCTGTTTTTTTATTTCCAAAATAAAAAATAATATATGAGCAAAGCAAAAAGGCGCTGCCAAATGGTTAAAGTTCAACCAAAAGGAAGCGCCTTTCGAAATTACTTTCCGATCAGGTAAAAGGGCCAAATTTCAAAAAATTCGGTCCACACAGGAACTGCCGAATTAGCAATCATGAGCACAAATAGTACCACGGCATAGACTCTTACAAGACTAAATGCCGTATCGCGGCTCATTGCCTTGCTGCTCCTAGCATCCGCAGGGTTGTCTTTATTCGAGTTCATTCTGGTCAGGAAAATCACCAAAATATACGTTACTGAATAAGCGCCCATAAGAAGCATGATGACGGCAAAGCTTACGGCAAGTACGGACACGATCATAACCACTTGCCTGTCTTCGGACTCGTCCAGACTCTTAAAGATGCTGGCCTGGAATCTTCCGCCGTCAAGCCCGGGAATCGGTAGCAGGTTAAAGAAAGCCAGCCCCACGTTGAGACTGATCATGGCCAACGTGTATTTTGGCTCATATCCTGCGGCCAGTAAGACGGCACCAAGGACAGCCAAACCGATGTTGACAAGCGGGCCCGCCAGAGATGTAATTGCGTCCTCAAAGTCGTTCAGCTTTTTGGCTTGTTCGGGCGTATAATACACCGCCGCTGCGAGAAACGGGACAAATATCATCCCTATCTGTACACCTCTGGACCAAAGGACGATAGCGTGCCCAAACTCATGCAACACCACGGCTGACATCACGAGAGCGGTCAGTGCCCAGTCCTTCAGCCAAAACTGAAACGACGCCAACATTGCAAAAAATGACAACCAAGCTATCAGCGTTTTCATTTCTCCTCATCCCTTCTGTATTATGATTTGTGGATCGGTTAGATAAGCACGATTATAGCGCCAAACGCTTATTTCGGCAACCTATAGTTTAGTAGGCTAAATTTTGGCAGATAGCGGCATTTTCGACTAAATGCTTATGAACCCTTGAATGAGTACTTTCGTTCAACAAATTTTCCGGTACTAAATTATCCCCCTGAATAAACTTTTCCAGGGCAGATGCAACTTTCTCATCGATTGCACCAATATCTACTTCTCCGTGGCGGGCTTTCTCCACCAAACTAACGTCCTCTGTCAAAATCGCCAAAGCTGCAAGTACATGGCTGTCATTCATTAAAAACATAGTTCTTTTCATCTCTTCGGATTTGTAACCACTCTGATTATAAAGATAAACCACTCCTAATGTTGCCAGCTCCGATGCTGTAAATCTTAATGCCGCCTCGGAAGAGTTTTCCCTACCTATATATTGGGCCAGAAATGCCTCTAGTTCCGTATATGCAAGCGTTGCGTTAACTTGGCGCGTTAACATATCTAATGCCTCACCACCCGGGTGCTGGGACAAATCAACATTATTTACAATGGTTACCCTTGCTTCTTCCAGAGCTATTACTGCTTTAATATAATCTAATTCTTTATCCTGCTGCCAATGGGTTGATTCGTGTCTAAGATGAATTAGATCTATCTCCCTCAATGTTTTTTCTCTTGCAATTACCTGTGCGGATGTCTCTCCGGCACCGGGTTCCGGCATACTCAAACTTTTAAAATATTCCTCAATTCCTACAATTGCTTCTTTTAATTGTTCGGGATAGTCCAACTTAAAATTTTCTTCTATTGCGAACTTTACTCTTTCCAATCTTTCCTTCGTTAAGTCCGGAACGCCCTTACCTTCAAATCTTCGGGCAAAAATATAGTGTTCCGGATGTTCGTAGCCGGCGGCCTCTAAGGCAGCTTTTGAAATATAAGTTCCCGCGCTGTACGCTTTGTCCAAAGCAGAAGCGAGCCCTTCAAGATTGGTCCTCTTCTCAAACTCATTAGGCTCAATGTATATTTCTGGGATATCTTCCGCGGGGATTAAAGAATTTATTTTTTCCGACATGTACTTTGATTATACGCAAAATACCAGCGTCGGATTTAACTTGGAACTTAATTAATTAATAAATCGGACGTAAACTCTTTGTTTTCCGTCACCTAAGGTTTCCTGCTTATAAATTTCAACTTCGCTTAATTCAGAAGTATTACTTACATGTGGGCCACCGCAAAATTCTTTGCTAAGTGCCCGTTCCAAGCTTTCTCCTATGTAATAAACCTTGACCTCTTCAGGATATGTTTCTCCTGCAAGATATAACGCCCCACTCTGCATAGCGCCCTCTCTTGGCAGCATCACAAAATTGACGGGGTATTTCTGTTCAACGGATTCGGCAATAAATTTCTCTACCCGGGTTATCTCCTCATCAGTAAGTTTCTTATCGTGAACAAAATCGAAACGAAGCCTTTCAGATGTAATATTACTTCCGATCTGTCTTACATGATCTCCTAAAATATTTTTAAGCGCTCGCTGAAGTAAATGCGTAGTTGTGTGGTATTTGACAACGGTGTCACTATGGTCGGCAAGTCCTCCCTTGAATTTCTGCTCCGAACCGGCACGGGACTGTGCCTGATGTTGCTCAAACTTTTCGTCAAAAGCCTTTGTAAAATCATTTTGATTAACAGAGATTCCCTTATCTTTTACGTCCTCAATAAAAATTTCCGCCGGGTATCCCAGCGACTGATACAAATCAAAAGCAATATTTACCAAATCGTCCAAATTGTTTCCGGTAAGTTTTTTTAAACTTTTATCAACTTCTTTTGTTCCCTTTTCCAGAGTCTTCAAAAACTTAACTTCTTCATTCTCAAACACCGTTTTTATTTCCGATTCCATGCCGGGCAAGTCAGGATACAACCAGGACAATGTTTCGGTCACCACTCCCACCAACCTTGTAGATAAATCTTTTTCAAAACCAAGTTTCCTTGCAGCACGTACCATTCTCCTAATCAGTCTGCGCAGCATATATCCCTGATCTTTGTTGCTTGGACGCACACCGTCCATAGCCAGAAGCACACATGCCCTCATGTGGTCGGCCAATATTCGCATTGCTATAGTAACTTCCTCGCTTTCCCCGTATCGTTTTCCTGTAATTTCCTGCGCTTTTTCGATGATTGGCCAGAAGCTGTCGGTTTCAAAAATATCATTCTTGCCTTGCACAACCATGGCTAATCGCTCCAGACCTCCGCCAAAATCCACATTTTTCTGAGGCAGCTCCTCCCATCCGGTTTCTGTCTTTCGATATTGCATAAAAACCGAATTTCCTATCTCGATAAATTCACTTTCATTTTCAATCGGGTCTTTCCCCTCAGGGGAACCTTCACCAAGGAAGTAATGGACCTCACTATCTGGTCCGCCCAGTTCGCCCACTGCTTCGCCTCGCTGCCACCAGTTATCCTCTTTTGGACGTGGGAAAATTCTTACTCCTTCCTTGGCGTCTATTCCGTATTTCTTAAATATTTCCTGAATGATTTTTATTGATTCATCATCTTTAGGAGCACTCTCGTCCCCTTCGAAAACCGTCGCGATTAATCTGTTGGGATCAAGTTTGATCTCCTCAATCAAAAACTCATACGCCCACGGAAGCTGTTCATCTTTAAAATAATCTCCCAAACTCCAGTTACCAATCATATGAAATGCTACGGTATGAGTTCTGTCTCCCACTTCATCTAAATCCGTAGCAAACCTGCCGGCTCTTTGTACGTTAACCAGCCTTTTTCCCAAAGGATGAGACTCCCCGGAAAGATAAGGAACCAACGGAAACATTCCGCTATTTACAAATAAAAGAGTAGAATCACCTTCGGGAACGAGAGAAACATTCGGAACCTGTTTGTGCCCTCTTTTTTTATAAAATTCTAAATATTTTGTCAGTATTTCCTGCGTGGTCATGTTGTTATTATAGGTAATAATACGTGTTTTACAAGATAAACATTGGAGGCCTGGAGGGGAATCGAACCCCTGATAAGGGTTTTGCAGACCCTTGCCTTACCACTTGGCGACCAGGCCGGGTGCCCAAAGGACAATTGATATTGTACCATCAACATGATACCTTATATACTAGCGGAATGTCTGTATCAACAATCTCAAACAACAATTCAAATAAGCTTTCTAACATCATACTTTATGTACTGGCTATTGCCGGAATAGGTCTTGTCATTTACTTTGGAACCGAGGTCCTTAAGAATCTTGATAACTTAAAAGGCAAAGCTGCCTTAACTGTAGATGTACTTAACACAGAAGCGGATGTGTCGCTAAACGGAGAAAAGGTAGGAACAACCCCCTATAGCAACAAAGAAATCGCCCCGGGCGAGAATAAAATTACCATTTCCGCAGGCGGAAGAACATATGAAACTACCATTGATTTCATACCCAACGACAAAAAATATATACACACCGTTGGGATTTTCCGGGATCTGGGCATTTCCGATATGTTCTCTTCCGGCCAGTTGTTCTGGTTTGAAAAGGAAAAATCAGACAATGTGATAAGAATATTGTCCGAACCATCTGACGCAATGGTATTTATTGATAATTCAGAAGTTGATAATACTCCTTACTCTTCAGACAAATTGTCTGAAGGTGAATATGATTTACGGGTTGAATTCCCGGGATATGAGTCTCAAACTGCGAGAATTAACATTAAAAAAGGGTACACTCTGAATATTTCTATGAAACTATTTCCCGTACCTGTGCCGTCAAAGGTAAGGGCTTTTGAAGGAAGCGACAATTTATACGATCTTTCCTCAGACAATGTAAACGTTGTCTCTGACACCCAAAGCTGGGCGAGTGCAGTATATTACTGGAACAAGACCCGGGGAATAAGCATTGCTGATCTTGGCGTAAATAAGGAACCTTTATTTGATTACTTCTTAGATTTTAAAGGAAATATCTTTGATAACGAGGGCAATATTGTAGAAAACAAAGACGACTATAAAAACTTCAAAGACGTTGATAAAGGAGCGTATCTCGGGCGAATGTCAGATGGGGCTGGGCTAACTCCTGAAGCTAAGACGACATTGCAGACATTTCAAACCGCGGCAGGAATTGGTGGTAAAAAGGCAAAGGTAATAGAAACAGGTACCGGGTGGCTGCGAGTCCGTGACATTGCCGGCCTTAACGGAACCGAGATAGCTCGTGTGAACGTCGGCACCGATTATCCTGTCCTGGAAGAAACAACAGGCTGGGTAAAAATCAGGGTTTCGGATACAGTAGAAGGCTGGGTCTCTGCAGATTATGTCGAAGTGACAGAGTAAGCCTATATGTCAAGTTACAAATCAAATTTTTTTTGAATTATTAGAATCGCTGGGGTTTAGCACTTCCGTTAGTAGTTTTTTTCCGGAAAAAGAAGTAGGTGCCAATGTAACTTTGTAGTGTTACTTAAACGACTCGTGCCATTCCAAAAGGTCCGGTCGTAATTCCCTCACCTTTTCTACACTCTCCTGATAAGCTTCAAACAAACCTAATCTTTTTTCATATTTTGCTAGTAATACATAAACACCGACATCATCTGGAGAAATGTCTTTCACTAATTTATAAAAATAAATCGTCTCGGGTAGAAATTCTTCATCAACATTGTCCTCATTTCCCGGTCTTGTTAAATCCTCGGCGGCTAGAAAATAATATAGAGGAATAGAATTTCTGATAGTCACCAGGTTGTGAGGATTCAGAGAATATGCGGTTTTTAAGTCTTCTAGTGCGGCCTGTTTCAGAATCTTCTGTGAGTCTCTGTTGTTCACCTCGACAAGATACGCAAGGTATACTTTAGCGCGTCCCCTGTAATAATTCGGTTCCATGGGATTAAGACGAATTGACTTATTAGCCTTTAACAAAGCAGTTTCATAATCTCCAGCAGACATATATTTTTGCCCCTCCTCAAATGCAACGTCCGCTGAATAAACTGAAGAAAAATATTTAATCATGTAAAAACCGACAAACATAACAAGCATTGTCAAAAGTAATTTTTTCATTTATCTGCCTCCGTTCCGGCCAATAAAATCCAAAACAGCAGACTTGTTGCTACCGTCGGCCACCCAAATATATTAGTCACATAAAACCCGGCCAAACCCGGTTTATATTTATAAGGGGTTTTCATATACAGCCAAAAGATAAGCAATATGTACGTAAATAGACCAAGTATCCCTTGTTCCGACCATATCTCAAGATAATAATTGTGAGGTTTGTTCATTACAAAATTCCACTCCGAAGAATAATTAATATCTCCGGTTCTAAAAGGTTGAAATTCGTAAGGGTATGTTTCAGGACCGGTGCCAATCAAAAATACTTTTGGTGAAGAAAAGATCAGATTCAATGTCCCCTGCCACAATCCCGACCTGATAAACCCTGGGTCCGAAACCCTATATTCTGAAGTGCCGGATAACTCCTGCGCATACACTTTTGGTGTGATTACAAAGAATTTGTGGATATCCTGATTTAAATCGTGAAATCTGTCTGTGAGTAACCCCGGATTTAGTACCCCTATTAAAAAATATATTGTGAATAAAATTACAATTTTTTTAAACTTACCCCTATCGGTTAAAATTTTTCCAGTTAATAAAAGGGCAAATATTAACAAACTTATCAACAGTCCCAGCAATCCAGATAAAGAATAAGAAAACCACGTTCCGGCAAACCCAATGACTGAAGTCGTAAACCAAAACAGGGAATTGCGATCAAAAACGTAATAATAAATACTTAGAGGAAGGATCAAAACAACGTATTGCGCAAACCAGTTGGGTTGACCGAATGTAGAAAATGCCCTCTCAACCGGAGTACTGCTCCACAATGCACTAATACCATAATGCTGGGCAATAGAAATTATCCCTGCAGGAATCAGTGTTGTTACGGATATCTTCAGTAATGCGTCTGTTTGAGTTTTCGACAAAACGTTTTTTATGACGAAATATATAAAAATAAAAAAGCAAACCGATAAAAGTCCGTCATTAAATCTTGTGTAGTACCCCCACAAAGAAGTGTATATGTGCGAAGAAAATATTACTGACAAAAGAAATGTAAATAAATATACCAATGGTAAAAAGGCTATTTTTTTGATTTTTGTGCTTCTTAGGATTACTTCAACAGCGAAAGCGGTGACCAAAATTGTCCCTGCAAAATAAACAAAAAACATCTTGGGAAATTCAAACAATTCGTTTGTACTTCTAGAGTAAGTTAAAGGAAGAAAAAATACCAAAACAGATAAAATGTAGAAATACTTGTTTTCAACAAGATTTAAAAGTTTCATGCTAGTATTATAATGTAAGTAGTTTAAATTACCTGCCTATGTTTTCTAGGATATTAGTCAAACTTGTAGACCAATCTATTACACCGGCAATTCTTTTATTGTCGACCAGACTTATTTCCGTAGTGATGATTTCCAGATACTTTGACATCAACTTCAGAATCGGACCCGGAGGTTTTGTTTTTAATTCCCAGGAGGATTACATTCTTGTTAACTCGTATTCCACTTTTGTAATGGTGGTAATTCTAACCGTGGGACTATTGTATATATTGCTTAAATCGTATATGTTTCACGAATCACATATAACTCCGGGTATGACAGCTAAATTATTTACACTGAAATTATCCAGTTTTATTCAATCTTCGTTCGACCTGTACTCACAAGGTTCAATTTGGCTCTCGTACTCATATCTGATTACTTTTGCCACAGGGTTTATGTATCTTTTTAAACTTATGTATCCGTGGGTATTTTATAGTGCTCTGGCTTTAACACTTATATCCACAGTCTTATTAGTAATAGATGTGGAAAACGAAATAAAGGTAAACGACGAGGGAGAGGCTGTTTACGACGATACACTGGAATATTTGGAAACAGGAAAGGATACGCACCTGATATGAATATGCATAAAATATCGAAGGTAATCTTTGACGCCATGCTTCTTTTAGTTCTTTTGGGTATGCTTGTAATCCCTATTGGCTCTTTTGGGCTAATGAAAGTAGGAAATATACAAAATCAGGAAGTGTTATCCACACAAGACACCAATACTCAAAAGTATGTTGCTCCTGAAAACACATCAGATATCCCAAAACCTAAACTGAAAACTACAGGGGTTAAAGACTATAAGGAAACTGTTGAAGAATCCACCGAATCAGCCGTTTTGGATCCCGCCGGGAATTAAATAGGTTATCGCAAATACCGCCAGCGACCACAGTACAACCGTTAGAAGTAAAGGCCTATCGGATAGCAGAACTCTTTCAGGTGACTCACCTTCTTGTTTTTCGTAAATGATATACAAATATCGTGCTACACCATAAATCACAAAAGGTATTGTAAGCATCATCCATTTGGGACTTCTTAAAATCGAAGGGAGAATAGAAGACAATTCGCTGCTGACGTATTGAGGCGACGCCTGAAAAGTAAACAGTGAATAAGTGATTATTGTATAAGTTGCGGCCATAGAAATCATGCTGTCCAAAAGATTATCAGGGTAATGACGAAGTGTTTTTCTGGTAGCGTTATCGTTGCTTTCACTGTATTTAGAAACCAGTGTTTTCTCTGAGCGTCTTTTGCCAAATGCAAGGAGCAGTGAAATACCGATTGTAGTTAAAGCAAGCCACGAAGAAATTGACGTATTTGAAGCGAAACCCCCCGCAAAAACGCGGATAACAAAACCTGACGCGACAACAAGTGAATCCATTATTATCACGTTCCTAAAATACAGCGAATAAGACAACTGCATGACTATATAAACAACAAGGGTAAACGTGAAATAGCTGCCAATATTATTTGCGGAAAAAAACAAAGACCACGCTATCAAAACTATTGCGGATACCCATGCTATCCAGACAGGTAGTTTTCCTGAGGCAATTGGCCTGTTCTTTTTTACAGGGTGCTGCCTGTCTTTAGGTGCATCGATAATATCATTAATAAAATAGGCCCCGGAAGATATGGCGCAGAAAGCAAGAAAAGCATCAACGCTGTTGAAAAATACTGATTGCATCAGTATTCTGCCCGAAAACAAAGCCGCAGCAAAAAGACTGAAATTTTTTAGCCATTGTCTCGGACGGGCCGTACGGATTATTTGATAGAGGATATTTATCATTACAATTAGAATATTATTAGGTTTTTGTGATTTTCACAACTTAAAAACAAAAGGGCAGGTTCGCATATCATAGGTTAAGTGATATTAACGGACCTGCCCCATAGCCGAGTGCATTCTCCGAACATTCCTTTACCCTTTCTTAACGAAATGAATTTTTGGGGTACTGGCACGCATTTTCCTTTTAATCTGCGCGGCATATTCGGTCTTGCAGGTATCAATATGATCCCATGCCCACCCGACGGTTCTACCCCAGGATTCCGGACGTGTGCCCTTAATGATCCCTTGTGCTTCAACGCATAGTGCACATTGGGCAGTCTTTTTCTTGGGAATGTTTGGCCTGGCCTTGTGTCCTTTACCTTTGCTCACGGCTACCTCCTTCCTTTTTAGTTGTGCTAGTTCGGGGTTAAGGTATTGTATCAATTAGGATAAAATGAGCAACTTTGTTTAAACCGCGCCATTTTACATGACTGGCTATGGGATATATAATATGGAAACTCATCGGACTCTTTAGAAAAAAGGAGGCACACAAATGGATGCGGATTCTGTTGAGATGGACGTTCTTGAAGTGCAGCGCCTGACAATTCTGTACCAAAAAGACATGGGTGCGCCGGACGTAATTCCCATTGATACCACTACCCACTTGGTCAGATGGAAAGGACTGGCCCGCCTGATTATCGAGAACAACCAGGTTGTAGATCAGTCTTTAACGGGACGGGGATCAATTCGCGTGATCGATTCTGACGGAAAAACAATTGTGGAACAGGAATCCACCGGAACCGGATCAGGATCACAAACCATCTCGGCAACCAAAGGCAGTGTAATCAAGGGCGTAAAGCAAACACGCAACTAAAGACCTGCCGCAATGCAAGAGGGCGTTCAATTTTCCAAAATTTTGGGGAGCGAACGCCTTTGTTTTAGGATTCAATTCTGTATCCGTAACCGCGTACAGTCTTAATTAGCTCTTTGTCACAAAAGTTACTTAATGTCTTTCTTAAATTTCTAACATGCACTTCCAAAGTATTTGACTGCATATAAATTCCGTCTCCCCAAATGTGCTCGAGCAGTTTTTCTTTAGTAACGGTCTCGTTCAAATTTACACACAAATATTCTAAAATATCGTATTCCTTACGCCTAATCTTAATTGGCTTTCCCTGGCAAAAGACGGTTTTTGAAAAAATATTGATCACGAATTCACCAATTTTTATTTGAGGGACCGGAAGACCGTTGGATCTTCTTATGAGCGCAGAAACCTGCGCCGAAAGTTCGTGGGATTTTACCGGCTTATAAAGCAGTGCGTCCGCCCCCGCCTCAAGAGATTTTATCGCACTGTTAGAGGTCCCTCTGTCGGACAATAGTAATATCGGACTTGATATATTACACGCCCTGGCGTCACTGCACAGTACTACGGGATCCATATCCGGGAGACTGGTGTCCAGAATAATTACATCGTATTCATTTATCGACGACAAATAAGAACCTTCAATTCCGTTATAGGCCACGTCAACAACGTATTGCTTTTCGATTTCCGTTATAAAGGGTTCAATATATTCTGTCTCATCTTCGATAAGTAACATTCGCACGGCAGACCCCTTACTAAATACTATATTACAAAAGTTTTACTTATTTTATGTTAAAAGAAAATTAAAAAAAAGAAAAACCCGGCGGCTAATACAAAATTTACTGCTCGAAAAAACTGTAGTATCCTTGATGTCATGTTGCTGACACCACATACATTGGTCGGAATAGCTATAGGTGCGTCGATACCCAACCCTCAAATTGCGGTTCCCCTTGCGTTTGTGATGCATTTTATGGGGGATATGGTTCCGCATTGGGATTTTTACACTGATACTACGATCGAGCAGAGACAAACCGGATGGAGGCCGATTGCCGTTATGGCAGATTTCGGTTTGGGGATAGCAACCGGAACGTTTTTCACTTTGTATGCGCTCTGGATAGCGGGAGATGCGTCCTTAGCTTTGAACATATTTTTGTGCGGGATAGCTGCAGTCTTGCCTGATGCACTTACGGCACCGGTCATGTTTAGTAAAAATCCTAACTTTATCTCAAAACTACTTGGAAAAATACAAAGTGCACTCCAATTTTCTGCGCCGGTTATTTTCGGTTTACTCACACAGATTCTTGTATCTGCTTTTGCTTTTTTATTGATCTCAAGTTCAATAGCACTATAAGAGAGGCGACTACTCCCCCCAATATTAGAACAACCTGGATTATGTACTTATCCGAGGATATCAGCCCGATAATACCGAACAAGGCCGTACTTAACCAATAGAACATCGCTATTTTTGGAACACTCCACCCACGGTCAAGAAGAAGATGGTGCAAATGTCCCCTATCTCCGGATAAAGGATTCTTCTTTTGGATTATCCTCCGTATAATTGTTACCGCACCGTCTAAGAAAGGTATTAGCAGGAAAAGAACGGTTGTTACAACTTTGGTATTTATCAGAATCGACAACACTGCCACAACAAGCCCTGCAGACATGGCCCCAAAGCCCCACATCACGCTGGACGGATACCACGTTTTCTTTGTAAATCCAAGAGCTATACCGGCACTTATGGCAGCCATAGTGGCAACTTGTAAATGTATCGGTTCCAAAGGCACGAATCTGAGTGCTAAGAGACACAGAAAGATCGATGAAATACCTATTATCCCGCTATATTGGCCATCAATACCATTGGACCAGGATAACAAATTTAATAACCAAACTATCCATAACATAGTCACAATATCGGCCAATACAGGTATCGCGCTGCCCCCAATCTCAATTGTGAAAGTTAAAAGGTCAAACGTACCCTTAGCAAACGGATTGCTTACAAATTCTATCTGAATTCCGGAAAGTACGACCGCAGAAACACCACAGAAAAGAAGAAATAATCTAAGTAGAGGATTTTCAAGGATTCTGAACATAGACTTCTGATGAGTATTTTGATAATCATCCACGATCCCAAGAATTCCGAGCATAAGTACTGACAAATAAATACCGGCCGTGTTTTTCGAATAACCAACAAAAATCAAAGTCAATGCTAGAAATATTATTGCGTAAACAAAACCTGCTCCGCGCACTGAAGGTTTTATAAGAACCATTGCTGGGTGCATGTGAAGGTTAGGATTTGTAACAAGTCCCTTATCTTTGGCATATTCTATGAAAAGCGGAATAAGAAAATATGCGGTAGCAAAAGCTATCATAAACGGGACTGATAAAGAAAGTAGGGTTGGATTAATTATCGGATCAAATGGTACGGAAGATATGAGTATGATTCTCACTAAAGAATAAGTTAGTGCAAAAACACTAAAGGTGGTAAAAATACCCACTATTTCTGATGAGTACCTGATATAAAATCGGTTAACGAGTAATGAAATTATCAGCCCCGCCGCCAGAATTCCTGCTGATGTCAGCGGCAGAAGGTAGATAGCATCTTTTGATGCTAACTGGAAATCCCCCCAGGGCAATACGTACCAAAAAGGAATCGTAGTGTTTATATATTTGTAGCGGAGCCAGATATACAAGACTTGAAATAATATTAAAGCACCATTAATAAATATAAATGGGTATTTCCTGTGCGGACCGGAAAAATCTATACTTTTTAAAATCTTTTTAAATAAGTTCATATTAATCACCTAACCTTAGGTGTGTGATACAGGTCTTTGAGTTTTTTACCCATCATCATTCTTGTTTGGGCTTCTATCCAAGGGAAAAAGGAAAATGTCAATAAATTGAGAATGATAAGCGGACCCTCCATAAGCACCATAAACTTTCTCCATAAAGGCCAATTCTTTGGAACGGGATTTGTGAATTTGTTTCTGAAGTACGTGCCGGGAATCAGGAAGATCAATGTGATGGTCAAAATCACACTCATTATATTCGGAAGGCTATAGGCAAAATTTGACTGCTTAACATACGGATTCACAAGAGTAACCATGCCAAATCCGAACGTAATTAAGAATACAATATTAATAAGTATCACTCTTTTTTCTATATGCTTAATTATCCATTTTATCTTCTTAGTAGTCGCAATCTTTCTGTTCTTCATAAACTCTTTGACCGATAACGGAAAATCTATTGCACCCCACCCCCATCGAAGAAGCTGTTTGTATAAACGCACATGCGAGTCCAGGAAATTCTTTCCTTCTACGGCATCCGCTGAATAGGGAATGTAATGGGGAACCCCGTCAAAATCTCCATTTCTCACAAAAAAAGCTCTCCAGTAAAATATAGTATCGTCTACCCCCAAAGATACATCCCAAAAATCGGCGTCTATTAATGTCTGCAAAGATGAGGAGTAAGAAGAAAATGTGTCTTTAAACTCTCTGTTTGATACTACCCAGTCCGAAAGGCTGCCTAAAGTAACAGCGTTCGCCTCTATTCGCATCATTGAAGGCACCCTCCAAAGATTGTTATTAAAAAGGTGTACCGCCGTAGAATAATAGTGGTAATCCCTTCTGTCGGCAGTCAGATAAAGGTGGGTGAGTCTGGCAATGTACTGATTATTTAACACATGGTCCGCATCGATTGTGCTGAAAATATAATTGCGGAGATTTTCTCCCTCAGCTCTTAAATCATCAACGGCATGTTTTGCTCCCCAGGTCCTATTTGCTGCAGCCGCTCCTATGGCCTCTCCCGGAATTCCGGCAGGGTGTACGTAATGCTTCACTTTGTGAAATTTTCTTTCAGATTCGTTAATTATTTTATAAATATTGGGAACAACGGTATCGGAATACTTTTCTTCGACAGCAAAAACCAGTACAACCTGCTCCGTTGGGAAAGTTTGCGATAAGATACTCCCGATAGTATCTCTTAAAACTCCCTCGGGTTCGCTATACACAGGAATAAGAAACAGGTGCCGCACATCCGCCAACGATTGCGGAAGAGTACCAGTGTCGGGAAGCAAGGAAAAGTTTAGCTTATTGCATTCGTCCATCCAATCTTGCGCCATTTCCCTTTTGTAATTCCTATAACCGATATACATTCCCATCGTGTGCCTGAATGCCATGTATGACCAGTAGACAGTGAAGAAGGTTAGCAAGTACACAATGGCTGGAGGATATAGCAAACCAAGCCATATAGGCGATGACAGAAGTGCCCACGTAAGCATCCCAAGAGAGAGCTCAAGCATTCTATGTACCTGTTTATCGTATTTAATTACCAGATTTTCCAACATATATATTAAGTTTATCTCATTTCAAACTTTGAGGGACGGGTCATATTATTCCTTTGAATAATGCGCAGGTGTTACTATAGGACAATTCTGAGATGTTTTCAAATGACTCCCCTCTTACTTCGGCAATCTTCATTGCTACATATTTTACATTTTTGGGTTCATTTACACTCCCACGCATATCTTGAGGCGGTAAATACGGCGCATCAGTCTCAATTAGGAATCTGTCCTGAGGAACTTTTTTAACTGATTCCAGCAAACGTTTGTTAGACGGATAAGTAATCATACCTGTAAAAGAAATGTGAAAACCAAGATCCAAAACTTTTTTAGCAAATTCCCACTCCGACGCAAAACAATGAAAAACTCCGGTTAAATCTTTCGACAGATATTTTTTGATCAAATTTAATATTATTTCATCACCACCTCTGTTATGAATGACTACAGGCAAATTTAGTTCCACTGCCAACTTAAGTTGTTCCTCAAACAAAAATTTCTGCTCCTCTACTGCCCTGCCATGCTCCCAAGAACTAATATCAATACCGCATTCCCCAATACCTATAATCTTTTTATTTTCTACAACCTGTTGTCTTAATGATTCAATCAGACGCCCTGGTTCTACACCGATATCATCGTGGGGATATATCGCCAAAGCACCGTACACTTCATCAAACTCGACAATATTATGAATCACATGAGCATTTTCTTTTATGGAAGTTCCTATATCAATTATTTTTGTAACGCCCTCGGAAACTGCCCCCGAAACCAAATCCTGAACAGATTTAGCGTATTTTTTGTGCGTCAAATGACAATGGGAATCTATAAGCATGTCAGAAGAATACCCTAAATTTTCGGACTTCGCAGCTGAAAATAAATCAGTATGCAGAATACTAAAAATAAACCGTAATTTAGCGGGTTGATGAGATCGAAAGCTTTGAAACCTAAAGTCCCTGCAACTACAAGGCCCATAAAAAATCCGTATTTTAAACTTCTACCCGGAAGTTTTTTGGGGGCTGAAAGTCTGCTGTGAGTTTTGTGAAAAATCAAAAAGATAATTGTTGTAAATGTAAGACTAAGTGCAAAAAACAATAATGTTAAAAACATCCCGATAGTCAGTAGGGTGTCCGGCATGTAGGTACTCCCAACCCAAATTAAGCAAAACCAAACTATAAATGTTGAGAAAATCAATGCATAAAGAAACCTAGGCATAATAAGATATTATCACTGTTTCATTCGTTCTACATTATTATCCATTCGAAACGGTAAATACTTGGTAGAATATCCGTATGATCACATTCGAAACTTTCTTATTCATAGCATTACTGGTAATTATTGTCGCGGGAGTTCTTATATACATTTTTACATCGCAAATCCGTGGGTTAAAAAAAGATCTGCAAAATGACAGTGATCAGATTCTTATGGAGTGGCTTAAAGAAATGAAAGTGTCTGTCGAAAAGAACTCCGACGTGTTGGAGAAACAACTTAAGGATCAAAGAAGTACCCTTGAAGAACAGCTTCAAAATCAAAGACATGCCATGACTCAGCAAACCAAATTGATCTGGGAAAGACTGGACAACGCCTCGGAAGTTATAAGAAATGTTCAAAAACAAATCGGGGGCATCCAGGAATTCGGAACCGACATCAAAGATTTAAGCAACATTCTTAAATCACCAAAGCTAAGAGGAGGTCTTGGAGAACAACTCTTGTACGATATTTTGGCAAGTGCACTACCAAATGACAGGTTTAAAACACAATATGCTTTTAAAGACGGGACAAAATGTGACGCCGCAGTTTTCACTGATAAAGGAATTATCCCGATTGATGCGAAATTCTCTGCCGAAAACTTTAAGGCTATGGTTGTCGCGGAAACACAGGAACAAAGGGACAAAATAAAGAAAACTTTTATTAATGATATAAAGAAAAGAATTGACGAAACTTCAAAATATATCCTTCCGGAAGAAGGAACATCGGAGCAGGCAATTATGTACATCCCTTCGGAAAATATTTATTACGAACTAATTGTAAATACTCCGGAAATAGAAGAGTACGCAAAACAGAAAAGTGTAGTGTTGGCATCTCCGAATACAATTTCCTACTTTCTTAGAGTTTTGCTTATTGCCTTTCAACAAAAAGAGCTGCAGAAACACGCGGGTGAAATACTAAAGTCTCTGGCGGGAATCAGTCTGGAAGCTGAAAAGTTCAATGGAGATTTGGGGGTTTTAGAGGGACATATATCCGATACATACAAGTCAATGGACAAGGTAAAAGTGAAATTTATGAGGTTATTCGGAAAAATTGAAAGTGTTCAGGCGCTGGGTCAGGCAGAACAGCAGCCGCTTCTTGATTCCGCGGATGAGGTTGTCGAGAACGGCAACAACTAGGCGGATCTTATTCCTCGGTTTTTTGCAAAAAATTACCCTGCAAGTTCGATTTTAGTCGATTCACGCGATTAAGCGTTACTTGCAGGGTAGCGGGCGGAGCGCGGCTGGCCGGGGCTGGTTATATTATGGAAAGAGTATTTTTACGTTTTCATGAAAACTTTTCTCCATATGTTGCAGTCGGACCGGACAGAATCAGGGGTTGGGATGGTGAATAGCCCGGGATTCCTCTGGTGTTACAATTCCTGCGGCTTTTCGTTCCTCAGGAGAGAGGTGCAAAAATTTTGCTCCTCCAACGATGATAGCCACTACCAAAAGACCTACGAAAATTTCCATCCAAAAGCTCCTTTCCTGATACATTAACCCTTTTTTTAAGGTTGGTTTACGATAAGATTTATTATAGGCTATTTTCCGGATTTTGGCAAATATGCTTATAATTACCTGGACATGGCAAACAAATCCAAAATCGAGCTGAACGACAATCAAAAGAAGGCAATCATGCACGAAAACGGTCCTCTGCTTGTGGTTGCCGGTGCCGGCACAGGCAAAACGCGCGTTATAACCGAAAGAATCCGCCATTTAATACTGGATAAAAACGTAAAACCCCACGAAATTCTTGCGCTTACCTTCACTGAGAAGGCAGCAGGAGAAATGCTGGAAAGAATTGGGGATGTAATGCCATTGGGTTATGAAGAACCATGGGTATACACTTTTCACTCCTTCGCCGATCGCATTTTAAAATCCGAAGGAATAGAGATTGGTCTGGACCCCTCATACAAAATACTTTCAGGACCCGAGCAATGGCTGCTTTTGAGAAAGGGCCTTTTCAAAATGCAAATGAATTATTTCAGACCCTTGGGCAATCCCACTAAATTTATTTCCGATGCGCTTAAATTTATCTCAAGACTTCAGGACGAAAACATATCGCCGGATAATCTACGGGAATACGTGGAAAATTCCAAAGATAATTTTGAAACCGGGGACGAGATTCAAAGATGGCAGGAACTGGCACATATTTACGAGACATATACGAAAATAAAAATTGAAAAATCAAGACTCGACTTCGGAGATTTAATTACATGGACAATAAAATTATTTAATGACAGACCGGCAATATTAAAAAAATATCAAAAACAATTCCGGCACGTGCTAGTCGACGAGTTTCAGGATACAAACTATGCGCAGTATATTCTGATTAAAATGTTATGCCCCGCTTTTTTAGGAGAGAGAAGTCTGGTGGCGGTGGGAGATGACTCTCAATCAATCTATAAATTCAGAGGGGCGGCCGTTTCCAACATTCTTGAATTTATGAGAGATTACCCTGATTCGGAAATGGTGACTCTTCTGCAAAATTATCGGTCTTCGCAGGAGATTTTGGATCCTGCATACAGGCTAATCCAAAACAACAACCCGGATACGCTTGAATCAAAGTTAGGAATATCCAAAAAAATAACAAGTGAGGCTAACATACAGGGGGAGTCCCCGGAAATAATCAGAACCGAAACGCTTGAGGAGGAAGTTGAATTTGTTGTTTCGAAAATTCTGGAAATACTCGCAAAAGAACCGGGGTACACCTACAAAGACTTTGCTATTCTCGCACGAGCAAATAATCACCTTGATGCATTTCTGCTGGGTCTTAGACAAAAGGGAATCCCCTATCAATTGGTGGGCAACAGAGGTCTATATGATCGGGACGAAATTAGAGACATAATCGCACTCCTGAAAACAGTTTTAAATCCAAATGACCCGATAAGTCTGTATAGAACCTTGAATATCAGTACTTTAAAAATCCCATACACGGATGTGGCGGCAATTTTGGCCAAATCAAGAATTGGTAAAGAAGATCTGTGGGAGACAATCAAAAAAAGTAAAAGCGATTCCTTACAGTTTTTCTATCAAAGAATTTTGGACTTTCAAAAAAATATTACCAAAAGCACTCCAGTTGAATTCGTTTTCTCTGCGGTCAATTCAATTAACTACATATCTCAATTTACTGAAGAAGAAACGATAGAAAATCAGCTTGCCATTGAAAATCTGGACTTATTCTTAAATATAGTAAAAAAGTTTGAGATAGACTTTCACCAAGAGCATAGGGAATATCCAACATTGCTGGACTTTGTCGATTATCTGGAACTAATTATCGAGGCCGGAGATAACCCCGCACAGGCAGAAATCAAAGATATTGATACAATTAACCTTCTTACCGCCCACTCGGCTAAAGGTCTGGAGTTCCCCGTAGTATTTTTAGTGAACCTTGTGTCTGACAGATTCCCGACCAGAAACAGAAAAGATGCAATCATGATTCCTGACAGACTAATCAAGGAAACTCTCCCGTCGGGAGACGAACATATCCAGGAAGAAAGGCGTCTGTTTTATGTCGGCATGACCAGGGCTAAAAAATATTTGTACATGACTTACGGAAAAGACTACGGAGGAAAACGGGAAAAGACTCCGAGCGGATTTCTGCAAGAGATAGGTTTGGATACAAAAGATCCTGGAAAAATTAAACCGGACGGTGAAACTAATACTCTTTTCGGAATAAACTCCGGATTTAGGGATTCGGCAATAATTAAAATTAACGGAACACTGCCTGAGTCTCTAAGCTTTTCTGCAGTTGATAATTACACAACATGCCCTCTTCAATATAAATATAAGTATGTCTTAAAGCTTCCGACTCTGCCAAGTCACGCGTTAAGCTTTGGAACAACTATTCACGACACTCTTAGGGATTTCCACACGAAATTAATGTTTAACAAAGAAGTTAGTTTGGATGATTTATTGTATGCCTACGAAAATAACTGGCAGCCGCTTGGGTATATGAACGAAGAACACAGAAAGATGCGCTTTGAAAACGGAAAGGAGCTGCTGGAAAGATATCATAGCAAGCATAAAAATGACTCCATAAAACATATAGCTCTGGAAAAACGCTTCTCTCTTAATCTGGGAGGCATTCAGTTTAAAGGCCGTATCGACAGAATAGACGAATATTCGGACGGTGTTGAAATTATCGATTACAAAACCGGGGCAACAAAAACACAAAAAGAGGTAGATAAAGATACACAGCTGGCCCTATATGACATAGCCGCCAGGGAAGCACTCAAACTGAATCCTAAATTATTAAGCCTGTATTTCTTGGAAGAGGGAGTTAAAATTTCGACGACTCACACACCTGAGGAATTAACGCAGGCAAAAAGAACGGTCATCCAAGTGGTGGAGAGACTGAAAAAAGGAGATTACGAAGCAACACCGGGAATGCACTGCACATGGTGCGATTACAAAGACATCTGTCCATTTGTTTATAAGGGTTAGTTATATGTCCATACCGGTCAGGGCGACCATTGATTTAATAATCGGGCTATAATACTTCACATGCGGATAAGGAAACTCAATCTCTTCCCCGCCGAATTTCTCCTTGAAATAAGAAAATCCTTCCCAGTTCTTGGTAAAACTCGGAAACCTGGGATCGTCCTTTCCTTCCAAATCTAGCAGGTTATACCCGGCATTTTTAAGAAACAATATTGACTTCCATAAAAGAGCGTAACCTGCCTTGGTGTTTCTACCCTGTCCGGAAGTGCCTCCGTTTACATATAAAGCATTATCTTCTGAGCCGATAAAATACTTTGCGCCTGCCGGAGAGCCGTCTTTTTCGTAAACAATTGCTAAGTGTCCTTTATCACCAAATGATTTGCGCATTTTCTTCAGCTGTTTAATTGGAGGAACGTAGAATTTTTTCAACGTACCTGTTTCCTTCAATATAGCGTAATAAATATCAAATTCTTTATCTCCCGGATTCGTGTAAACTTCTACTTTTGCTCCTTCTCTTTCCGCCCTCTTTATGGAATATTTTCCGCTTTTTGATACATTATTCCAAAGTTCGCCCTCGGATAATGTAAGGTCTATAAAAATTGTTGTTGCAGGAACCATTGGAAATAGACTGGTCTTATACCCCATATTTTCAAGAATTCCTATATCCTGTCCGTACCCAGGCTCAATTTTGATAAACATGGCTCTTTTTGAAAGACAGGTTTCTTCTATCTCCTTAATATGTTCCTCATTCAGTGGCGTGGTTCTTTGGATTTTGACCAAAGATCCAAAAATAGAGGGACGAAAAAAGATTTTTACTCCGAACGAAGTCGTAACAGTTTTCCAACCTATTTCAGTCAGATACTCCGCCCATGCGTCACTTTGTCGAACGTCGTGTATTTGGTGATTCATTTAATTATCCGCAATAACTTCCACCTCATTGAATTCGCAACAGAGAACATCTTGTAAACCGAGGGATTTAGTACGTAGTCATATGAATCAATATATTTTACGTATTTTCCACCAAAACGTAACTTAAAATTAGTGAACCCCCACCACGGATCCTCTAGATCATTCATATCTTCGGCCGCTCCCCACATATCAAAGGTATGACACCCCAAACGTTTCCCTAACATTATTGCTTCCCATCCCACCAAAGTGCTTCCGTGCAGATTTTTGAATTTTTCTGAAGATCCTCCATAAGGATAATAGAGAATATCCTGATAGGAAAGAAGCATCCACGATGCCAGCGGGGTGTCCTTATAAAAAGTTGTAATTATGTGTGCCATTCCTTCGGTTTTGAACATCTCCCATATTTTCTGATAGTAAGTTTTGGCGCGGACGAAATATTTCTGCCTTATGGATGTTTCTTTGAAGAGTTCGTAAAAGATATCAAAATCTTCCTGTGTCTCTGCTAACCGAGCGGTAACCCCTTTTTTTTGGGCATATTTGATATTGTACCTGTGCTTATAGTGCATGTTTTGCATTAGTTGCTCTTCAGGAACAGTAAGATCGAGGATCACATTTGACTTTGCGAACTGATCTCTTGGAGATGGCGTGCAACCGATATCCTCAAATATTTTTCCGGCCGCAGAAGCGGTCTCGGTGCCAGTCTCAACATTAGGAACATCGAAATTGATATTTATACAATCATTCTCTTCCAAAGATTTTTTAACTTCTTCAAAATTTATCTCAAACGGATTAGCTTTGGGACTGTAACCAAAAAATAAGTTTGTAAATGGTATGGGATGTTTGGTATAAACAACACCTCCGACTGACACGGCCGGGGTTCCAAAGGAATTTTTAAAATCCGCCCACTTTTGAGTTTGTACTATATGCACCGCCATGCCCTGAGTATAACATTGACGTTAAAGGCTTTATAGGTTATTTTTAAGAAAATTAATATATTTCCGCGTCCTAAATGGACGGGGGCAAGAGAGAGTTCAACCGGAAGGGTAAATCCGCTCCGGTGTGGGGCCTAGGATATACCTTCCGAAGAATCGTTTTCAGATTTTTTCGCCGGTTTCCGGGCCCCGAACTTTTTGTCTTTCAGGAAATCCAAATTTATTTTAACGCCTTCATAAGTCGATCCGCCCTCCATAACATACTTAAAAAGATTGTAATCCTGAATCGGGCCCACCAGGTGAAAATATGCCGCACTTCTTCCTAGACTCCATATATACTTAAGTCTTCCCTGTTTTTCCAAACGTCGTATTGATGTCTTAATATCCGGACGCTTTAACAATTTGTACTTGTAACCCTTTTTGTGCATTCTAACGATCAGATCATGATCTTCAGCCAAAACTATCTTCTCGTCAAAACCCCCTACTTCCCTAAACGCTTTCCTTTTAACATACATAAACGCGCCGCCACCGGCAGGTTTCCAATACTTTACGATATCCAAATAAAACTGATTGTAGGCATAGAAAATTATTTTGTCCCGTTTCTTATCTGATAAGGGAGCTACCCAAGTGGTCAATATGTCCACATCAGTGTGTTGTCTTATGTATTTGTATATTTTTTCCAGAAAATCGTCTTCTATATAACCGTCGGCATCCATAAATAGCAGATGTCCTGTATTAGCGTGTTTTTCTCCCAGATTCCTCTGTAAAGACACTCCTTTCTTTCCCGCGTTAATAAATTTAATATCCAGCAAACCTTGGTATTGCAAGGCCTTGTCCTTAGTTCCATCGGTTGAATTTCCGTCCACAATAAGTACTTCAAAATCCTTAAGAGTTTGATTCGTAAGACATTCCAAAAGCAGTCCAATATAAGCTTCTTCATTTAAGGTGGGTATTATTACACTTAATTTCATTTCTTATCACTTCCCGCGGATGAAAAAAACCGGAAAAAACTGACCCATTTTTCCACAGGTACTGCCTCTGCCCTTAAAGAAGGGTCAATGCCTCCGCGTTCAAGATCTTCGGCCGCAAATGCCTTGTTGAGCATTTTTCGTGGATTCGAAAAGGCTCTGTGTAAAAATCCCTCGTATTTTTCCTTATCGATATCCGACGGGTAATCTTCCAGCAATTTTAAAACAATAATAGCCCCGTCTACGTTTGGTTGGGGATCAAATAATTTTCTGGAAATTTCATCAACGTATGTAACCTCGAAAAACGTTTGAACAAAGGTGGAAAGATAGGATGCATCCGGCACTTTACTGGAAATCTTCTCTCCGACTTCTTTTTGAACAACAAAAACTGCAGATTTTGGGGGAGTGTGCATTTTAACCGTGGCGTGAAGTATCGGAGAAGTAATATAGAATGGAAGCGCTCCTAGAATTCTTAGCGGTTTGTCGGTTTCAAATTCCGGTAACCAAGAAAGAACGTCAGCATCTTCAATAAACAATTTTTCTCTATCCACAAACATGCTTTCCAGCTTGGGAATAAACCTTGAATCTATTTCCAGTGCGTACGCGGTAAAATCCATTGAATCCATTTTTTTTGCCAACTGTTCAGTTAAAGCGCCCAAACCGGCTCCGATTTCTACAACAACTTCGCCCGTATTTATCTCGAGCAAGTCGATAAGTTTCTGCGCTATTTCATAATCAAGCAAAAAATTTTGCCCAAGGTTTTTGTTTGCTTCGTACACAGCTAAATTATATCTCACACTGGGGCAGAGTTCATTTCAGCGGGAAATTAAACTATCGATCGTAAAAATCTCCATCACCTTCCGGCGAGTTGGTTAAAAGGTAAACGTCAGTCCAACCGGTTCGCCAACTGCCTTTCATTACATCTTCATATCCCAGATCAATTCTATTGCCTTTTATAGCTCCGCCTATGTCTTCACTTCGACACATTCCGTAACCTACCACATAAAAGTTAGTACCCAACGGAATCACTTTAGGATCAACTGCGCAAACTCCTTTTCTCACCGGTGTTCCGCTGTACGTTAAACCCCTGCAGCCATCACAATTGCCATCGTATTTTGTAGCCCACACTCGCAGCTTGTACCAATAATTGAACGTACCTTGATCCGTATTTACTGGCCTCCAGACTATTTTAGTGCCTTTGGCTATAATTTCGTCCTTGGGTTCATATACTTGCGTATCCACCAAATTACGATAGATTTCTTCGTCAAACCAGTAAGTAACAAGATATTTGTATTCCTTTCTTCCTTCCTCCCCTTCCTGCAACACTGCTTCCTGACCGTACTCGGTCTCATCGTCGTCTTTGTACACGATTTCAAAGGGTAACGATTCGGTTTCGATTATTTCTTCCTGTTGGAAGCTGGAAGTTGTATTAATTTCGATGTCGTGTTCCGAAAATGTTTCGGCGTTTGCTCTAATATCGGTGATTCCCAATACATCCGTATCGGTTACGGCAAAGTGTGCCCTAAACAAAAACAACGGCGTTGCAATTATATAAAGTATATAAGGCTTCATTTTAATTCCAGTTAAAATTTTTTCGGCTGTACTCCAAATCATCCAGATAATCCTCGACGTCTTTATACGGTCTGCTCTGTCCATGAGTAGAACCGAAATACATTATAAGGTGTTCCGGAATTTCAGCCAAAAATCTGCTGGGCAGGTTTGCTTGGATATCCCCAAAATAAAGTCTGGTAGATGCGTGGGTAAGATAAAGCTTTTCTTTGGCTCTGGTTACGGCCACATAGCATAATCTTCGTTCTTCTTCCAGTTCATCAATCTCCCCCAGTGATTGTACATGCGGAAAAAGTTTTTCCTCCATACCAACCATAAAGACCGTAGAAAACTCCAGGCCTTTTGAAGCATGAACTGTCATCAACGTCACGGCATTATATTCATCTGATGAGGGCTTGTCGGTGCTTTCAATCAGCGATACGTTCTCCAAAAAATCCTTAAGTTCAACAAACTGAGCCGCGACTGATTTTAATTCCATAATGTTTTCAATCCGCTGTTTACTTTCATCTGTCCCGTCGTCGATCCATTTTACATAGCCTACTTTTTCCAGGACTTCCTCCATAAGCTCCAGTGTTGAAAAAGTCTCTATACTTTTATGCCATTCCGAAAAGGGCAGACCCGTGCGCATTTCGACTTCCGTAATATTCCAGTTATTTTTCTTAAATACTTCCACCGATTTCTGGCCTATGCCTCTTGGTGGAATGTTTATTACCCTTTCCCAGGAAACTGAATCATTTGGATTATATATGACTCTCAAAAAACCGATAATATCCTTGATCTCTTTTCTAGAATAAAACCTCAGTCCTCCAACTATCCTATACGGAATATTATTTCTAAGCAGATTTTCTTCTATGTTTCTGGATTGGGCATTAGTTCTGTATAAGACTGCAATGTCCCGGAAATTCTTTCCGGAAACTACTTCCTCAATTACTTTTGTGGAAACAAATTCCGCTTCTTCCCTGTCCGACCCTGCAGTAAATACCAGAAGTTTTTCTCCGTCGCCATTACGGGTCCACAAATCCAGAGGTATGTATGTGGAATTATTTTTGATAATGTTTTTGGCTGCATCCAGTATATTTTGAGAAGACCTGTAATTTTGCTCCAAGTTGTAAACCTTTGCTTCAGGATAATCGTTCTGGAAATTAAGAATGTTTCTGAAATCAGCCCCCCTAAAACTATAAATCGCCTGCGACATGTCCCCTACCACAAATAGATTTTTGTGGGATTCGGCCAGCATTTTTGTTAATACGTATTGTGCTTTGTTCGTATCCTGATATTCATCCACCAAAATATATTTAAATATTCTTTGGTACTTATTCAATACAGCCGGCACATTACTAAACAGATCAATCGTTCTCACCAACAAGTCGTCAAAATCCAAAGCTTGATTCATCTGGAGTCTTTTTTGGTACTCGGGATAAATACTTGCAACAGTCTTTTGAAAATAACCTTGAGCATAATCCCTATATGATGCGGCGGAGACCAGTTCGGATTTTGCACTTGAGATAGCTGACAACAATGCGTTAGGAGAAAATTTTTTTGAATCAATTCCGAAATCTTTAATGATTCCTTTTATAAGATTTGCCTGATCGTCTTTATCATAAATAACAAAGGATTGCGGAACACCTATTTCTCTACCGTCAATTCTCAGGATTCTAGCGCATATGGAATGGAACGTTCCGCTCCAGCTTAATTTAAAATTTGACTCAAGAAGATTTTCAACGCGTGTGCGAATTTCCGATGCGGCTTTGTTGGTGAAAGTCACACATAAAATATGATTTTCTGAAATTTCTCTTTCCTTGATTAAATAAGCAATTCGATGGGTAAGTAACCGGGTTTTTCCGCTTCCAGGTCCGGCAACAACAAGAGCAGGGCCATCCAAATGCATTGCGGCCGCTATTTGCTGGTCATTCAGGTCTGAAAAAATTTCGGAGGCATCGGACATGTAGCTATCATATCATGCGCATCTGACTTACCAGTTCCAAAATATCCGCGGGGGATTCCGCGATAAAATCCGGACTATATCTTTCAAGCAGTTTTTTTGAGTTATATCCCCACGTCACGGAAATTATGCGTACGCCGGCTTTTTTACATGCCTGAATATCCCTCACTTCGTCCCCAACGTACACACTGTTATCTGCCCCGGTCTTGTATTCCAAGAAGAGTTTTTTCAGTAAACGATGCTTTCCGAACAAGGCTTTGGACGAATATACGTGTTTAAAAACAGAGATATTGTTTCTCATGAGAAAGTCTTCAACATTCTTTTTTGAATGGGAAGTAACAATAAACAGTGAGTGTCCCATCCTACTGAGTTGATCTAAAACGGCCCGCATACCGTCGAAGATCTTTGTTTCCCCCACACCATCCTCCATTTCGTTTTTGTACAAAAAATACATTATGGCAAATCTGATCTTTGAAATTTTAAAGAAAGACAGATTCTCCTGAATTGTTCTATCGCGAAAGTCTTCCAGTTCCCCTCGTATAAACTCGTCCACGTCAACCCCCGGGACCCATTTTGCAATGTGTCTTATCGAAGGCAACATGGAATCTGAAATTGTTCCGTCAAAATCAAAGATAATATTCACCTGTCGATTTTATCATTCATGAGACCACAGTTATAATTAGTCAATGCGAAAAAAAATGATTTCATTCCTGCGACAAAAAAGCGAGAAATATCACATGTCAATACACGCTGTTTTAGGCGTGATGAGCGGACTTGCAATAAAGTCCATTTACCCTGAATCAAATCTAAACAAAATGCTCGCTCTCGGCTTTTTGGCAAATATTCTTCCGGATATTGATCATTTATTCTACTTTCTTTGGTATGGAGCTAAATCAGATTACACAAGAACTGTCAAAAAATATATTGCTGATAGAGAAATAAAGGCACTTGTTGCATATTTAAAGAGAAATCATAAATACAACACCGGTATATATTCTCATAATCTAATGACCCTCCTATTTGTGCTTTTGTTGTTTTGGTTGGCCGGGCTGACAAGAGACAGCCCTTCTCTTTCAGTAGTTTTTTTATCATGGAGTCTGCACTATATGTATGATATTGTCGAAGACTTCTTATTTTTTAAGGAAATAAACCCTAATTGGTTTCTGCGCTTTAACATAAAGAGAAAAAATGAAAATTAAGTACTTATTAGTATTAACATTGGCAGTTCCTCTTGTTCTTGTACTCAGTATATTTTTTTTAACAAACGGACACGGTCGGGAAACGGAACAAAAACTAAGAAGGTTCGTAACAATCAATGTTGCCGATAAATCCGTTATAGCAGAAATTGCAAACACCCCTGAAAAAAGATCGCGGGGATTAATGTTTATCCAAAACTTACCGGAAAACGAAGGTATGCTTTTTATATTTGAGGCCGAAGGTCACCATTCATTCTGGATGAAAAACACCGTCATCCCGCTGGATATTATTTGGCTTGACAGAGAATTTTCCATAGTAGACATTTCATCGGAAACTCCTCCATGTAAGGAATCTAACTGTCCCACGTATTCACCTGTTAAACCGGCTCTCTACGTGCTAGAGCTCAACGGTGGGTGGACTCTTAGGAATAACTTAAAGATTGGCGATAAAATTTCAATAGTCGAGTAAATTATGCTCAACGTGTATACCGTACTGTGAAAAACCATGATCCAACATTAAAATCATATCTCCTTTTCTGTCTATACTGTTAAGCACAACTCCTATTAATTCCTTTCCTTCATTTACAGCGTAAGTTACAAGACATAGCCCAGCTTCTTCTGTGAAGCCCGTTTTTATTCCCTGCACCCCGGGATACGTAGTTAAAAGATTGGTTTGATTTTCCAGATAGAGATACTTGTGACTATCGGAAGTCAGAATTATGTCGGTTGTTTTTACTATCCGTCTGAAATCCGGATTCTTCATGGCATACCTGGATAATCTGCCCAAATCGTCCGTGGTACTTAGAGTCGTATCGTCCAATCCGCTTGGGTCTGCAAAGAATGTATTTGAGAGTCCTAGTTCTTTTGCTTTAATATTCATCCATTTTACAAACTCTTGTGAGTCGCCCGCGATTCCCTCCGCAATTGCGTATGCTGCATCGTTTCCTGAATTCAACAACAAACCGTACAACAATTCTTCCAGAGAATAGATTTCCCCTGAACTTATGCCCATAGAGTTTTCCCCAATAGATGCTGCTTTATCCGATACAGTAATCTCCTTATTTAAATTACCATGTTCTAAAGCCACAACAGCGGTCATTATTTTTACCAGACTTGCTATTCTAAGTTTTGCGGAAGAATTTTTTTGATACAAAATCTCACCAGTGTCCGCATTAAAAAGTAAAGCGGCTTCTGCAACAACCATGTCGTCACCGTACTGAATGTCTTTTTTTGCAAGAACCCACCCGAGCTCAGGATCGTATTTATTATTTAAAGAATTGTAATATGCGGCTGTTTCGGTATTAATTAAAGATACTTTTCCGGACAACTGCGGTAGAGAAGAAATAGTTCGGGAATGTTTTTTCAGAAAAGACCCTGCAAAAAATAGAATAAGTCCGAAGAATACAAAAAATAAAATTTTACTTAAGAATCTGTGAGAAAGCATGGTCTGATTTACATGGACTATGTTATCATAGTCTAAGTTCAAAATTACTATATTTTTTATGATTCAACTTGTAGATTTTTATGCAGACTGGTGTGGCCCCTGCAAAATAATGGAGCCCATTTTCGAAGAATTAGAAAAAGAGTATCAAGGTAAAGTAACATTTAAACGAGTGGATGTTGAAACGGATGCGGATTCCGCCGGCAGATTCAACGTTCTCAGCATTCCTACCTTTGTAATTCTCAAGGAAGATAAGGAGATTGACAGAAAAGTCGGTGCAATGCCTAAAGAGATATTGCGCAGCTGGATAAATTCTAATTTAAATAAATGACTGCCCGAATAGCCATAAACGGATTTGGAAGAATAGGAAGAGCCTCTTTCAAGATCGCTGCCGATAGACAGGACGTTGAAGTGGTTGCCATAAACGATCTCACAAACCCGCGAATTCTCGCGCATCTCTTGAAATACGACACCGCATACGGCATTTTCTCCAAGGAAGTGCATTTAGAAGAGGACGGGAAAGTAGTTAAAATGGAAGACACCCTCCATCAAAGTAAAGATTTTTTCTCTCAGTCCGCCAAAGAAACCTATCTGATAGTCGATAATAAAAAAATCAAAGTTTTGTCGGAAAAAGACCCCGCTCTGCTTCCCTGGAAGGACATGCAGGTGGATGTAGTCCTTGAATGCACCGGGCGTTTCACTAAAGACGATGCGGCTGCCGTTCATGTGCAATCGGGGGCAAAAAAAGTTGTGGTTTCCGCACCTACAAAAGGCGGAACAACACAAACATTCCTGATGGGTGTAAACGACGAACAATATCTTGGCCAAAATGTAATATCTAATGCTTCGTGCACAACTAATTGCATCTCCCCGGTAGTTCGGGTAATTCACGAAAATTTCAAAATACTAAAATCTGCTATGACAACGGTTCATGCAGTTACTGCCGAACAAAACGTAGTAGATGGCCCTCCTCCCCCACTTCATCCCGATATGCGAAGAGCCAGAGCCGCTTCATTTAACATGGTCCCCACTACAACCGGGGCGGCCAAAGCAACAACATCCGTAATCCCTGAGCTTTCCGGATTATTTGACGGGATATCAATTCGCGTACCGATTGTTACCGGATCAATTTCAGACATAACAATGCTGGTGGAAAAGAAGACCTCCGCCGAGGAAATTAACGAGGCTCTTTCTAAAGCGAGTAAAGATCCTAAATACAAAAACGTCCTTTCTGTCACATACGATCCTCTTGTATCGTCGGATATAGTGGGAACTCCGTATTCTGCTATCTGCGATCTGAGTATGACAAAGGTTATTGACGGGGATCTGGTTAAGGTCTTAGCCTGGTACGATAACGAATGGGGATATAGCAACCGTCTTGTCGAAATGGCGGTTCTTGCATCCGCGTAAATCCATAAAACACACTGTAAAGTGATAAAATGTAGCTGATATGAAATCCATTAAAGATGCACCTATACAAATAGGAACTAGGGTCTTTGTTGCAGCAGACCTGGACGTCCCAATAGAAAATGGGGTGATAAAAGAAACATACAGACTGGAAGGCCTGCTACCTACCACTAAGTTTATAGTGGAAAAGGGGGGTATTCCTATTTTCGGGGGTCATATGGGTAGCCCACACGGTAAAGTCGACGATATATTGAGTACAAGACATTTAAAAAGCTTTTTTGACACGCAGCTTGGAACTAGCGGTTATGTTTTACTGGAAAATCTGAGGTTTGACATACGGGAAGAAAATAATGACGAACAATACGCTCGGGAATTGGCAGATAAGGCAGATATTTATGTAAACGAAAATTTCTCAACTTCGCACAGGAGACACGCTTCTATTGCGCAACTACCGAAAATCCTTCCTGCTTTTGCGGGGTTTAGACTTGAATCAGAAATTCAACACCTTACAAAAATACTGGACTCCCCTGAAAAACCGTTTGTTGTTGTTATAGGGGGAGCAAAATTGGAAAGCAAAAAACCCACCGTTTCAAAATTTATTCAGCTTGCGGATTACGTTTTAATAGGAGGAAAGATCGGACTTGATTGGACAGATGAAATACCTCAAAATCTGATACTTCCCCTTGACTATGCCGAAAACCAGTTAGATATAGGTCCCGAAACCGTGCGCAAATATGTGGATATCATAAGCACAGCTAAAACAGTTTTATGGGCCGGTCCCATGGGATTTTACGAAAAAGATAAATATCTCTTAGGTACTAAGTCCATCGCAGAGGCAATAACAGGAAATCCAAATTGTTTTTCTTTGATAGGAGGCGGAGACACTGTGGCAGCTGCTAACAGAGTGGGACTCTTGGAAAAGTTCAGCTTCGTTTCAACAGGAGGTGGATCCATGCTGGAATTCTTGGTTAAGAAAACCCTGCCAGGCATAGAAGCACTTGGATAATTTTAAAATGATTTTGAAAGTAACATTTCCAAATAAATGCATAGGTTGTGAACTTTGCGTACTTGAAGCACAGCGGCAACTTCAAAAAGTGGGCTTCGAGGGCTCCCTAATCAGAGTACTGAGAGGCAGGGGGGACAAAGGCATCGGCTTTTCCGTCGAACTGGACCCCAGAATTAACAAGCTGGACATAAAAAAATTACAAACTATATGTCCCACCGGTGTGTTTACAATTTCAGAGGAAGATTCCGATGAATTTAACCAGTAAGAAAATATTATTAATAGACCTCGAAAAACTGACTTATGAAGTTAAAAGTTACACTGAGCTTCAAAGATATGTAGGCGGTGTCGGATTAGGCTTGAAACTCATGGACATGTTCGGTGAAAAGGATCCTCTTATTATTTCCATAGGGCCGTTAAACGGTTTTTTTCCATATGCATCCAAAACTTCGATCGTTGTAAATGACGGCGGCGTAATAGAGGATTTTTATATTGGAGGAACTATGGCTGCCAGAATGAGATTTACAGGAATAGACTCGATCGTTTTAAACAATACTGCGGAATCAGAAACAATTCTGGAAATCCTGAATTCCGACGTCTCATTCAAACGCGGGGAAACATCATCCGGATCTCTAGGACTTCCGGGCAGAAGAAGTATTCTTTCACTTGACGAATCAAAAGCACTTCTGGATTCCTATTTCACTACCCCCGAATATTTCCTGGAGAATAAATTTGCCAAAAAAAATATCAAAACAATTTCTTTAACAGGTACCGAGGTTGTTTCTCCTTTGCTCATGGAAAAATATCAAAATCTTTATCACACACTGCTAGCCAGAAAGCATGAGCTTTCAGTTAATGAAAGTTCACAACCGTCTTGTGTAAACTGCCCTATGGGATGTGAAAGATCCAAGACAGGAGAGCTGGGGGGAAATGTGCTTATTCACAGCCTTGTAGCCTGTCAATACGCCGAAAAGATATATTCGGATGTAGGAATTATTTTTTCATGTTTAAATATTTTGGGGTATGATTACACTCACGAAGATATTGAAAATCTTCCGGGTCTAATCGAAGAAACCCTTAAAAAACTCAGTTAAAATCTATGTCTTATATTGTAGCCAACTGGAAAATGAATATGAGCCTTATAAATGTCAATGATTGGTTAGTTTCATTTCTTAAACTATCTGAGAAATTAGAAACGGAAGACGAAATAATTGTAGCCCCTACTTTTACTTATATGCCTTTCGCCACTCCTTACGCCGAGAAAGCCGGGTTTAGGCTGGCCGCTCAGGATGTTTCCGCGGAGGATAAGGGGGCACATACCGGAGAAACCGGTGCTTTTCAGATTAGGGACTTTTGTAAATATGGTATTGTAGGTCACAGCGAACGCAAGGAATTTCCGGAGTTCGTAGCAAAAAAGGCCAAACAGTGTCTCCAAAACGATATCGTTCCAATTATATGTTTTGTTGATACGTCAAGTTTGGAAGTATATAAAAACTTCTCGGATACTGCTATTTTCGCCTGGGAAGACCCCTCAAATATATCGAAAAACGGTGTGTACAATCCAAAAGACTCTGCTGAAATACAAGAAGGAGCCAATAAAATAAGGGCAATCTTAAAAAAAGATACCCCGGTGCTCTACGGCGGATCTGTTAATAGAGATAATGTAGAAGAAATTGCCCGGATATCCGAATTAAATGGGGTTTTGGTCGGAAATGCCAGTACCGATCCCGATCATTTTTTTGATATCATAACCAAATATCAAACACAAAATTAAAAGTATGAAATACACGGACGTAAAAGTAACAAATGATCGCAAAGGTAAGAAAAAGGGCGCCACAGGGCTTGTAGTGTTTTTTATTGGTGTAGTGGTTCTGGGGGGTATGTTTCTGCTTTTGAGAGGGCCTTTAAGTAAAGGGCTGGATCCTATTTCAATTGTTGCTAGCGTTTCGGCGGCGGACATTAAAGAAACCGACGGAAGAACCAATGTATTGCTTCTTGGCTCCGACAAAAGAAAAGCTGGGGTGGTCACTTCCGAACTGACTGACACAATTCTCGTGGCTTCTATTGGGCATGTTGACCGCGACTTGGTTCTTATTTCAATTCCAAGGGACTTATGGGTACAAAGCCCTGCAGGATATCATTCTAAAGTAAATGAGATTTACACTTACGGAGGCGCGCAAGAAATATCAAAGGTGGTAGAACAGGTTCTTGATATTCCCATACACTATCACGCCGTTGTCACTTTCGAGCTGTTTAGAGAGGCTGTTGACGTGCTCGGCGGTATAGAAGTTACTGTAGAACGGGCTTTTACCGATCGCTTCTACCCTGTAGAGGGCATGGAAAACGCTCCCGAGAATGAGCGCTATGAGGTCGTGAGCTTTCAGGCTGGCAAACAGACAATGGACGGAGACACGGCGCTTAAGTATGCCAGATCGAGAAAAGGCGACAATGATGAAGGTACTGATTTTGCAAGATCAAGAAGACAACAAAAGGTAATAATGGCAATTAAAGATAAGGCGTTGTCTCTAAAAACTTTAATTAATCCGATGAAAATTAAAGAACTGTATGATATTTATTCTAATAGCATTGATACAAACATCGATATAAATACCGTTCAAAGTTTTTATTTACTTTCACAAAAGATAAATTTTGAAAAAGTAAACGCAATAGTCCTAGATGACCGGAGTGAAGCAAACGACGGTGGACTTCTCTATGCTCCTGAAGATACGAGTCTTTACGGTGGTAGGTATGTCCTTATTCCAAGAACAGGAGATTATTCCCAGATACACGCGTACGTACAAAAATATGTGTTTGGCGACAAATAACCTATGATTTACATAGTCCACGGGGAGAACTCTGCTCAATCCCGGGCCCTAATCTTGAATCAGCAGACAAAACTCGGCATAGAAACAAGGGTTGAGCTTAATGCCGAAGATATACAACCTACCCAACTATATGAAATGGCCATTTCGAGCGACCTTTTCGGTAATCTCCCTTTTATAGTGCTGGATGTTACGTCCCTAAACAAACAAGCTTCCGAAAACTTTTTTGATGTTCTCAAGAAAATCCCTCAGGATACCACCGTAGTGCTATTTTCACAAAAGGCTCTCCCTAAATCTAACTTGTTGTTGTCCGGAACAACAGAAATCGGAGCAAAGGTCATAACAAGTATCAAAACCGCCGAATCCAGCATATTTAAATTTGTGGATAATCTGTTTTATAAAGATAGGGTCAAAACATACCGGGAATTGCAAAAATTATTGGACGAAGGTGCCGACCCGTTCCACATCTTGAGTATGATTTTGTATGGGCTAAGGACCGTTGCTACATGTGTGTACAATTCCCCCAGCAGTTCCGAATTAAAACCGTTTGTCAGAAGCAAAGCACTGTCCCAGGCGAAAAATTTCAATGCCGGGAACATCCCAGGACTCTTCCAGGATCTTTACGAATTGGACAAAAAGATAAAGATAGGAGAACTCAACCCTGATTTAGCTGTTACAATTGCAATAGAAAAAATATTAATCGCATAAAATATGGCTGCCTTTAAACCCAAGATATATATAAAAGATGAGTCGTTTGACCCTATTTACAGGACCGTAAACAAACAGTTTCTGTTTAAATCCAGAGTTATGCCCGGATTACTCCTAGCTTTGGGTTTTATAATATTGGGAACGCAGGTAGTGTATCCGCTTGTTTATTTCAAAACACAAGACGAGATTTCCGCCCCCGTAGCATCAAGCGTACTCGGGATTGCAAGCGGCTTTAGTGACTTTGAATTCACCGAGCTCGAAACACAGAACAATGTCGACGCGCAGGAAAATGACGTACCAAAGTATTCTTATATTACAATTCCTAAACTTAAAATAGAAAAGGCGTTAGTTGAAACGAATGCGCCTACTCTAAGTCCTGATACCGCGTTGGGTCATTACAAAGGCTCATCGGTGCCGGGAGAAGTAGGTAATGCGTTTATATACGGACATTCTGTCTTGCCCTGGTTTTATAACCCAAAAAATTACAAAACTATCTTTTCCACACTGGATAGGCTTGAAACCGGAGACGAATTCACCATAGATTATAAGGATAAGACTTTAAAGTATCGGGTAGAGGGTCTTGAGATATTACCCACGGAAAAAATAAATCCCCTTGCGGAGTATAAACCAAAATACCTTAATGAATCGACAGTAACATTAATGACCTGCTGGCCGGCAGGCACAAAAGCAAAAAGGCTTATCGTAAAAGCGGTATTGATCGGAGATTAATCCAGATCTTTAAAGATCCTACGCTCAAATCCAATAAGAGCCATTTTTCTCGGATCGCGCATGATCACATACAAACCCGTCAAAAAAGTAATTCCCGATAAAATTAGACCCACAGTCACTTCAAAAGTTCCACTGTCCGGTACTGCTGCTGTACCCTGTGTGGTTTCCTCGGTTTCATCCGCACCGGCCAAAACCGCCCTCTGTGGAACATCCATCTTTTGACTCGCTAATTCTCCGAACACAGTTTCCTCTTCTATTAAAACAGCTTGTTCGTCTTCAATGTCTGCGCTAAGGCCGGATTTGTTAAAAGAGGGATTCGTCAGCACATAATAGATAACACTGAATATAATAAGGGATATAGAAAGTGTAAGTAAAAATGTTTTAAATCCTTTTTGCGCTTGCTGTGTACTATTCATTGGCAGGTTCTAAATTCTTTAGGAACTCTGTATCTATTTTAACATCAATTGGTACTGACATTTCAAGTACTTTTTCATTCAGGTATTTTTCACGTGAAAAATCGCCCAGCGAATTTAAAAAAAGTACCGCTAAGGTTAGAGTTGTTAAGGCTGCTAATACAATAAATTCCTTCATCTGGGTTGTGTATAAATATATAATGACATGACAACTCTGTACGAAGTCCGAGTTGAAAGCGACTGGCTTGTAAAGGTCACATTTTTTACGGTTGTGATTCTTTTTAGTTTTTCGATCTCGTTAACAAGTTCTACGGGATAGGTAGTACCGTCCGTCTGAACGTTAATTTCTATAGCATTTTCTTCTTCCGGATAATCGTATTGAGCAAGGTTTCTTAATATAAACCCGTGCTTCCCCAACGCCCCGATTAAATCAAGAATATATGAATGAACTTCCGGTTCCGCGGGCATAAATGCCTCTAAATATTTTATATTGTTGCTGTAAGTGTGTATGTCCGTTTTCAGAGATTCCAACGTCTGCGTATTGGCCACAAGATTTACGTTGATCTGCTCCATCTCATTGATAAGCAGCATCTTTTCCTTAATCGATACAAACGCCGGCCTGATACCAAAATATCCTATTACTACAATCGCAGCTAAAGCCCAAACAGTGTAGAGTCTTAATACAAACTCGGAATCCTTATAGGACCTAACAAAACTTGTGACGTATCTGTCCGTATTTATGTTCATTTAAAAACTCCTTCAAATTCCACCTGATAGGTTCTTTTCCCTCTTTGAAGATCTGCAGACTTGATAACTATTCGATCGATCTCGCCGCTTTCCAGGTATGTATTAAGCAACTTTGCAAAATCCAGAGGAGTGTTGCCCTCAACCTTGAGTTTAAAGCCATCCGCGTCCACTTTACTTTCTAAGGCGGACATAGTACCTCCCAAATTCCCAAATAAAACTTCCATTTTATCCCCGACTGAAAGCCGTGAATCAAGAATATCTTTGTAAAAAAGAGTTTTTCTGTCAATAGAACGGGAAAGGAGAGCTTCTTTTTCAAACAACATAATCCTCGCAAAAGATTCGTCTGTTTTACTCTTTAACTCTTTTAAACGGAGATCAAGAAAAAAATTAAAACCCGCCATCCCCAAAAATATAACGCAAATGAAAGCAATAACTGATTGTAGAAATCTTATAAACTTCTGGCGTGAATGTGAGGTAATGAATTCCGGCTGGGTACGAAGAAGATTGAGACCCTCAACGGCACTATTCTGAAGATTTTGCGGAACCTCTGGTTCCTTTTTTCGAAAGAAGGGCAGCGATGCTTTTAGCATATCTAGATTTTAGCCTATTTGACTTGTTTTTATGAATAACTTTCTCTTTAGCTGCCTTATCCAGGACCTTTTGTACCGCAGTTAATTGACTGTTCAAAATTTCCGGTTTGGCGTTTTTGTTGTCAAGCTCAGTTTTAAGGACCTTTACGGTCTCCTTTATCCTCTTCTCCCACATTGCGTTGTGAGATCTTTTTCTTTCAGAGCTTCTTATAGCCTTTTTTGCAGATTTGGTATTTGCCATTGCGCTACGTATGATAACATATGAAAGTTAAATGTAAACCCTGGGAACCAAACAAATGAAAGCTATTATAAGGAATAACAAGTTCACATCTTTTCTGGTGGAAACACAAAATAGCATTCTATCGGCGGCTTTTGTGTTGGCGGTAGCAAGCGGCATAAATGCCATCTTAGGTCTTGTTAAGAACAGATTCTTTGCCCGTCAGTTCGGGGTGTCACAAGAACTTGCAGTATTCTATACGGCAGACAAAATACCAAATCTCATCTACTCGATCGTAATTGTGGGGGCCATATCTACCGTCTTTATTCCGGTATTTACGGAGCTTTTGAAAAAAAATAAACAAAAAGCTTTCGAAACAGCCTCTTCGATTATCAACACAACATTTGTTTTCTTTCTTGTGGTAAGCGCGATAATTTACATATACGCCGGACCATTAATTGATCTGCTCGCGCTGGGTAAGTTTCCACAGCAGGACGTCGCGCTGGGTGCAAACCTCATGCGAATTATGCTGATAAGCCAAATGTTATTGGTAGCCGGAAGTCTTGTAACAAGTATCCTTCAGTCTTTTAAATATTTTATTGCTCCCGCCGTAGCTCCCATAGCTTATAACATGGGGATGCTCATAGGTATAATTTTTCTGTCCGATACGTACGGTATTTACGGACCCGCATACGGAACGATTCTGGGGGCGGCATTTCATATCCTGATACAACTTCCATATATCAAAAGAACCGGCTTCGTTCAAACTATGTCCTTCAACTTTAAAGATAAGGGACTTAGAGAAATCTCCCGTCTTATTCCTCCCAGGCTCGTAAGCGTTCTTATTTCAAATCTTCTGGGTACAATTAATAACAGCCTGGCAATTCTTATATCATCGTCATCGGTTATATTTCTCAAATTTGCACTTCAGCTTCAGTCTTTCCCCATTATGCTATTCGGGGCGTCTATCGCCGCAGCCAGTTTGCCAACCCTTGCGTCGGAAAGCGGTGATGATAATTTGGAAAAATTCAAAAAGACTTTTATTACTTCTTTCCATCAAATGATGTATCTCGTATTACCTTTGAGCGTAATACTGCTTGTCCTGCGAATACCGGTAGTACGTCTGGTTTACGGAGTTTCCAACTTTCCGTGGGAAGCAACTGTTAAAACTTCTTATGTGCTGGCTTTTTACAGTTTTTCCATCTTCTCTCAAAGTGCAAATTATCTTATTACAAGAGCTTTCTATGCGCTTAAGGACACCTCAACCCCGGTAAAGATAAGCGCAGTCACTCTGGTAATGAACGTTGCGGCATCCCTTTTTATGGTCTTAGGATTAAAATTTGGGGTATGGTCTGTTGCTTTCACGTTTGCCGTTACATCCTTTCTTGATATGACATTGCTCATGTACTTTCTTGGCAAAAAGCTCGGCGGCTTCAGGATTGAAACAATTGTTATACCTTTCATTAAAATTTCCTACGCATCAATGTTAATGGGCATCGGCCTCTACGTACCTCTCAAACTTCTGGACAGGGTGGTATTTGATACATCAAGAACATTCAACCTGCTTCTTCTTACGGGAATAGCCGGAACAGTGGGAATGTCTGCATATTTCTACTTCACTAAAATTTTCAAAGTTGCGGAAATTGAGCTTTTTTATAAAATACTGCGTAAACTCAATATAAACTTAAAACTTGTAAGGACAGAAACTCCGGAAACACACGTTTAACACGCCCTGGGGTCTTGCACTTATTACTATAGGGTGGTATAATGATACCATCAAAAGATCTCATACATCCAAACACTAGTCCATAAAGGAGGACACTGTGGAACAATTTTATCTTCAGACGGCTAAACTCTTCCTAACGGCGATGGCCCTAGTCATTTTGATCCGCATTTTGTTCGGAAACGGGAGAATTCGTCTCAATGCACGGGCAGCGCTTTTAATGGGACTTATTGCCATCCCGGTGATTGCCTATTTTTCAGCCCCTACTTTAACAACGGCACTGTTGTATGTGGGTGGATCCGCACTAGGAATCGCAGTCGTAGCACTTCTGGTGTGGCTCGTCGAAATTACCTTCGGTGCCGGGCCGCAAACACGCAGAACTACATTGACGATAATGTTTGTTGCGGTGACCGTCGGAATTATTACCCTGCTGATAGATGCGGCGATCCTTCTCGATCTGAACAAACTTCTGGAAGGCATGGAAGGCAGCAAAGCCCCTAACTACAGGTCATTACTTTGGTGGGTCAGCTTGGTGTGGTGGATATGGCATTTCATCGCCGCATTCATCCGCCGGCTACGGCACATCCCTACGGCCCTGCCTATCTTCAGGCGCGGCGCATATGGGCTTATCGTTTGGTTGGCACTGACTGTCGGTCCGCACATATCAATGTGGATCTTTAGTCGCTAATCAGTCAACGGCTCGATGGAAAAGTGAATTGCATTATGCAGTTTAACTATCCCTCGAGCCGTATTGTTTTTATAAAAGTATAGTAGAATACCCATTATGAAACAGGAAAATATCAGGAATTTCTGCATCATAGCCCATGTCGATCATGGAAAATCGACTTTGGCTGACCGTTTTTTGGAAATAACCCGTACTATAGACAAAAGAAAAATGGTATCGCAAACATTAGACAGCATGGACTTGGAAAGGGAAAAGGGCATCACAATAAAACTCAAGGCGGTGCGCATGGCATACTCTCTCAATAATGAAGATTATCAATTAAATCTCATAGATACACCGGGACACGTTGATTTTTCGTACGAAGTTTCAAGGTCTCTAGCTGCCTGCGAGGGCGCAATTCTTGTTGTAGACGTTACGCAGGGAATACAAGCACAAACGGTTTCTAATGTGTATAAGGCTCTGGAAGCAAATCTGGCTATTATCCCCGTCTTAAATAAAATAGATATCGATCCTCAAGCATCCGAAGGGTTGTCAAAAGAACTGGTGCAAACTTTTGGCTTTAATGAAAATGACATCTTACGGGTATCAGCAAAAACAGGCGAAGGCGTGGAAGAACTATTAAAACAAACAATACTCAGGATCCCCTCCCCTAAAGGAAGTGATAAGGCTACTTTACGCGCTCTGGTCTTCGACTCCTTTTATCACGAGTACCTCGGGGTTGTGGCTGTAATAAAAATCGAAGAGGGTAAACTCGAATCAGCGTTAATACACAAAAGAGAAAAGATTAAATTTCTGGCTACTAAAGCAGAGTCCATTCCGGAAGAGATAGGATTTTTTATCCCGGCCCGTAAAGCCACGGAAACCTTAAATACAGGGGAAGTAGGTTACGTTGCAACCGGTCTAAAAGACATCCACGCGGTCCGCGTCGGGGATACTATCGCACCGGAGAAAAGCAATGTTGTTCCCTTACCAGGGTACAAAGAAGTAAAACCGTTTGTTTTTATTTCGATATATCCAATTGAGAACGATAAGTTCACTCAGCTTAGGGAAGCTCTGGAAAAACTCTCGCTATCGGACGCTGCCTTAGCATACGAGCCGGAAAATAATTCGGCCTTGGGATTTGGGTTTAGATGCGGATTTCTGGGCTTACTACACGGAGAAATAGTACAGGAGAGACTTGAACGGGAATACGGACTGGAACTTATATCAACTACGCCTACGGTAGAATATAAAGTTGTTCTGACCGGAGGCGAAACACTGTATATCAGGGATCCATCAACCATGCCGGAAAGATCTCGCATACAAACACTTGAAGAACCTTGGATAAAATTAAATATTGTATCCCCATCAGAATATGTCGGAAATATTTTGAATTTATGTAACGACAGAAGAGGTGTTCTCATCAAAATGGATTACCCTTCCGAAAAAAAGGTTGTATTTGAATACGAACTTCCGCTTGCCGAACTCGTTTATAACTTTTTTGACGATTTAAAAAGTACCTCTGCCGGATACGCGAGCCTCGACTATGAGTTTTCGTCTTACAAACCGGTAAATGCAGTAAAAATGGATATTCTGGTGCACAACCAGATTGTTGAGCCTCTTTCACACATTGTGCTAAGCAGCAAAGCGGAAGACGTCGGCAGGAACTTATTAAAGAAATTAAAAGAAATCATCCCGAGACAACAGTTCAAGGTATCTCTTCAAGCGGCCGTAGGCGGAAAAATCATAGCCAGAGAGGATATTCCTGCCCTAAGAAAAAACGTTTTGGCCAAAATGTCGGGAGGCCATAGGGAAAGAAAAGATAAACTCCTTGAAGAACAGAAAAAGGGAAAGGCCCGTCTAAAAAAGTTCGGTAAAGTGGAAATACCGCAGGAGGCCTTCAGACAAATACTTCAATCTTGACACATTAGCACTCGAGCTATTATACTGACAGCACGTATGTCTATGCTAACCGAAAGACAAATTCAACTTCTCAGAGCAATTATTGATTCGTATATAAATGATGCCGAACCTGTTGGGTCAGTAGAAGTTGTGAAGAGACACAATTTGAAATTTTCCGCCGCAACAGTAAGAAATGAGATGGCGCAGCTTTTTCACATGGGTTTCCTTGATATGCCCCATACATCCTCCGGTAGAGTCCCAACAAAACTTGCATACCGTCTCTATCTTGAACAGCTGATGGAAGAAGTGGAGCTGCCTGTCCTCCAAGAGGTAGCGTTAAAACAGCGCTTGTGGCCTACAAGATTTCAGCACGAAAGAATGCTTAGAGAGGCAGCGGTAGCACTTGCGGAAATAACAAAAATGCTCTCGATTGTCACAACCAAGGACGGCTTTGTTACTTATGCCGGCGCGGTAAATGTCCTCGATAATAAAGAATTCTGGGAAATAGACACCGCAAAAGCAGCGCTGATGTTATTGGATGATTATGTCCTTCTTGAGAAAGTGTTCCAAAATGCTCCTTATGGCAACGATATAAAGTGCATGATTGAAGAAGAACTCGGAATGGATAGTTTAAAGAAGTGCACCCTGGTGTTTACGGAGTACGGAGGCACCGGAGCTAACAGCAAAAGCGGCTATATAGCATTGTTAGGTCCTTCGAGAATGAATTATGCCAACGTTATCCCTGCAGTAAGATATACAAAGAGACTTATTGAAGAACTCAACGAAGCCTGGTAAATACCAATTTTTTATTTTGAATATGAGCGACGAAGATAAAAACAAAATTAAAGAACTGGAAGAAAAACTCACGGAGATGGAAAACAACTGGAAACGAGCGCTGGCAGACTATAGGAATTTTCAAAAAAGAACCGAGGAAGAAAAAGTGGCCTTTATAGAATTTGCCAACGAAACATTGATAAGAAAAATTCTACCGGTTTTGGACAACTTAGAAGTACTAAACAAACACATTGAAGATACAGGTTTAAAAATGATTACCAAAAATTTGGCTCAGGTTCTGGAAGACGAGGGGGTCGCGGAAATAGAAGTCGTAAGCAAAGATTTTGACCCGTCTGTTATGGACGCAGTCGAAATGACGGAAGGGGAAGAAAATAAAGTGATCGAAATTCTGAATAAAGGGTATTTTTTAAAGGATAAATTGTTAAGGCCGGCACGCGTGAAAGTCGGGTCCGGACAAAAAAAGGAGGATAAGTAATATATGGCAAAAATTATCGGTATAGATTTAGGGACTACTAATAGCTGCATGGCAATAATGGAAAGCGGGCAACCCAAGGTTATTCACAACAGCGAAGGAGCAAACACTACTCCTTCCATTGTCGTTCCAGACCAAAACATTGTCGGAGTGGCCGCCAAGAGACAGCAAGTTGTAAATCCTAAAAACACGATTTTCAGTATAAAAAGATTAATGGGCAGAAAATTCAGTGATCCTGAAGTACAACAACTGAAAAAAGAGTATCCCTATGCGATTGTAGAGGGGTCTAACGGACTGGCCTGTGTGGAAGTAGAGGGCAAGATATACACTCCGCAGGAAATCTCGGCCAAAATCCTTGCAAAGCTCAAGTCCGACGCGGAAAAATATCTGGGACAGACAATCACCGAAGCGGTTATCACAGTCCCTGCATACTTTAATGATTCTCAAAGAACGGCTACTAAAGAAGCCGGACAGATTGCCGGGTTTGAAGTGAAAAGAATAATTAATGAACCTACGGCAGCAGCACTTGCGTATGGCCTAGATAAAAAAACCAATGAGAAAATAGTTGTCTATGATCTGGGCGGGGGTACTTTTGATGTGTCTGTTCTGGAAATCGGTGATGGTGTTTTTGAAGTTAAATCTACCAATGGGGATACTCACCTGGGAGGAGACGACTTTGATAACAAAGTAATCAAATGGCTTGTAGAAGAATTTAAGACCGAAACAGGAATAGACTTGTCGGGGGACAGGCAAGCCATGCAGAGATTAAAAGATGCCGCTGAGAAAGCAAAGATAGAACTATCCTCTACTACTGAAACCGAGATTAACATTCCGTTCATTACCGCAGACCAAACCGGTCCAAAACATTTAAACAGTAAAATTACAAGAGCAAAGCTTGAACAGCTCGTGGATGACCTGCTTCAGAGAACACTATCTCCGATTGAGAATGCACTTAAGGATGCGGGTTTATCCAAATCCGACATTAATGAAATAGTAATGGTAGGGGGTATGACCAGAATGCCTAAGGTAAACGAACTGGTCAAAAACTTTTTCGGAAAAGAACCGCATAAAGGAATTAATCCCGACGAGGTTGTTGCCGTAGGAGCTTCAATTCAGGGAGGGGTGCTTGGAGGAGACGTGAAAGATATTTTGTTACTGGACGTCACTCCATTGACGCTTGGGCTGGAGACTCTGGGAGGAATTATGACACCTTTGATAAAGAGAAATACTACAATACCCACTTCGGCATCTCAGGTATTTTCCACCGCAGCAGATAATCAAACAAGTGTAGAGATAAACGTACTGCAGGGTGAGAGGGAAATGGCTGCTGATAATAAATCCCTGGGAAGGTTCATTCTTGACGGAATTCCGCCGGCACCCAGAGGGATGCCTCAAGTGGAAGTCACATTTGACATAGATGCCAACGGAATATTGAATGTCACGGCAAAAGATAAAGCAAGCAATAAGGAACAAAAAATAACGATACAGGGCGGAACAGGGCTGGACAAGTCAGAAATTGAAAAAATGGTTCACGAGGCGGAACAATATTCTGTCGAAGATAAAAAGAGAAAAGAGCAGGTGGAGACCAGAAATGCAGCGGACGCCCTGACCTACACAGCGGAAAAAGCTTTGAAGGACGCCGGAGATAAAGTTCCCGCGGACCTTAAAAATGAGGTTGAAGAAAAGGTTAAAGACATTAGAGCGGTCCTGCAAACGGCGGGCACCGAAGAGCTAAAACAAAAAACTCAGATGCTTTCCGACTCTATGTCTAAAATCGGACAATATATGTACGGGCAACAGGGGCCTGGCGATGGACAAACCGCACAACCGAACAACGGATCCGGCGAGCCCAACAATCCCAGCGGTAACAATGATAACACTAACGGCGAAGGTCCAGTAGAAGGCGAAGTTGTCGAATAAATTTCATTGAATAGTTAGTACATAAGTGCTATCTTAAATGCAATGGATATTCAAACTATTTTGGTATTTCTCTTAGCTATTCTCACTGTAAATCTTATTGCTGTAGGTGTGTACGTTGTGTTGGTTCTTAAGGAATTCAGAGAAACAGTTAAGAAAGCGAATCAGGTTTTGGATAATGTACATGAAGTCACCGACGCTGTGGCAACACCGATAACTTCGCTGGCCGGAATCATAGCCGGAGTTACTGAAAGTGTCCGCGCAGTGAAAGCAATCAGCAGTTTAATAGATGGTTCAGGAAAGGAGGAATCATAATATGTGCAAACACTGTGAAAGACATAACAGACCCCATCCCCCACACAGACCCCCGAGACACGAAAATTCTTTTTTAACCGGAGCTTTATTCGGTGCGGCTATAGGTGCTCTTCTTGGTATTTTGTATGCCCCTAAGGCCGGTAAAGAAACCCGAGAGGAACTCAAAGAAAAGGCTGACGATGTTGCCAGAAAAGGCAAAGAAAAAGCCCAGCAGATGAAAGAAAAGGTTGTCCCAGTAGTCGAAGAAATTCAGGAAAAAGCAGCTCCTGCAATGGAAAAAGGAAAAGAAGTAATCCAGGATATTAAGTCCCGCATCGAAGACTTTAAAGATGAACTGGCCGACGAACAGAGTGAACAGAACGACGATAAACCAAAGAAGAATTACTTTAGAAAATCAAACTGATATATCGGTACTGGCGTTTTCTCATACTCAATCGTAGAATAAATACAAATGGATAACACTCAAAATCCTTACATGAGACAGTTCCAAAATCAGCAGGACAATCAAACCGGCAGTGCGCCCGGTTCGCTTGATTTTGTACCATCAACTCCGGAAACTCCGACTACGGCAAGTCCCGAGAAGAGCAGTGCTCCGGAAAAACAGCCTGCGGGGGAAAAACCTTCTTTATCAACGGGGCCGCAGCCGCAACAACCGGACAACACTACTGCTCCCCAAGTAACAGCTCCCCCAAACATCAAATCAAAAACTACTATTGTTGATAAAACCGACAAAATCACGGAATTACACCATGTACAGCACCCGAAAGACAAATTGACATCTATCGCCGACTTGGAGGAAGAAGAGTTTATTTCCGAAGTTGAAACTGCCCATGGACATAAGTGAGCTCTTATATAATACATTTTGGATATCTCTGTATCTATTTGTGCTTATTCTTTTTGTTTTTGGAGTTATTTTAATTTTTGCTTCCTGGCAAAGAAATAAGGCCGAGAAAAAATTTGCGTATAATCTGACTTTCCTTCAAATAAAACTCCCTGCCGATAATGAAATAGAAATAAAAGCAGCTGAACACATGTACTCAAATCTTATGGGTTTCAAAAGGGATATGTGGAGAACCTTAATGTCGGGACAATACAGAATATCGTTTGAGATAGTGTCAAAAGAAAGCGGCATAGGTTTTTATGTTGTAGTACCTGATGAAATTGCAGGACTGGTGGAAAAACAAATAAATGCCGCGTACCCCACCGCGGAAATTGACCTTGTTAATCCACATGAAATTTGGGACAGGGGGGAAGTAACAGAGGTAGCGGAATTGAAATTAAAAGGCCCCTCTTATTATCCGATAAAAGTTTATGAAGATCTGAAAAATGACCCTCTTAGTTCTATCACCAATAGCATGAGCAAACTTGGGGAAGGAGATGTTGTGGCCATTCAATACATCATTCAGCCTGCTCCGGATTCCTGGAGACACATGGGTCAAAGTTTTATGAGCAAGGTAAAACAAAGGGCATCGGATCCCGAAAAACAAACGAATATTGACACCTCGTTCCTTGAAGGGGTGGAGAAAAAAATCGGACAGGCAGGCTTTTATACCAAGATTCGTATTGTTTCCATTTCAAAAGATAAAATAAATGCTCAAGGGCATGTCCAAAATATAATAAGCGCATTTGAACAGTTTACGGACGTAAACTATAACAGATTCGTAAAAAAAGGCGGATTGTTCAATTCCAGAAAAAAACTTATTGATGATTTCATTTTCAGAAAAATACGCATTAAAGACTGGTATATCCCTATTATGGGCTTGCAGTTGTATAAGAACACTTCGATTCTTAATATCGTGGAACTCGCTTCCATTTTTCATTTTCCAAATAAAGACATAGGTACGCCCAATATAATGTGGTTAACTGCACGAAAATCTTCCGCACCTACTAATATACCCGATGAAGGGCTTTATTTGGGGAAGAGCATATTCCGGGCCGTAGAAAAAGAAATATATATGCTTCCGGACGATAGGAGGAGACATTTTTACATTCTGGGACAAACCGGAACAGGTAAATCTCAACTTATGATGTTTCTTGCTCTGCAGGATATAAAAAACGGGGAAGGTATGGCCATTATTGACCCCCACGGAAGTGACATAGACGAACTTTTGACCAAAATACCCCCGGAACGTGAAAAAGACGTAATACTTTTTGATGCTTCCGACACGGAAAGACCGTTAGGACTAAATATTCTGGAAGCGGATACCGAAGAAGAAAAACACATGATAATCAATGCATTTATCGCATTGCTCTACAAAATGTATGACCCAAACCACTCCGGTATCATGGGGCCCCAGCTTGAAAGAACTATACGTAATGTAATGTTGACGGCAATGGCAGATCCGACAAGTACCATGGTTGACGTGCTGAGACTTTTGATAGATCCGTCATATGCTCAGGGTTTTATCGATAAACTCACCGACCCGCTTATTATCCGTTATTGGACAGATGAAATAGCAAAAACCAGCGATTTTCATAAAAGCGAAAAGATGGGGTACATGGTCTCGAAATTTGACCGTTTCGTTACAGAAAGATTAATGAGAAACATAATCGGTCAGCCAAAGTCCTCAATTGATTTTGCAAATGTTATGGAAGAAAAGAAAATTTTACTGATCGATTTGGCCAAAGGAAAAATCGGTGAAGAAAACTCTAATTTCCTGGGACTTTTGCTTGTACCAAAAATTTTGGCGGCGGCGTTGGGGAGACATAAGTATCTTGGAAGGCAGGATTTTCCGGACTTTTACCTTTATGTAGATGAATTTCAAAATTTTGCTACCCCGGATTTCGCAACTATTCTTTCCGAAGCTCGAAAATACAAACTTAATCTGACAGTAGCACATCAGTTTGTAGCACAGCTACAGGATGAAATTAAAAACGCAATTTTTGGAAATGTCGGAACTATGTGCGTCTTTAGGGTCGGGTCGGAGGACGCGGAATACGTTGAGACGTATTTTCAGCCGACTTTCACTCAAGCGGATTTGGGAAACCTCCCAATTGGAAACTGTTATGTGCGATTACTGGTCAAAGGCCACCCTACCCCTCCTTTTTCCATGAAAGTCGACTGGGAGGCTATAAATGCGCATCATAAAGATACTTCTATAGCTGACAGGATAAGAGAAACATCGCGAATGAAATACGGCACTCCGGTTCACGAAATCGAAGAGTACATAAATATGCGGGCAGGGTTTAACAAAAAAACCGAAGAGCCGGAGCAGGAAACCACGAAGTTGGGCAACCCTTTTAAGAAAGCAAACGTGCCGTTTTGATGTTCTAATACAGTTGTGTGCAAAAGAAACAGTAAATTTATATAATGATATCAATATCTATGCTAAAACTGCCGTTCCTCTCAAAACAAAAAAAAGATTCCACAAAATTTCTTACTGTCAATTTTGCCGCGGATACAGTGAAATGCCTCGCTTTCTATAGGGAAAACGGGGGAGTTAAAATAATCGGATCAGGCAAAAGTACCATAGACGCAGGCAGTATAAGGTCCGGAAATATTATTTCAAAAGAAAGAGTACGCACGGCTCTGGAAGAAGCTGTTTCCGCTGCATCCGGAAACTCTGAAGAAAAAGTGGAGGATATGATAATAGGGATCTCCGGTGATTTATGCCTCGGATTAATGACAACGATAAAAGCCAAACGGAACAGAAACTCCCCTATCTCTAAAAAGGAACTGGATGATTTGTATTCCCGTATAAACGATGCTGCGTATATGCAAGCACAAAATGAATACTTGCAACTGACCGGCAATGCGGATACCGGACTGGAAATAGTTACTTCGTCTAATGTGTATCTAAAATTGGATAATCAGAAAGTTCCTGATCTGGAAAACAGAAACGGATTCGTAATCGAAACGGCTGTTTTTAATGCATTTGTACCAAGCTATCACATAAGTACTCTCCAGGATTTAGTGAAAAAAAGCGGTATGCAGCTGATGGCAATAGGGTCTGAAATGTATGCTTTAGTTCAGACCATTCTTAGCTCTCACAGTGAATTGAATGATTTTATAATTATTGAAATTGATGGTGATTACACAAACGTTGCCGTAGTTTTTGGGAAAGGAATTGTCGCGACAAGAAACTTAAATATTGGGTACAAGCATTTTGTCGAGGGAGTAAGCGAAAGAATGGGACTTACGATGTTTGAAGCCGAAAGAATGCTGAAAAGTTATATAGGGGGAAAACTTACCGTCAGTGAAGGAGGCATTGTAAACAATGCTTTAAAAAACACTCTGGAAATCTGGCTTTCCGGAATGGAACTTCTGTTTAGCGAATACACGGGTGTAAAGACGTTTGCTTCGAAATTATTCATAACCGGAGAAGGTGCGGATGTCCCGGAATTATGGAGTGTCCTCAAAAGCGACGCTTGGATAAAAGGCATCCCCTTCAAAGAAGCACCGGAATTTACAAAACTTACTTTCCTGGATTTGAGCAAAGTTACCGATGGAACAGGAACAATATCCAGTTCCGAATGGCTGACTACTGCTGCACTATCGGTGATATATTTAGAATTACAAGGACTGTTAAATGACTAAACTAACTTTAGAAATATTCGACGATGTTATTTCGGTTTTGAATAAGATAGGCAATCTTAATGATACCGGTGTTGAGCTGGAAGTGCCTGAAGGCTCCGTTTTATTCGAAAACATACTTAACCTTAAGTTAATCCATAAACATGCGGAGAAATACGGGCTAACCGTTCATTTTACAACACGGGATGAAATAGGAAATGTGTTGATTGACAGCATGGAGGACGGTATAAGCACGATGTCTGAAACGGACACAAACGAAGGGTTCGCAATGGAAAATATCTCCGTACCTAATTCGCGCACCCACAGGAAAATAAGACTCCCTAAACTTGCGCTGCCTGATTTAGGAAAACGCCTTTTTAAAATAGGCGGAATATTAATAATTGTAGGACTTGCTCTGTTTTTTATACTTAGGTCAAATTCGAGTAAGCAGACAGCTACAGCTAAGATTATTGTAAATTCCCAGCCTCTGGCAAGAAGCGTTACGATAAAAGTAAAGGCGGACACGGATTCGGATGCTGCCCAGAAAATTCTCATGGGGACAATCATAAAAACCTCCGTTGAAAAATCGAAGGAAATCGACGTGACCGGAGAAAAACAGATCGGGGAAAAAGCCGAAGGAAAAGCAACAATATACAATAAAACTACCGAGGAAAGAGATTTCGACGACGGAACAATATTAACGTTTGACAGAGATGAGGGGGACTTAAACTTTCTTACCAAAGACGATGTGACGGTTCCAGCAGCGGCGCCTGAAGATCCTAATGACCCTGGCAGTCCTTTAACACCCGGAAGCATCGAGGTGGAAATTGAGGCGGAAAAAATCGGAGCGGAATATAACATTGAAAAAAATAAAACGCTTGAAGTGAAAGGTCAAAAGAAAGCAGATTTTGAAGGCAAGGTTTTAGAGGCTACAGAAGGAGGAAAAAGCGAAACAGTAAAAGTGGTGGCTGAAGTTGACAAACAAAAACTTTCCGAGGAACTTACCAAAGAGATTACGGAACAGTCTACCTCCGCACTGAAAACTAAAGTGGCTAATTCTCAGCAACTTGTTGAGGGATCTCATAAAGTGACGTTGATAAGTGAAAAGTTTGATCACGATGTAGGAGATGATACGGAAAAACTGTCCCTAAGTAAAAGCACGGAAGTCGAGGGGCTGGTATACATGAAATCAAATCTGGACAAGTTGTTGGACGAACTTCTCAAAGAATTTGTCCCCGAAGGTTATGAATTATCCGATAAAGAAAGAGAAGTAAACGTGGAAGTGTTGGGTAATTCCTCTAACAGTGTGCTTTCTTCAACTGAGGCGGATATTCAAGTAACTTTAAAGACTTTTGTCGTTCCCGCCATCAATGAGGAGGAAATAAAACAAAATCTTCTTGGCAAATCCCCCGAAGAAGCACAAAAAATACTTGGAGGGATAAGTAATATAAAGACTTACGAATTTAATATGTCCAACGGATTCCTTCCGTTCAACCGAAAAGTTCCCAAAAACCCTGAGCAAGTAGAAATTATTGTAGAAAGGGAATAAAAATGCCCGATAAGTCAAGAAAAGATGAAACTCTTCTGGGCATAGACTATGGAGAAGCCAATATTGGGGTTGCTCTTGGAAGAAACGGTATCGCTACTCCTGTTCAAATTGTTTCCGGAAAAAACAGTGCTACTGCAATAAACGAACTCGCAAGAATCTCTATAGAAAACAAAGTAGATAAGTTTATACTGGGACTTCCGTTGGATCACTACGGAAAAGAGACAAAACAGTCACTGGCTGTAAGAGCTTTTGCAAAACTATTAAAAATACGTACCAAAAAACCCGTTGAGTTTCAGGATGAAAATGGAACTTCAATCGAGGCACTGGAACAATCCATAGAGATGGGTATTCCAATGAAGAAAAGAAACATGAAAGATCACCTGTCTGCAGCTCTTATCTTAAGACACTACTATTCCGAAAAGAAAGTCAGCTCTTAGACTTCATCTTTACTTCTTTGGAGCCGCAAAGCATGCATTCAAAATTTTCCCCGGGTTGCAAGCAAGAAGGACACATATAGATGCCTTCCTTAAAAATAAGCTGATCCTGTGCACACACGTTGCACAAAAATATCACATCGTCCTGTGATATATCCCCGCAGTTAGGACATTTGAATTTTACATTTGGCTTTTGTTCGTCCATAGTATGATTTTAAAGTACTTTCCTGTAATAAACAATTCTTTGCCCTGATGACATTTACGGGAACCTTTGATAACCTTATTACATATGACGCTGTTAGTAATTCTGGCGATACTTTATCTCTTAGCCGGATTTGTGTATGCCGTTTATATTCTGGCAAACGGGATAGAGCCGATTCAGACATTTCCGCTTAATGTTCTTGCAGGTCCTTTGGTATATTTGTTCAACATTTACATGTTAAGGAAAGGAAAACTTCCTTAGTAAAAAATATGTATAAAAAAATTCTTGAAGGAAAAAAAGCTGTATTCTTTGACCTTGACGGGACCCTGGTTGATACGGAACCTATGTGGGTTGCCGCATTTGAAAAGGTACTACTGTACGTAGCTCCTGGAACAGCGCTGGAAGAGGTTTATGAGAGATCCGGCGAAGGTATGATAGAAAAATGGTCACGGGTCCTGGCATTGGGAACCATGAAAGGGCAGCACAAAGCCGAAGAGCTTGTTGATCAAACACATAATGAATTTTTAAAAATTTTAGAGGCGTACGACTTGGATCCCATGGAAGGGTTTTGGGATTTGGCCTTCGAACTGCGTGTTGAAAAAAACATCAAGCTTGCGCTTACTACAAATACAGAAGAAGCGGTCGGAAAGAAAATTTTGGAAAAGCTTAATATGTCTGATTTTTTTGACTTTGTTATTTTCGGAAATCAAGTAAAAAAGAAGAAACCCGCTCCCGAAATTTATCTAACCGCTGCAAAGGAACTTGGTGTTGCCCCGCAGGAAGTACTGGTGTTTGAGGATTCCATATACGGAGCGCAGGCTGCACATAACGCTAACATGAGTCTGATAGTAATTTGGGACGGAGACACAGCTAAGTCAAATTTTCCGGAAGAAACATTTTTATTTATGGAAAATTTTATAGGACTTGCCGGAAATCTGGATCACGCTCCCGAGGATATTTTCAGAGCAATAGAAAAAAGAACGGAAAAGAAAGCTTAGTTACTCCGCCTCTACATCAACGAACTCAAAAACAACCTCGTTCAAAACAAAAAAGATGTCCTGGCGTTTGCTCCATTTAACAACATCCCAAAGTCGTGTCTTTTCCCCCGAAACTACTATTTCAACATGATCGTTTGAATGTCCTTTGATTGTATCTACATTAACTCCAAGATTAGAGATCTTTCTCTTTAAGAAAAGATCGGCCCAGAATTTTCTGAAGTTACCCTTGATATTAAGTTTTAGTTTTTTAGTCTTATTTGTCATAAGATGATTTTATGGAAAATCTAAGTATTGTACCAAACAGACAGAATATGTCAAGTACCTGTTAAAGGAATTGTACAACGCAGACTGCTTTATTATTGTGGATAACTCGTGCTAGAGTTAAGTATACTGCCCCCGGAAAAAGCATCTCATACACACGATGTACTGAGCAAACTGCCGTTTTCTTGTAAAAGTTATGATCGATATAAAAAATCCTAAAGAATTCTGGAAAAAGGTCTTGGCTGAAGTACAACTGGAAGTGACCCCTATGGTATACGGCACTATAATTTCCAGAACAGCCGTAGAAAATGTAGGGGACAAAGAGATCACTGTTGTATGCGAGGATGAGTTTATTAAAAAAAATATTGAAAAGAAATATTTTGAAATTGTGCGTGAGGCTGTAAATAAAGTAGCTAGAGAACAGGTCCCGTTACAATTTGTCACAAGGAAAGCGGGGGTAACGCAAGCAAAAACATCTCAAGAGTTGGGACCTCTATTTTCACAGGAAAAGGATCCTGAAACCCTTTTACAAGAAAAAATCTCTAAATCAGGACTTTCCCCTAAGTTTACTTTTGATAATTATATTATGGGAAAAAGCAACCAACTCGCTTTTGCTATAGCTACAGCGGTAGCCGAAAAACCCGGGGAGACCTACAATCCTGTCTTTATCTATTCAGGGGTAGGGCTGGGTAAGACTCACCTGCTTCAGGCAATCGGAAACAAGATACTTAAAACAAAACCCGGTACAAAAGTTGTTTACACAACCGGGGAATCTTTTACAAATGAGCTGATAGATGCAATTCAGAGTGGCAGAGGAAAAGGCAAATACACTTCTAATGATTTCAGAAATAAGTTCAGAAAAGCGGATGTCTTCTTAATAGATGATGTTCAGTTCATAGCCGGAAAAGAAGCCACCCAGGAAGAATTCTTTCACACGTTCAATACGCTGTATTTGGCCCAAAAACAAATTGTAATTACATCCGACCGCCCACCAAAGGATTTCACAAATATCGAAGAGAGGATTACATCGAGATTTAACAGTGGAATAATTACCGACATTCAGCCACCGGATTTGGAAATGAGAATGGCAATATTGAGGACCCGCAGAGATGCCATGAATGATCCTATATCAAACGCTGTGATAGACGTTATAGCGGAAATGGTGACAACTAACACAAGAGAACTTGAAGGCGCCTATCTTCAGGTACTGACTTATACAAAAGCCGCAGGCGGGGAAATTACTCCTGAAATGGCTGCAAACGCGCTAGGAAAAACATTAAAAGAAAAAGAAGCATCTAAACCGGTTAACATGAATCAGATACTGAACGCAGTGTGTAATTATTATTCCATAAAATCTATAGACATTAAGGGAAAGCGGAGAACGAAAGAACTGGTGCTACCCAGACAAGTAGCAATGTTTTTAATTAAAGAATTAACTGATACGCCGTTTATGACTATTGGGGATTTTCTGGGGGGAAGAGATCATACAACAATAATGCATGGGGTGGGTAAAATAAGTTCCGAGCAGCAACAACGGTTAAAATTGAAGCAGGATATTCAAAATGTAAAAATGTTAATTTACGGTGAATAAGTTTGGGGAAAATGGGGAAAAACAAATAAAAAGCAAAAAAGAAACGTGGAAAACTTCCAAAGGATATCCACAAAAAACACACAGTTATCCACAATGTATAAACACACAATGAAGCACAAAGATAAAACCAAAACACAAAGTGAGAGAGGCTCAAAGGCTACAGGTAAAGGTAAAATAGTTATTAACAATAGGGGATTTAATAAACCCGCGCAACTGCCCTAAAAAAGTACAAAGTACACATATCAACAGTGACTACTAATACTACTACTAATTATATATATAAAATATAATGCTACTAATTGTGAATTATTTTAAATCGGGATAACTAAACTTATGTTCTATGTAGTTTTATACCTTGCAAAATTAACAAACTTTCTTATACGTATTTTTAAAAAAGGTGCTGGTTTCACTTGGCCGGGACATTTAGCTTTAAAACTCTACCCTTCCCTATTTCAAAATACGCGAATACATTTTCCCAGAGGAATTATTTATGTTTCAGGTACCAATGGTAAAACAACAACCACGAAGTTGATTACTCATATTTGTGAAAATAATAGTGTTAAAGTTCTGCACAATAAAAGTGGTGCAAACCTTTTGAATGGGATTGCTTCGACAATTTTGTTGGACAGAAATATTTTTGGCAAAGCCTTGGCAGATCTCGCTGTTTTCGAAGTGGATGAGTTTACACTTCCCCACTTGATAAAAAAAATACCACCTACTGTACTCATACTACTAAATCTTTCCAGAGATCAGCTGGATAGATACGGGGAAATTGATGTTATTCTTGAACGCTGGGAACGTATCCTTGCAGAACTTGATCCAAGAACTGTGTTGATTCTTGATGCTACGCAAAAAAAATTCGATGTTTTGTCAAAAGCGTTTAAAGGAAAAATCTTTTATTTTAATGACAATTTAGATAATGTCCGTCATACAAAACTTTTGGGAGACTTTAATGCTAAAAACGTTAATGCTGCAGTAACCGCTGCAGGTGTTTTAGGTATAGGACCGGAAAAAGCAGCTGAAAGCCTTGAGGGTTTTGATGCCGCGTACGGCCGTGGTGAAATAATAGAATACTCGGAAAAAATGTACCATCTTTTTTTGGCAAAAAATCCCACAAGTTTTAATAACAATATGGATTTACTTACTTCAGGAGAAACGTTTCCTGATACTATTCTATTTATTTTGAACGACGATCCCAGGGACGGGAGAGACGTGTCCTGGATTTATGACATTTCCAGAGAAAAACTTTTTGAGGCCTGTCGAAACAAAGAGATATTTGTTTCAGGTTCCCGATGTTTGGATATGGCCGTTCGTCTTGAATATGCAGGTATTCCCGTTAAAAAGGATAACATTTCTTTGAGTTTGGCTAAGTTAGTTAAAAAAATTTCCGGAACACCTCATGTAAAGTCCGTAGCAGCCCTGCCTAACTATTCTGCTATGCTGGAACTTAGAGAGGTGCTGCTAGGCAGACAAATATTATGAAAATTGTACTTGCGTATTTTTATCCTGAACTATTGAATCTGTACGGAGATAACGGAAATGTTGAAATACTCAGTCAGCGGTCTTTTTTACGGAATATTGAGGTAGAGCTACTGAGAATATCGCCTGATACAAGAGTAGACAGCATGTTAATGGCTCATGTAAACCTTGTGTTTATGGGAGGTGGTCCGGATTCAAGTCAGAAAAGTATGTACGAGGACCTTTTAAAAAATAAGGGGCCTTATTTGAAAGATTACATTGAGGGTGAGGGTACGGGACTTTTTATCTGCGGGTCTTATCAATTGTTGGGACATTACTACAAAGCGGCAGACGGGACCATATTGAATGGGGCGGGGATATTTGATTTGTATACAGAACATTTTGGGGAGAGAAAGCCCCGATGTATCGGAAATACTGTAGCAGAACTTTCTTCTGATATTTTAGGAGATCAAATATTTAAAAATGTAAATAAGCTTGGGGATACCTTAGTCGGTTTTGAAAATCATGGTGGTAGAACATACCTTGGTGCTGAGTTACGCCCTTTGGCGAAGGTATTAACGGGATATGGAAATAATGCAGAGGATAACACCGAGGGTGCTGTTTTCAAAAATTCTTACGGAACTTATTTTCACGGTCCCCTTCTGGCAAGAAATCCCCATTTCGCGGACTATCTTATTGCCAAGGCTTTGAAAATTTCCGGAGAGGAACTCAAGGCTCTTGACGATACACTGATTCATTCTGCTCACACTGCCTCAAAAAAACTTAAACAATGAGAAAATTGTCAAAATTTTTATTTTTTTCATTACTTGCAGCACTGCCTGTGAATTTGGGGTACCACTTTATAATCACGCAGGCTTACGCAGGAGGACTCCTGATAGATTATTTAATTCCTACCATTTTTTTACCTGATATCGTTGCGACGTTTTTAATTGGAGCTTGGGCACTGGAAAGGAATTTTAAGAATGATTTAAAATCCCTGTTAAGTAAACGTTATTTTGCTATTGCCGTGTGGTTTTTGTTTGTAATGTTTCTTTCTTTGTTTATGTCGAATAGATTTCTGCCCTCAGCCACTTTTTTTACAAGAACGTTTTTATACACAGGGGTGATGCTTTATGCTTCGTTACGTTTTGATTACGCGCGGGATTTAAAAATTTATGCAAATATTATAGCCGTAACCACTTTGGCTTTAGGTATCTTAGGCATATTGCAATACAGTTTTCAAGGCTCCGTTTTCGATAACTATTTGATTCTTGGAGAGCAGCCTTACAGCGCAAATACTCCTAGTATTTCCAAGGAAAACGTCCTTGGGCATACAAAAGTTCCTGCCTACGGGTTGTTCAGACACCCGAATATTTTCGGTGGAATACTCAGTATATATTTAGTAATTATTGTTTTTTTGCATTATTTAATTTCTCCCAAGATATTCCGAATGGTAGTTTTATTTGGAAGCTTTGCATTGCTTTTCACATTCAGTTATTTCTCCTGGATATCGTTTGGGATTGGCTTGCTGATTTATTTTCTGGGCAGAACCGGGACTTTTCTTGCAAGGGCTTTTGTATTAAGCGCTTTCGTATTCAGTTTTTTTATTCCTGTTTTTCGTTTTCTCAGTGCTAGCGAAAATCCCTCCATTTACCGTCGAAGCAACTTACTTGATGCTTCGTACAAAATTGTAAAATCCGATTATCTGTTTGGTGTAGGGATTAACAATTCAGTCGTTTTACTGGAAAAAAATATTCCATGGACGCGGGATATTCGTTTTGTGCAGCCTGTTCACAACATATATGCTCTTTTGGTTCTTGAAATCGGAATTATAGGTCTGTTGCTCTTTTTATCATTATTCTATACAGGCTTCTCCAAATTAAAATCTAATACTCTATTTTTGCAGGCGGCGCTTCTTCAAATTATATTTCTTGGGTGTTTTGATCATTACTTTGTAACGATACATCAACCCTGGTTGCTGCTCTGGCTGACATTAGGGATCGTACTTAATGTGTCTGATTTACAGGATCACGTCTAGACAATGACTGCATGATATGAATATAATTTACATAATGAGAAATAAAATTCTTGTTACTGCCCTATTAATAGTTCTCCCTCTTTTTATTACTGCCTGTACTCTTCAGGACCTCCCGGTTATAGGGAGATTTTTTGGAGGCGGACAGACTCCTTCTGTTCCTACAGGTCAGCCCGTGACCCTAAACATTTGGGGGTTGTGGGAAAATCCAGCCACAATGGAAAAACTCATAAACAAATATAAGGAGTCTCACCCTAATGTGACTATTAATTACGACGATCGTTCCGTATTAAAACTGGAGGACTATAAGGAAACAGTGTATACAAGGGCCGGACAGGAAGGCGCCCCTGATATAGTTTTTGTGCACAATACGTGGGTACCGGGACTTAAAGACGCTTTGTTGCCTGCACCTTCCGGTGTGATATCTTCTCAGGATTATGTGAATAAATTTTATCCCGCTGCACAGAGATCCGCAGTTATGGATAACAACGTGTACGCAATTCCCCTTTACTATGACGGGCTTGTACTGGTTTACAACAAGGCCCATTTTGAAGAAATTGATCAGACAGAGCCTCCGACCGCTTGGGAAGAGTTCAGAAGATTGGCCCTTGAACTCACTATACGAGGTCAGCAAAATACAATCGTCCGCGCAGGGGCAGCTATGGGTGCCGCAGACAACATTCACTTTTTTTCCGATATACTCGGTCTGATGTTTTCTCAAGCTCAGGTGAATATACCTGCAGATCTCGATTCTAAAGCAGCTCAAGACGCTCTATCTTTTTATACAAATTTCATGACTGAAGATAAAGTCTGGGATTTAAGCATGCCTGAAGCTTCCGCTGCTTTTGCACAGGAAAAAGTTTCGATGATATTTGTTCCCACTTGGAACCTTCTTGATATTGTTGCAGCCCGCCCTGATTTGGAGATAGGGGTTGCTCCGGTTCCGCAGGCTTTGCCTGATACTCCCGCGGCATGGGCGTCTTTTTGGATGTTGGCTGTCCCCGCAGGTAGCTCCAATTCCGCAGCTGCCTGGGATTTTATAAATTTCCTTTCTCAGGACGATCAGCAACTCTCTTATTACAGCGAAAATAGTGTCTACCGCAAATTCGGTTCTGCCTACAGCTCTGTCACATTAAGATCCCAGCTGGACTCCAATCCTTATTTGAAGCCTTTGTTGGATACCGCCTCTTTTGCTAATACGGGACGTATAACCGCCCGATCCGGTAATAAAACTGCGGTGGATGCTCTCTTTACCGCTGTAAATGAAGTTGCAGTAACCAAATCAGACCCGGCAGTTGTTCTTAAAACTGCTAAAGATAAGGTTATTAACTCCAAATAAGTTTCCTTTACTATATAATAGCTGAGTTATGAAATATATTTTGGGTATTGAAACATCCTGCGATGAAACGGCTGCAGCGGTAGTTGGGGATGGCACCGATCTTGTCGCCTCTACTATAGCTTCCTCCAAAGAACTGCACGAAACCACAGGGGGAATAGTTCCGGAGATTGCAGCCCGTAAACAAATAGAGTTTATTATTCCTGTCTTATCGAAAACGTTAGCGGATTTTGGAAAGGCAATAAATGCCGGAAATCGCGTGGAAACTATAGCAGCTATTGATTCATTGGCCGTTACGGTTGGCCCGGGACTTATTGGTTCGTTGTTAATAGGAGTTGAGGCGGCAAAAACCCTTTCCCTCGCCTGGGGAAAGCCTATTGTACCCGTTAACCACTTGGTTGGACACATTTATGCAAATTTTGTGAATACGGAAAATGGTGAGAATCCTATTGAATTTCCGGCTTTGGTTTTAATAGTAAGCGGAGGACACACGGATCTTGTACTTATGAAAGGTCACGGAAACCTGGAATTTATAGGAAGCACGCTGGATGACGCTGCCGGGGAAGCTTTTGATAAAACAGCACGCCTTCTCGGACTTTCAAAATATCTGGGAGGTGCGGAGCTGTCCCGATTAGCTTCTTCATTTAACGCCCAGGATGCGGATAGTTTTCTCCCAAGACCTCTTTTGGATAAAAATAATTACGACTTTTCTTTTTCCGGTTTGAAAACTTCTGTGAAACGTGTTGTTGAAAACTCAAGCTACTCCGCAGACAAAATAGCCTATGAGTTTGAGGAGGCCGTAGTGGATGTTCTGGTGAGTAAGACTATGCGGGCCGCAAAAGAATTCAAAGCAAAGAGCCTTCTGCTCGGTGGAGGGGTTGCAGCTAATACCAAACTGCGCTCCAGAATGAATACGGAAGCCGTGGCTGCAGGCCTTGCCGTTAAAATACCTCCAATGAATCTGTGTACTGACAACGCGATATATATTGCATCAGCGGCATATTTCAATTACACACCCAGACCTTTGAGTCAGCTCAAGGCAGATCCTTCCTTGTCTATTTTGAGTAAAGTTTAATTTACGGCGGGAGCTGTATCCAAAGATGGAAGTGATTCTGTTGAGGAAGTAGTTTCGATGATCTCTGTAGGTGAATTTCTTATTCTTTCGATGTTCTCCACCCATTCTTTTATCCCATCAATATCCGCGCCCATTTTCCTGTTGAATGTGTCAAGCGTCCAAACACCCGCGATAAAGGACAGCACGGAAATAAAAAAAATAAGTACAGCTTTTTTAAAGTTTTTATCCATTTTTCTGGCCCTCCTTTAATTCAGCAAATACTTCTTCTTCTGTTATTGTTTTTGCTTTGTTCTCGTTGCGTTTCTTGAATTCGATTTTGTTTCCTGTTTTGCTTGAAACAACTAACCTTACGGGAATACCTATCAGATCCGCATCTGCAAACTTTTCTCCTGGAGATACGTTTTCCCTGTCGTCATATAGTACTTCTACGTTCCGATCTTTGAGCATTGTATAAACGCCCTCTGTTCTTGTCTTAACATCGGCTGCGTCAAGATTTAATCCTATGAGATGCACTTTATAAGGGGCAACATTTTCAGGCCATGCGATTCCTTTTTCGTCGTGAAATTTTTCCACCAGCACTCCCATTAACCGGCTGATCCCCAGGCCATAGCTGGCTGTATATACTATCTCCTGTTGTCCCTTCTCATTAGTAAAGAAGTAGTTAAAGGCTTTTGAAAACTTGGTATTCAAAGGAAAAATATTTCCAACCTCACTGCCTTTAAATACCACATAGGGTTTGCCTGTATCCGGATATAAATCCCCCTCCTTTGCGAGTTTTATGTCGTATAGTACTTCCGGCATAGGGACATCCCTGTACCAGTTCACGTTTGTGTAATGATAATCGGTTTTGTTTGCTCCGGTTTCAAAATTGGTAAGATATTTTACTGATTCATCTACAAAGAGCTTAACATTGTCCGGTAGGTTAATTATTCCTGCGTATCCTGTTTCGGCGCCGGTGAGATTTTTAACGATTTCGTTATCGGCCAGTTTTATCCATTTGACTCCCGCTGATTTCCTCAGTTTTTCTTCGTTGATTTCGTAATCCCCTCTCACACATGCTATCAAGGGGCCCTGATCCGACTCGTAAATAATAGTTTTGGTGGTTTTTTCAGGAGATACGTTCAGGAATTCACATAATTCCTTAACCCCGGTTACTCCTTGTGTTAGCACCTCTTTCATTTCCTGGGGTTTCTCCCTTTGTGCTTTTTCCGGTGCCAGAGATGGAGCAACTTCCCTATTGTACGCAACATCATCGTCGGGTGAGTAAAATATTGTGTCTTCGCCGGTATCACACTTTACCTGAAATTCATGCGAGAAGTCGTCGGTAAAATCTCCTCCGGAAGCCGCGACATAATGGGAATCGTTCTTTAGTCCCACTCTATCCAGCACCTTAAAATATGCTTCTTTAACAACCGAATAGTAAGATTTCAAATCCTCTTCACTCCTGTGGAAGCTATAGAGATCTTTCATTAAGAACTCCCTTCCGCGTAAAAGGCCTGATTTAGGACGCGCCTCATTTCTGAATTTAAATTGAATCTGGTACACGGCAAAAGGTAGATCTTTGTAACTATAATTAAAGTTTTTTGCGATCGGGGTTATAACCTCTTCATGAGTCGAGTTTAGTACGTAATCCGCGTCGTTTTTTAGTTTTGAAGCCGGATTGGCCGGAACCACTTTGTAGAGTATGTCCACATTGTTTAACCTATCCGTTGCTTCCCACAACGATTTAGGTGCCAATGCAGGCATTAACATTTCATCTGCAATTTTATTCATTTCTTCCCGAACAATGCCGGAAAGCTTGTTTAGTACCCGCAAGCCGAGCGGAAGATATGTATATACACCGGCCATGGTTTGGTCAATGAATCCTCCCCTGATCAAAAGAGTTGCATTGACGGAATCGTATTCTTTCGCGCTTTTATTTGTTTTTCCGAATATTTTGGAGTATCGCATTTACTTTGTATTATAGCGTATTGTTAAAAAAAATACCGCCCTTCCGGAGATTTGATGATTTTATGTCTCAGGAAGAGCGGTTGCGGTGTTGCAGGGCACGTTTAGATGAGGAGGGCCGCTACGACAGCAAAGAAGGCTGTGGTGAAAGCGCCGGCATTTCCCAGATTCAGGGTGAGGCGGCTGACGGTGCCATAGTTTCGCGCCTCGTATTTGATCAGCCGGTTCTGGTTGTATGCGCCCGTCAGCATGGTGAGTGAGAAGGCGGCAACCAAAAAAATTACCTTGAACAATTTTTCGTCCATTTTTCCTCCGTTGTAGGTGTCCTATATGATTTGCCCATTATACAGGGTAAATTCCCCGCCCGCAACTACTATAAGTCGTATACTGCATCTAGGATCACTAACATTTTTCTTATGTTATAATCTGTAAAATTCGAAAAGGCGTTTAAGCCGGAACTAATGTCGTTCGGCTAGCCTCGGGAAGAAAGCTATGCAGGTCATAGGCGCTGGCAATTAGACCCCGACGGGAAAGCCCGTAACAGCTACAATAAGTACGGAGAAGGTTGGTACCTTCTACTATTAGTAGAACCTCTCGATTTTGCGGAGGTTTTTTTGTTTTCTGCCTGAGGTATACTTATTTTTGAGGTAGTTTAAGATGGATTCAAAATTTGAGCATAAAAAAATAGAAGAAAAGATACTTAAAAGATGGGAAGAAGGTAATTATTTTCACGCGGAAAGAGACCCCAAGAAAAAGCCCTTTACTATAGTGCTTCCGCCCCCAAATGCCTCCGGCAAGATGCACACAGGCAATGTTCTGATGATTGCAATTGAGGATTTGTTAATCCGTTGGAAAAGAATGCAGGGATATTCTGCTTTGTGGCTCCCCGGTACGGATCACGCAGGGTTTGAAACCCAGACTACCTTTGAACGTGAATTAAGGAAAAAGGGTAAATCGCGTTTTGACTACGACCGTAATACTCTTTATTCCATGATTTGGAATTTTGTGCAGGAAAACAAAGGGTTGATAGAAACGCAGATCCGTCAGATGGGCGCCAGTGTTGACTGGAGCAGGTACACTTTTACACTTGATAATGATGCCGTGGATATAGTGCTCTCCACCTTTGAAAAAATGGAAAAGGAAGGCCTGGTTTATAGGGATGATTATGTTGTTAACTACTCTTTCAAATGGGGTACCACCTTCAGCGACGCGGAAATTACTTTCAAAGAAAGGAAAGACCCTCTGTACTACATAAAGTACGGCCCCCTAACCGTGGCTACTGTTCGTCCGGAAACGAAACTGGGAGACACTGCTTTGGCGGTAAATCCTAAAGACAAAAGATACAAAAACTTCGTTGGCAAAGTCATAGAGTTTGAAGATGTTACAGGCCCTAATAGTCTAAAAGTTATAGCCGATAGCTATGTCGATCCCAAGTTCGGCACGGGTGTGTTGAAAGTTACCCCTGCGCACGATAAAAATGACTTCGAGATAGGAATTAGGCACGGGTTGGAGGTAAAAAACGTTATTAGCACTGATGGTAGAATGAGTGCTAACGCCGGAAAATACGCAGATTTAAAGGTTCTGGAAGCCAGAAAGCAGATAACCGAGGATCTGCAGGCTCTAGGTTCAATTGAAAAGATCGATGAGTCCTATGAACATCTAGTTCCGGTTGACTATAGGAGTGAAGATTACATAGAACAGCTGGTTTTGCCAAATTGGTTTATAAAAGTGGATCACCCCAAGAAATCGTTAAAAAAACCTGCGCTTGATGTAGTTAAACAAAAGAAACTTAAAATATTTCCCAAATGGCGGGAGATAACTTATACAAGATGGGTTGAAAATATGCACGATTGGGCCATTTCCAGACAGGTTGTGTGGGGAATCAGGGTTCCCGCATGGTACAAATTGGATGAAAATCCCGAAATCACTCTTGCTTTTCTTGACGATACCGGCAATTTTATCACGGGCAAGGCCGGGGAACTTCTGAAAGATTATTCATTGGAAACAATAGAAAAAGGACTACAGACATTGTATGCGCCGAAATCCAGTAAATATGTAGTTTCCAAGACTAGCCCAGGCACAGGATATTTGCAGGAGACAGACACGTTTGATACGTGGTTCAGCAGCGGGCAATGGCCACTGGTTACCCTTAGATATCCCAATTCTGAAGACTACAAGTACTATTATCCCACCAGTGTTCTTGAGACCGGTTGGGAAATTGTTACACGCTGGGTGTCCCGAATGGTTATGTTTGGAATTTATCTGACGGGAGACGTGCCGTTCCACGAGGTTTACCTACACGGGCATATTCGTGCCATTGACGGTAAAAAAATGAGTAAAAGCTTGGGCAACGTAATAAATCCTGAAGAGTATATGGAAAAATACGGGGTTGACGCTTTACGTATGGGGTTGATCAGCGGAACCGCTAACGGGAAAGATTTCAATTTTCCCAGGGATAAAATCATCGGATATAGAAATTTTGCCAATAAGATCTGGAATATGACCAGATTTATGCTGATGATGATGGAAAAAGAAGACATTACTAAATACGCTGACTTGATTCTTCCTTCAAAAGAAGCGGAGAAAGCCATGTCCAAGAAGGACAAGGAGGTTTTGAAAGGGCTGGAAGGTCTAATAAAAAAGGTGGACAAAAACCTGGTCAAATACAGATTTGCCGATGCCGGAGAGGACATTTATCAATTCATGTGGCACGAGGTGGCAGATAACTATATAGAACATGTTAAAAACCTGGAGGACAAGAAAGTTTCCCTGGGTGTTTTGCATCATGTAATGACGGAATGTTTGAAACTTTTACATCCTTTTATGCCTTTTGTTACCGAAGCGATCTGGCAGGAAATTCCCCGAGCGGATTCTGTCGATCTCGCGGCAAGTCCCTGGCCTCAAGCCTAATTTTTACAGATAAAAAAAGAGCTATGTTCAGATTTCTGATCATAGCTCTTTGGTTTGGTCTACGTTGCCAGGCAGGTACTCAGGACGTTATTTTCCTGAAAGAATAGCTGCCGCTTCGTAGAAAGTTGCAGGAGTAATGGCGCCCCCGACTAGTTGCTCTTGAAGCTGCTGAAGCTCGGGCGGATCCCACTGGGCCTGCACATTAAGCACACACAACTCATCCCCCTCATGGTACTCGGCAATGGCGTTGTGAATGTCCACAACACGCAGCCACGTTACATCGGCAGGAAGGATGTCCTTGTCGTGGTCCCAGGTTCCCGCGTATTTCCATACGGGTCCTTGGTCGTCGGTGTATGTATATCTGCCCCCGTCCGCCGTAACTGACTGAATAGTCATGAGTTCAACGGGATTCCCGTCGGTCATGCTTATTGTCAGCACTCTTGCGTATGGAAGAACTCCTACACTGAATACTTCGGCACCGGTTGAAGTGAACTTACGGATCACCGACTGGTACAGACCGGCCCGGTCAATGTAAGAAATCTGGGCCGAGCGGGTACAGACCTCCGGAGGTCCTGATTTGATGATCAGCGGCAGATAGATAACCTTCGGCACAAAATTGACGAATTCTACCTGCACAACCTGATGCTCAGGATCTACCAAGAACTCTTCGGTTTCTCCTGTTGCAGGACTCACCGGATAAGACATTGTCGGCAGGGTGTCCAGCTGTTCCGCGATTTTATAGTTACCTTGCGGCGCGGCGAAAGAAACGTTGCCTGCCGTATCGGTTTGTTTAACGGATCCAAGTTCCCACTCCCCGACCTTGTTTCGGAACCACATTTCCATTGTAACGTCGGAAACGGGATTGTTGTTCTGATCGGTTTTCAGGACGTCGATCTGACCGACCGGCGCGACCTGTGTTGAGATAAACTCTATCTGACCACTGCCGTTATCGCACCCCAGTTGTCTGGTGTACGCAATGACATGCATTCGGTAGGTCTTGCCCGACACGGGAAGCACCACTTGTCCCTCAACAACCGCGGGTCCGCCTTCCTCGACAGGATCTTCGACAGTTTCCAAATGCCCACTGTCATAAATCACATTGTCGGTAAGGTTGGTAAGTTGCCAGTCGAGGACAAGCCTCTGAAGGTTCCATTCACCGATCATTGGCGGACGCCCTGCCCAGACAGACCATGCTCGGAAATGATACGCTCCGTTGCAGTAAACAACGTCCAGGCGGGCATGGTTGTCTGCGTCGTCCATGTCGCCCCATGTTGCCGGGTCTATATACGGATCATCCAGGTCTTCACAGACTTCATCCTGCAGGTCAGTTGGTATATCCACCGTAAAAACTATCTGTTCCTGACCGAAAGCCGTTTTGTCAGGGAACACTGGATAGATCTGAACTCCCTCTGCATCGTAAATGGGGGTTAAATCATTCCTACCGGCAGGGGCTTCAGGAAGCCCGGAAACCGGCGCTTCTGCCATTGCATTTCGGCTGTTAAACAAGGGCATAACTCCCGCTAACACCAGCGCGGCCAGCAACAAGGTGGTTACAAATTTCTTCATTTTTCCCTTATCCTTTCGTAATAGAGAATGTGGAATTAGAGATCAACGTGCGAATTTTCATAAGCTCTCCTTCTTTTAGGTCTTAGCCTATATAGATGTGTCGTCATTATACTTGGAGTAAATTAAAACGCAACATCTCATGTGTATTTTATCCAGCTATAGCCCACTTATTCCCTATGCGATGTGTTGACATTTTATTTCATTAGTGTAAACTTCAAGCATTCCGTTTCGGTTATCTTATAGCAGATTCAAGCTTGGATTTTACATACCCTTATTCTCTTCAAATTGTTGGAGAATACGAGTACCTATGATCCCAGCTTAATCCAGCTAGGAAAAAAAAATAAGAAAGAGAGGTGTGCACCTGAACAACATATCGTAGGAAAAACCGAATTGCTGAATTCAGTTTTAACCGATTCCATCAGACGTATAAAGGAGATTGATCATGAGTAAAGACAATCACAATGATAAGGGCACTGCAAAGCCAGCTCGTCAGCGGGTGGCAAACACTCGGCTCAACCTGCAGGCTTTTCTTTTGCCGGAACAGATATCGACGCTGTTCAATGTTGACCCGGATACACTCAAGAGCCACTTGAAAGAACGGGTACGCCTGGATACTGAATGGGGAGCCGCATGGCAAGAACTTCGCCAGTTAGCCGTGCTGTTAGCCCTTCTGAACGATCCCCAGGCATTGAAAGAGGCAATTAAGGATCTGGCGGCTAAGTCCACCATGAAACTCGAGCCTCGGCGTGGCGGTGGGAACATCGAGTTCAACCTTTTTGGCACCCCTGTCGAAATGGTGGAATTTCTGAACATAGTGCGCACTCCCTCCCCGGCCAAAACACAAGTTGTGTCCGGCGAATTTGCGGTGATGTACAACCCGGAAACGCACAACTTCGTATTCAGCATCAACGGTATCGAGGGACGTGTCTCTACGCTGGTTCCGGTCGCCAAGGGTATGAAAGAATTCTTCGAGGCCCTGGCAAAGGTGCATAATGTTCCTGAAGAGGAACAGGCCAAAATGTTCAAGCCCTACGGCAAGAACGGCCACGATACATCCCCCGAACCTGCTGCGGAAGAAATACCTGTTCCTGTAGAAGCAGAAGCAGTACCCGCTTAGCAGTTTCGGAGAAAAGGGGAAGGAAAACGTTACGGATTCTATCCGAATTTTTTCCTTCCCTTCAAGTTTTAAAACTTTTCAAATACAGACAATTAAGATTTAGTTGTTTGTAATGGAAAAGCTTTACAGCTTTTTTTGCCCAAATAAAAGAGAGGAAAGAGAGTAATAGAATAAAGCATGTAGCACCTATGGTGTGAAGTGTTGTGTTTGTGCTCTTTAAAATTTTATTCATTTGAACCAATAATCGGCGCACACCCTTCGTGGATGAACACGAACTGCCTTTCAGGTTCCCTACTGGAGGGTAGCTTGTGTTCATCCCTGAAAAAGAGGGTGCCACTAATCCAATGGATGTGCCGCTTTGTTGCGACGCGTCCCAACCTATACGGAGGTATACGATGGAAGCTTTAAACACCTTGGCCCGCCAAATCCTTGAATTCATCATGTTGGCGGGGATCATCGGGCTCCTTTGGAACGTCTTTTTGGGTCCAAAGGGTCTCGTAAAGGGCGCTGGCGACAGCAAGGATAGCGGCGGACTTATGATGGTTCTCCAGCTGTTCCTGGCAGCCGCCTTGGCCGTCGGTTTTGCATTCAACATCGTCGAAAACGGTGTTGCTCCCGGCGGGCTGGTAGACAAGATTTCCAGTTTCTTTATCGGGCTTATTCCCTAAGCTCGAAGAGCCCAAAAGGAATAGGCCATGGCAAAAAGGCGACTTCTCCTAAAGATAGTATCCCTAGTTGCCATGTCGCTTATTCTAAGCGGATGTGGTGACAATTTGGCCGATACTATCGCTAACGAGCCACCGTGGCGCGAATCTTTTTACGTCACGATTGCTCCAGAGCTGCTCAATAGGTTGGCATCGGCCTTCTACCTGTTGACTATCCCTCCCCTTTTGATTCTCACTCTGGTACCCGTTATTACAGGCGGAGACTGGGGTCTTGAGTATGGTAAGGGCATGGGTTTGATGATAGCTGCAGCCATTACGCCAATGGTCTTCAATCTGTTAACACAGATAGGCCAAGGCATGTTCTTTCCGGAGGAGCTAGGTCTTCCCTGGGTCGCAGACCTGATGGGGTGGCTGGAGATTCTGGAGGGTGACTCTAATCCGGTCACTGTGAACCTGGCTGCAGGCTTTACCAGGGAAATCCCTAATTATTACAAAATCTGGGAAATGCTCCTGGGGCTGACGATCATTACGCTAGTAGCGATCGCAGTCATCAATGTAAGTTTCAAACCCATTCTTATGGCATGGGTTTTAGCAGGCGCTTGGGCAATGTTTCCTATGGCGTATTACACTCTGGTAACGGAGTTCGCCGAAGGAATGCCCAACGTAGTAGAGGCCACATTGTCGAACTACAACGGGAGCTATCTTATAGCTGTAATCCTGTTGTTCATCACAATGACCGTGGTTCCGCCGGCACTCATGATTGTTTTTGCTCCCGCACTAGGGTTGTCAACCCGCAGGAGCACGAACACTCAGACCGTGTCTACAAACCAACAAACCTCGGCCGATGACTCGGACGCGGTTGACGGGACAGCCCGCGATGCAGACGGTATAGATGGCGCAATCGTAGCTCTTCCCTTTCCTATTGACGGAAGTGATGGCGAAGATGGCGACAATACCGTTTCTTCATCCACATCCAATGGTCCTTCGGGTCCAAACGGAGGAGGCAGCGGTGCCCCCGGTGGTCCAGGCGGCGTTGGTGGCAACGGTGATGGGCAAGATGCCGATCCCAATGTGGTGCTAGGATCTCCCGAGGATGCAAATCAACCGGGCGATTCTGCCGAAACCGATATCGACTCTCGTACCGTAGTTTCCGAGGAAAGTTCACTCGGGGACACAGTTGTAGACGGGGATGATTCATTGCTGATCGATAGCAATGATGATACGAGTGTTGTTGAATCGGAAGGCATTGAAGGAGGAGACTTGGATCTTTCGGCCGTGACGGTTGAGGGAGACAGTTCCCAAATTCAAGAAACTGACATTGAAAATCTCGGGGATAATTCCGATATCACAGCCGGCGATTCAGCTGTTGCTGTTGGTGGGGATTCCCCGATTATATCCGGCGGTGACCTTGATGTCATTTCATCGGAGACGTTGGACCGCGTTGGAAGAACGCCCGATATTACAGGTGCGGACGAGGATGCGGTCTTGCAAGACACCAACGTTGCGGAGGAAGTTTCTGTTTCTCTTCAGGATGACGTGCGCGACAGTTTTGATTTCCCGGATGTTCAGGGAGTTGAGGCTGCTGCTCGTTACGATCGTCAAGATCGTGTTATATCCCCAGGAGAGGCAGACGGAGTCGTTGACGCTAACGTAGTGGAAACGACCACTAGGGAAATTGATTTGGACACCATTGTGGCTGATTCCCATCCCGACGCTACCTACGTTGAGGTTTCCGAGCTCCAAGTGACCGAACGCCCCCGTGTAAACGGACGTAACGTTGCCCGGACTGTAGGAGATCTAGCGCATGTCGGTGCAGGGATGGTAAGTGACCCCCGCGCGAAAGTTGTGCTGGGCATAGCCGGAACTCTGGTGGACGTCTTTGTCCCGGAAGAACGACCTCAGTCACCAACACAGTCTTCCTCTGAATCTCTACAGCCGCCGGATCTGAGCAAGTACGACGACGATATTGTAGAAGAGGAGGTGACATGAGAAAACAGCTTAGACGTCTCGTTGATGCTTGGTTCGAACTTTGTGATCCGACGTATAAACCTCGAAAGATTACAAAGATCGGTTACGGGTTGGCGTTTATGTCCTTTTTCCTTGTATACAGAATGCCGGAGTATGCACTCCCGGTTATTCTGGCCGTTTTCCTGGTGTTTTTGTGCTTCAAGATCATTTTGAAGTTCCAGGATCGACGGTATAGGAAAATTTACATAGAGCCCTCGCACATTCGGGAGCCTTCCATGGCCACCAGAATTACCGAGCATCGGTTCAAATGAGAGCACTACGGGTGTCCCAAGACAAAACAATAGTTCTGTTTTGGGCACCCGCTCCTTTTAATTTCTTATCCTGTAGTCCGGTAATTCCCGGGCCTGATGAGATCGCGTCAATTAAATGACTGAGATCGAAACAGCTTAAGTTGTACTTTTACAATCTAGAAAGTGCCTTTAACCGTAAGTTGAACTAGGGCTTTGACCTGTTTTTCTTTATTTAGGAAAGCGGATCTAAGCCCTAGCCATACAGGTTAAGAGGCAAAAAAACGAACAGGAGGTTTCTACTGATGAAGAATCTGTTGGCCCCGTTGTTGAAGAGGCAGGCGCCTCAGAAAAACGGAAACCACCCCGCACTCTTAGGGTCTGGGGAAGAAGTGGAATTAAGCCCCGAAAGAAACATAGAGTATCAAAATGCGATGGATCTTTTGGAGCTTTGTGCTCTGTCTTTGGGCAGGCGCAACCATACGGTTTTTTATCCTTCGTTTCTGAGAACAGGAACAGGGAACGGTGCTGAAAAGTTTAGGCACTTGACGGCACTGGCAACTCATCATCGTCCCGTTAACCTTTTAGAAGCATTTCGTTTCTATGGGAACAACCCCGTAATGGTGTTGATCCGGGCGGTAAAAAAAGATGTTCAGCCCCATGTTGATTTACTCAATGCTGCGGCAAAACATCGCCCCTTGAGGTCGTATCAACAATACCTCGGAGTCCAGAAAGAATGGAGCATTCCCTCAAATCTGGAACCCAAGCGTGGGCGTGATATGGTCATGTGGGGGCCCGCTTCAAGCATGATCCCCAGCGGAGAAGAAGCCACCGGCGCACTTGGGGGAGTAATTCCTCAGTATGACGGAGACTTTAATAACGCGGGACCCATGTTGCGAAGCGTGTTGTTGCGGATGCCGCTCTCGTATACCCCGGTTCTGGAAGATCCGATGGTGTATGCGGCCACGGAAGTAACTTGGGAAGACAGCTATTACACAATAGAAGTCACCCCGGGTCAAAAGAAGGCATACCGCTTCTACACAGGAATTCTGGGAGATCACAATGTCGAAGGTCTGATGGCACTTGATGTTGATGTTCTCGCCCGGTTGCGTCGGAAGTTCTTACCTAACGTGAACGGTAAAACCAGATTCAAGGTCTATGCCACGATTATCATTCGTGCGGAGACGTCTTCGTTCTTGGCCAACGGTGAGCCGGACTTTCGTGTTATCGAAAACCAGCTTGCCCGTTTAGGTAAGTTCGAACTGTTGCGGGGAAAGAAAGTGCGTGTTGCATTCAAGGCGTATGTGCCCGGTGCCGCACCGCCCCCGCGCTGGTTTGAACACACGTTGGCAAAGCCGTCTTTTGTTCTGGAGCAACTCACGTCAGGTGTGAGCCATGCTATGCTGGGAGGTAATCTGTGTCTTGGATGGATCGGTAAGGAGACTCAATACTTCATACCGATTGAAGAGGTTCCGTCGATTCTTTTGCTGGGACCCTCCAATGCTGGAAAAACCACGCTGGCAACGGCCTGGATGCTTCAGCAAGGAACAGAGAGCGTGACAATTCAGTGTTCTGCCGATCCGGAAGCAGGCGCCAACTTTTGGGCACCCGATTTTGGAGGGCAGGTCAAGGTCTTGGAAGCTTCGCTCATCCAGGATCCCGGCACTGAAGAAGAGATCCGCGAGAGACTGAAAGTCATAATCGAGGACGCAACTGCCTTTGTTGCAGAAGCAATCCAAGATTACAGACGCAGCGGGAAGGTACTTCCTCTCGTTATCCGTCCTGAAATTGAAGGCAGTACCCTGTACTTTCAGTGGGTGCACACCTTTTTAATCAAATGGACCGAGGCATGGAAGCAGATCCACAGGGAAACCGGGCGTCGATGTGTTGTTATGGTCGATGATCTGGTAGGCATCCCCTCTTCAGATTCCGATGTGTACCTTGGTACGGTACCTTCTGAGGTTGGTGGAAATCTTCGCAAGTTTCTCCGCTGGTTTCTGGACAACTGCCGTAAGGCGGGTATCAGAACAATCATGGCGGCTCACACTGAAGAAGAACTTAGGGAATTCCCTATGGGTTTTGCCCATTCGTTCTCGATCGTGGTGGAGCTTAGCCTCGATGATTACCAGTGGGCTACTGTACGTGAAGCGAGGCAGGGAGGTCATATACTGGTCAAGGACCTTTATATCAAACTTCCGCACGGTCTCGAGGCCTACCTTCGTCGTCGGGATACCGTTGCAAAGGGGTAACCCCTCGAAAGGACACCCCGATGCGCATAAATCCAGGATCGTGCTTAATGCGCGCGGTTCTGCTTGTTGCCCTGATACTCCCAACGCTGCTCTGTTTGCTTACATTTGGAACAGTTGTAGCGTTGGGGGTTCTCAAGGATTCCATGCCGGATTGGTTCGAAAGCACCTTGTCCGGTATCCTGGGCATTCAGGCAACCGCAAGCTCAACGTATAGTTTATCCCAGTCGGATGCGGAAAAGGTTGCAGCCCTGGGATACGATCCTGAGGTTGTCGCCAACACAATAGCAGCTATCAACTGGGTGAAGGAAGATTTTGACGCCGATATCGATATTGGTATCATGTTAGCCATTTTCCAGTATGAATCCGGAGGTGGCCGAAACATGGGCAGTTGTGACGCTAAAACCGTTGCAGCAGGTCTGACCAATATAAATCCCGCCGTCGAGTTGGCTGCCATTGATTGGCATCTAAAGCACTGGCAGGAATTCGATATCAGAGCACACAATCCGATAGCCGCACAATACGTTTATGATGATTACAGCGGTTACATTGGACACTGTGCTGCAGCAGAGATGGGTTCTCAGGGGATACTTCCCTCAACCGGACTCAAAATCTGCCGCGATGGTTTGAGCAAGTCAGAAGATCAGGATATCGCCTCCTGCGATTACTGGTTGCCTAAAACCGCCCCGCATGCAAGTGCATGGTGGTTGGACGCAATCAGATATTCAGCAGATTTGGACGATGCCCAAAAGATCAACAGACTTTACGGTTGGAATCGTAACCAAGCCTACCGTGAGCTACTTGTCAGAAGGTCTCATAAAATCAATGAGGAGCTCGGTCCGATAGTAGGCGATCTGAACGTTTCTCAGCATACTGTTTACAATGATTCCGCTGAGGGATGGTTGGCGTCTATGCTTGTGGCCTTCCTGCAAATGTTTGATCTTCTGCCGGAAAACATTTCCGTAGCAGCTTCAGGGGAAGCCCAGCAATGGCTATCGCTTCCGTTGAAGCCTCAAGATAATAATGGTTTAAGTCAGGATTGGGGTTCTACCCTATTAGTCTCGCCTCCTGCACCATTTCACTTAGGTGTTGACTATGGGTGTGCTGTCGGCAAGCCTATCCTGGCTGTAGCGGACGGAGTTGTGGTTAACCCAAGTCGTTACGTGTACAAAAACGATCCTTTTGGTTGGGGTCTGGCGCTTTGGGTTGATCACGGAGGCATATTCAGCTTCTATGGCCATCTTAGTGCCTTACGCGTTAATTACGGCGATTCTGTTAAGAAGGGCGATGTCATTGGAGAGTGCGGTGCTACTGGGTTCGCCCATGGTTCCCATATTCACTTTGGTGTCACAGACCTTCATCCGGACGATTTTGTTAAGTGGTATCAAATGGATCCGGGATGGCTCAACCCGCACAATTTCTTAGGAAAATGGGTTGATCCGAGAGAGTATGCAAGATAGGAGCGGTTACTAAAGGTATATCCTTTTTGACCGCTCTTTGGAATTTAGTTCGGTGGGTTTTGAACATAATATTTTTGTGATCAAATTCTACCCAATTAAAAAAAGGGTCAAATACTAGAAAGAGAGGAGCGTACAGAAAGATTCTAATGGACGCAGCACCTTACATGCTAATAGGGCTGTTTTTGATACTTTGGACTTGTTTGATGGTGGCGCTTGGAGTGCTGCTTGAAAAACCGGTTCTGAAGTATTTCGACAAGATATGGCTTATGGAACGGACTGTTCGGCCCGGACCGGGAGCACGGCTTGAAATGGTTGTTGTGCCTTCAAAGGTAGCAACCACAGTGTGGAGCGTAGGAATGTATACTATTGCTCTTGTAATTCTCGCCCCGCTGCTCGGACTGCTGATCGAACGGGTACGCGTTTCCATAATCAATCTCTCGAACTTCGGTTCGACGACTTTTGTGTCGGAGGAAATGTCCCCCATTACCATTTTGGTAATTATCTTTGTAAGTATTGCCACTATACCTTTTGTCTACTGGGTATATGAGTGGAAACGGATAAGAGGGCAACGATTTGTGGTCTGTACCGACACCACATATTTTGCCACGGCACGCCCTGTCTGGTTGACACTGCTGTTTTTTGGGCTGATACCCGGCAACGATATCAACGAATCATCCGGCCCAACAGCGCTTTTGGAAGAAGTGAAGATTGATACCGATGTTGAAAAAATCGGCGGACCGAAGACAGGCGTTTTGCGGGATACGTTCTCCAGGATATTGACGGCAATGTTCAAAATCGCGTCTATATACTGGCCGACCCGTGTTGTAGGAGGCGCCGACCTTTCACCATGGTTTGATCAGGCACCTGGTACGGTGGATTGTGCAAGAACAATTGGCAAACGCTGTGGAGATTTGCAAAGAACCTTGGGAATTTTCCCTGGCGCAATAGCACAGGCTGCCGTAGGTGACTTTGCGCAACCGCATAACCCCAGGACAAGCGCTGACAAAGTACATTCGATTGCCTCGCGCAGAGACACGGTGTTTCCTGAAGGCGAACCTTTCGATCTGTATCTTGTGGAGGATCCCTGGCTTTGGGACCGCAAGACCGGGTTACCCGTGCCTGAGCCGGAGCGTTTAGAGGTAAGCGAGTTTGACATTTTGTCGAGCGAACGTCCTCACTAATTTCTACGGAAGGCAATAGTAAACTGAAAAGTGACTGTTGCCTTCCGAGGTTCTTTTAAAAATACAGGGGTTGTGATCAGATAGTTTTTTTGCTAATAATTTCGTACCAAAAAGATTATATGATCCTAACCCCGAATTCGGGTAGGAAATAAAAAAGAAGGAGATGGGTATGGCAGATTTGAAGTACGCATATGTGTTGCAGCAAGAGTTGCAACCCACTGTGCAGCAGGTTAAGAGTGGCCAGTTGCCTATTCCCAATACTGCGTTCATACCTTCGGCGGATTGGCTCAGGATTTTTGCCTGGGACCACCTTACGGATCCCACAGTAATGAGGGAGAACCGTATTGAGCTGCCCAAGGATGTTGTCGTAGAGTGGGGACTTGGTACTGGTGATTTGTTAGCCATTAACGGAAACGGCAAAATAATTTCCGTAAATGGTTTGACAGATCCGAGAAAAGTGCTGGATCGCCCGAAAATCGAAGGAGTAGGCGCACTTCGTGCTGACTACGCCAAAAGGGCACTTCGAATTGACAAATTCGGCATTCACTCTATCCGGGCCGCTACTTTGCTGAGTCCTATCGGATATGGGCAAAGGCTTGGAATTGTTTCACCCCCGGACACTGGTAAGACATGGCTCATCCGGGATGTGCTTAGGGGACTGCTTAATGTTTCCCGCAGCAATCCTAAGATGAAGATTTTGATTCTTCACGTAGGTGAGCGTGCGGAGGATGGAACGGGATTTTACAGCATCCTTCGCGAGGTGGAGCACGATCGGGAGCAGGTCGAACTGTATACAACTCCTGATGGAGACCGCGAGGCCGCACACTACTGGGTTGCCCGTTTTGTTTTGGAACGTGCAAAGCAGTTGACGCGCAGCGGGTTTGATGTTGTGGTACTAATGGATTCGGCTTCCCGTATTCTCATGAGCCACAGTCGTTCAGATGAAATCATAAAGCCTGCAAACGCAGGTATGATTTCAGGTGGTATTTCCACGGCGAGTGTTTCTGCAACCAAGAGATTGCTTGCTACTGCCGGGCATTTTGAGTGTGGTACGTTGACGATTATAAGTACTATGCTCGGTGCTGAAAGCGGGAAACCCTCCCACGAGGCTGCCCTTGCTGAGGAAGTAGGTCCCTCTGTGATGACCGCTTGGTGGGAACTTATCAAAATCCAAAAGTCTGGATGGCCCAAGCTTAACGTGGCTAACACGCGGACGCGCCAGATTGAAGATTTTGCTTCCCCTGCATTTCTTCAGGAGATGCAGCAAGTTAACCGTTTGATGTGGCGCAACACTGCTGAAAGTGAGGAAGAAGAGGAGGAGGATTCCGGTGGTTCCGAGGAAGATGTAACGCAATCCGAGGAAGATGCCGGCAAACGCCAGCGCCGCAGGAGCAGAAAACGTCCCGCCCGTGCGGAAGATGCGTTAAAGGCCCTTCTCGTCTGGTCTGCAACCCATCCTGTGCCCGCAGAATGATCTGAAAATTCCAGGGAAGTTCAAAACCATTCAATTGGTTTTCCACTTCCCTGTTTTGTTTTTTGAAATAAAAAAGGGGAAAATGATAGTGCGGAGTATCAAATTCCCCTAAAGATATTACCGGTAAATCAATGGTTGCTCACCTACGAGGCTACTTGCAGTGCGGCCACCCGCAAATTTCACAGATACCGTCCACAACTGAATTCTGTTTGCACCTCGGACACCATCCTGCGTTCACGAAATGACGCACACGACTGACGACACACTTAATGTAGGTTAGCATACTGTCTCCTCTTTACTCTGAATATGGTTTTGTTGTCATACCTCAGGAATTCCGCACGATTCATGGGTTTACGACCTACGATTTTTGGTGATACCTATGATATAACTTTTGGAATATATTGTAAAATCGGGGAATTACTCTTGCGCCTTCTCAGATGCCTCTTCTTCGTCTTCTTCTTTCTCTTCTGTTGCCTCCATCTGTGCAATTGCCTCTTCCTCAGTTACGGGAACTTCCTCTTCAGGTTCTTCCATGGTAGGTACATCAAGTTTAACAACAAGTTCTTCGGGGTCACTATCAACAATTTCCACTTTACCCTTGTCATACTTTAATTCTGCAACTGTAATGCCGGCTCCCGGTTCTAGTAGTCCCGATACGTCAACCACAAATGCGTCCGGTAAATCAGTCGGCAGTGCGCTTACACGGACTTCGTTAAGTAAGGTCAATAATATTGCCCCCCCGCTTTTTAGTAACGGATTTTTAGCCTCTCCTATGATTTCAACAGGAACTTCAACCTCAGTTTTTTCCTTAAGGTTGGGTTTGTAAAGTCCTGTATGTATTATTCTTCCGGAAATAGGATCATACTGCACATCATTAATAAGTATTTTGTGTGTTTCCTTTTCAAGCTTAAGGTCAATAAGACCGGTTTCGCCTATTTCGCCATAAACCTTGATAAATTCATTCAAATTCAACTGAATGGACGAAGGAGTGATATCGTTTCCGTATACAACTGCGGGTATAATTCCTGTTTTTCTCAGGCTTTTCGTTTGTTTGCCGGTTTTTTCTCTTTTTTGGCCAGTAAGCTCCATATGTTTTTCTTTTTTAGGGCAACGTGCAAATCAAGAAGCTCATCGTAACTAACTGCTTTTGCCCCTATAAATTTTTTAAATTCTTCTCCATTCAAGTCAGATTGTACGGGCACGCTCCCACTGCCGGTAGGCGTAATTGTGACCATGCTTTCAGCTTTACATATAGCGCATACTGCATGCGCAACCAAAGCTATCGGCGCTTCTGATATGGTGATCAATTTAGCTCCTTCGAGACTGGTCCCGCACCTATAGCAGTATGTTTTCTGTAGATTTTCTATTATGAATCTTTTCTCAAGCATGTGCCTTTACTAAAGGGTAAAACTTGCGTCTACCCTCTGCCTTTCAAGCAGGATAACTGGTATTTTACTTTCTTAAAGCAATAAGGTCAACTAGATGATTATTCAAGCGCCGTTTTGTATACTCTGGTACCGCTTAGGACAAACAGAGTTTTCTCGTCAGGGGAAACCCCTATCCCTCTCATATCATTCCAACGGGTCTCTTTTTTTGCCCGGTATTCTCTTATAAACTCCCCTTCCTCGTCAAACACAGCCACACGCATATTTCCTTTATCTGCTACATAAATATAATCGAAATCGATGTCGGCCAATATCTGAATAGGATCGGAGAGGGCACTATTGTCACCGGAAACCTGAAAGTCCTCTTTCGTACCAGATGTAAACTTAACCAGGCCTCCGGATTCAGTAAGTACATATATACTGTACGCTACGGAAAGAGAACGCGCTCCTTTAAAATCAGCACTTTGGCCCCAGAGGACTCCGCTTAGTCCAGATTCCTCTTTGGAATATCTGGTAATCTTGTCTTCTTGTATTGTGTATACAAAGTCAGTATATGCCGAAGTGGCCCCCAAATCGCCTTGAGCATAGCTTTCGGTTGTCTTAGTTTCCTCCAGGTCAAATACTTTGTACCCTTCGTTATCTGTAAATCCAAGCATTCCCCCGATATTGATCATGTTTGTTATCCCCGGAAACGAAACATCCACGGCCTCAAATTTTGGTGTTTCCACGCCAGATTTGTAAATTTTTCCGGTACTTTTATCCGATACCACGATATAGTCTGAAAACACCGCGATACTATTAGGGGAAGCTCCTGCATCAGTGATCTTTATGTCATAAAATACTTCTTCATCCACCTCTTCGTTGGGGGGCATCCCCACTTCAGTTGATGTTTCGGAAAGAACGGTGTTTTGTTCAGGGCTCTCCAGGTTCCCGGATTCATCTCTATTTTTAACAGTGTAAAAAACAGATACCGCTAAGGCTGTTAGTATGATCGGGACGAGCATCCAGGTTTTAAATTTAAATCGCATCTTGATTTTGTCAGGACTTTTAAGTCGGATTGAAAATGTTTCGGGTTTCTCTTCCTGAATTTTTCGCGGTTTCTTCAGTGCCGAAAGCCTTTCCAGTAATGAAGAAAAAACCCTGCCCGGCTTATTTTTGCTTACGATTGTATCAATTCCGAAATCTACGATCTCATCCTGCGTAAAGGTTGTGTCCACCAAGAATTTCATTAATAAACAGGCTTCCCCGGGTTTTAGCTCCTGTTCCCCTATGGACATCGTCAAGAGTCTTTCAGGCGGATAGTTATTCCCGAATTCCGAGGAACAGAGAATTATCACATCTTCGTCTTTAACCACTCCGGTAGATGCGGCAAAGGCACCTTCCGGTGTAGTATTTATGGGTTTAATTTCGCCTGCCCGTGTTACGTATCCCTTGGCATCTCCGTATTGTACGACGTAAAGAACATTTCCCCACAAAACAGCTGTAATTATGCTAAAAACACTGGACTGTTCCTCCGGACTGATAGTTTCATTTGAAAGCTGAAGAACTTTGTCGCGTACATCTACTATTGCTTTCTCTAATGATTGCGTGGGAGAAATGTTATCGGATTGATAATAAGATTCATGGAGCACATCGGAAACTACTTTTGAAACCAATTCAGGATCATAAGCTGAATTTCCGGCAACGCTGACGATCGCATATAACGTACCTTTTTTTAGCATTAACTCGTCGCTGTCCGGAGTAACGGTCATTGCTCTAGAGAAGCTCATGATATTCTCACCTAGAATGGGGTTCAGGTATTGAGTTTTAGCAGTTAATTTTTTATTCATTATAAGATAATCAGCGACATTATAACTAAAGCAACGGCAACCAAAAAGTGGAGATTAGCAAAGAATGAAAACGGAGTAGCCATGCTGGTCGAGAAACTTCGGTTCATAATCTTAACTTGTCTGGTCAACATAAAACTAAACAGAACATAGACAACCTGTATGAACATAGCCAACATTTGCATGATGCTGCTAAATCCCTGAGGCGAGAATAAGTTTAACATTGAATTAGTTATTTCCATGGTGATCCCTTTTTTCCGCAACTAAATCCGAAATAATATCCCTTACTTTCCCGGGGTTATCTACCAGGACAAAATCAAACTCTCTCTTTTCACCTGCTGTTTGAATAAATACATCGCCAATATTAAAAATGGTATGGAAGGGGCCGCTTATGGTGGAGGTCACATCTTCTACGTTATACAGAGTAGTTTCGGTAATGTTTTTGTAAGTGATTCCGAAAAAGTCGAAATCAATAATTTTCTTGTTGGTAATTACATAGACGTTAAAGTACCAGTTTAGGAAGTTAAAGAATGCCAGACCTATTGTGGCCAGATACCAAGACAAGGTAAATATGATCACAAATTTTATTGAAACAAGACTGACCCCTGCGACTTTAAAGCTTCTCAGGAACGGGTTAGCCAAAAAGGGCACAAAAAACATTATTACTGCCAGTAGGATCCAGGAGAGATTTGTTATTCTACTTCTGCGTATCACATACAGGATTTTCTCGTCATTATCTTCACCGTCGTACATGGTATTTCTTGGGTTTTCAATAAATGAAGATAGTGCTGACATACGCCATTATTATAACATTTAGGTTATTTATTAAAATCTAAGTACAATAGGATAATATGCGAGCTGGAAATGTAGTTTTATATGTTTTAGTTGGTGTTATCGGTGTATTTAATCTTTTCTATCCATCAATAAGTTCGGGATTTAACAATTTACAACCTAATCTAGGTGATGCCTACTTTAACGCATTTGTACTTGAGCATGGCTATAAGTCTTTCTTTGATACTTCATATGATGCTTCATTTTATTCTCCCGCCTTTTTTTATCCGACAAAACTCGTAACAACTTATTCGGACAATCTGCTCGGGGCCGCGCCGCTCTATTGGATATTTAGAACCATGTTTGATTGGGTAACGTCTTTTGAGCTTTGGGAAATATCAGTTAGTGTTCTCACCTATGTTGCCATGATAATTTGGTTGCGTCATATCAAAGTGCACCCTTCTGTTGCAGCTGTTACATCTTTTGTATATGTTTTCGGAATATCCCGAGTTATCCAGCTATCTCACCCTCAGCTTCTGCCACAATTCTTCACGCCTCTTGCATTTATTTTTTTGTATAGATTTCTGCGACGACCCGCCATTAAAGATATGAACGCTTTCATTTTTCTTGTCTTTATGCAAGCGGCTGCGGGTTATTATCTTGGATGGTTTTTAATATTGAGTCTGGGATTTCTAATTTTGGCTCTTCCCGTTTTCATGCAGGATGATTTCAGGAAGGTTCTAAAATTTGTAGCCGAGAGGAAGAAGAAAGTAGCGGTCCATCTCTTTATATGGGTTCTAATATTTGGTGTTTTCTGGGCTCCCTATATATTTACTAGTTTTCGTTACAGAGATCTGTGGGACTGGTCAAATATCAGAGATAATCTTGCCTCTCCTTACTCATACTTTCTCGTTCCAATCACGAATATTTGGTATCCGTTACTAAAACACCTGCCAATATTAATAAAACCCACTTTGGAACAGTACCTATTCAACGGTTTGTTTCTGTTTAGTTCAGTTGTTGGCGGTATTGTTTATTTGTTCAGGATTAAGGACAATCGGGAGTTTTCCGGACTGATAAAATCTTTTACAATTGTTGGCTTACTGTTATTGCTTATTTCACTTCGGATAAACGGCTACTCGCTTTGGTACTTTTTTTATCACACTGTTCCGGGTGCCGACGGAATCAGATACGTATCCAGGATTTGGGTTATTGCTTATTTTTATCTATACACTGCCTTCGCGATTATGCTTAGCCATTTTGTAAGAAAATACCAAGGAAGCATTTTATTCAAAATATTTTATTTTTCTCTAATCGTTTTTTTCATTGCAGAACAACTTGTTTTTTTTAAATCCAGTGTAAGCAAGGATACGGCGTTAACCTATGTGGATAAGGTCGGGAATATTGTGGAAACCTATGAATGTGGCGTTTTTTATCTGGAAACAAGCCCCGAACAGGAACTATATATCGCTGAACATATTCATGCCATGTGGGCCGGCATGGACCTAAATACACCTACATTAAACGGTTATACAGGTATATCCAAGTACAAATTAGGTGAAAATCTTGAAAGACATGAAATAAACGAAATGTTGCAAGGTGTAAATATTGCCCCGGTTTGTATACTAACATCGGAGAACAGAGAAATTTTCTTAAAAGACATATATTGATGATTAAGAAGATATTAATCAGTTTAATACTCGCCATGCTTATTACAAAATTGCCCTTTGTTGATATAAATACTGAACTCTTGGGAGACGGAGGAGATTCAGCCCAATTTGCGCTTCATATGGATATGGCAGGAGACAACATTCAGGAAGGAAAATATTTTTTTACGGGCAATACAAGGCTGCACTTTCCTTATGGATTCGATTTTACACGTACAAATGACGGCGCCTTTGCCATTCTTTTGGGGGCAGTTTTGAGCATGTTTTTCCCCATCATTGTGAGCTACAACCTGGTAATTTTGGCTATCGTCTTTCTGAACTTACTTCTGTCGTTTATTTTCTTCGAAAAAATTCGCACTGCCATCAAAGATGATTCAGAAACCCCGGAAACTTTTTTGGCAGTTATCTCCGCGGGAATAGCATTTGCCCTATCTCCATTTGTCGTAGCAAGATTAAACGGCCACCCCAGCTTGGCCTTTGTAGGAGGTTTTCCTGCTTTGGTTTATTGGTCTTATGCTTTGATTTCAAAGATTACATCCGAAGAAAAAACTAATGCGTGGGATTACGCCAAGTTCTTTACAGGTCTTATGCTGGTCTCGTTAGGGAGCATACAGTACTTGATTCTATTGCTTTGGGTTTCGGTCATCTTTTCTACGATTTACGTTGTTATCTACCGGATATCGGTTGAAAGAATTTTTTCTGCAGTAAAATATTTCCTTTTCTCTAATGTGGTTGGACTATTGTTGTCATTTCTGATGTTTACTGTTGTTTTTACGGCATTTTTTAAGGGATACGTTGTCACTTTTTTTGAGGAAAATGTTTCGTTGCCTACCTTTCCTTATACGGGTTCTGTGTACGATTTATTTCTCCCAAACGGATACCTCGGGAAATTTTGGCGCAATCTAAACCCATCTACAATCGGTATAGAGCACATAGCTTCCATAGGAGTAATCGAGCTGGTTATTTTCTTTATTTTGTTTGTTCGGATTAAAAATCGGAACTTGAGAATATTAATAACTATCTTTTGTGTTTTATTTTCTGCGGCAGGTACAAATGTTCTCAAAATCCCTTTGTACACGGAGCCTCCCCGCTCTGTTGTATTGGCCACCTTACTATTTGCGGTTATGCTGCTATTGTCAGACTTGTTCAAGAAAAAGACTTTGGGATTTTTAATTTTGTCATTAATCCTCCTGGAAAGGTTAACTTTTACGGTTTATTCAACGGAAACACCTTACCGACTTGGGGAGACGATGCAAGAACTTCCGGGCAGTACCGTATTGGTAATACCGGTTACTACCAGAGATGCGTTCAGGAATTATATTCTTTTGTATACTTCCAAAAGTCTGTATGACGGACATATGCATCATATGGCAAATACAACGGATTTTTACAAAAAACTTGCCGTCTCTCCCATAGCCAGATTTACCTGTGTTTTCGAAGAAATATATATAAGGGATATTTACAAGGATCCTGCATCGGATCCGGAGGTCTTTTGGGAATATATGGAACTCAACGACACCCGTGTTGTGGTTGTTATTAAAGACAGATACCCCAACATAAACATGTCTGAGTGTGTGTATGCCAGGCAGAACCTGGAGGCAATCATCAGTGAATTGGAACTTGTGGAAAGCACACAGATATACGATATATATTTAATCAAGAAAAGATGATGGACCGCAAAATCTTTAATGTTAATGCTATATTGCTTACGTTTTTAATTATATTCGTTGTGTTAGCTGTACTCCAGAGAGGAACAATTTTGATATGGAGTTTTTCGTCAAAACAGTACCTAATACAGGATTTCATTCCGCAGCTCATGGGGGCCAAAATTATCGCGGATGGTCGTGGCAATGAATTATATGACTTATCTGTTCAGGAATATTATCAAAAGGAGGTGTTTGAAAACTCTGCTTTGAAGTTCCTTCTTCCTTTCAGGAATTTACCATTCGGTGCATTAGTATATTTTCCGTTTCTTCTGTTGGACGTAAAAACCGGGTTTTTATTATTTGTTCTCATAAGCGTCGTGGTGTTGGGGATCCTTGCAGGTATTTTTCTTCGAGTGTTTTCCCGAGATTATTGGGCATTCCTTATAATGTCTCTGGGATATGCCCCGGTATTTCTCACACTTTCGTTGGGCCAGTTTAGTATTGTTCTTCTGCTCATAATTTCCGGTATTTTATATTGCGTACATAGTAAGAGATATTTCTATGCCGGAATGTTCTCTTCTCTGTTGTTGCTAAAATTCAATTATCTATTACTGCTCCCTTTATTTATGACGACTTTGGATATTTCCGCAATACGTAAATTTTTAAAGGGACTCGTTCCTTCTTTGCTTCTATTGATGTTGATGAACTTCATGATTTCAGGGAGGGCACTGCTGGGTTACCCGGAATTTTTAATGACGACGGAATCGGAAGCTTACGGAACATTCAGTGGACACATTTTTTCTTCGGAGAGTTTAACTGGGAAATTTTTCGGGGAAGGTGTCGGTTTTTATATAAAGATACCATTGTATTTGGCTTTCCTTGGTGTGCTTTATCTACTAAGGAATAAAGCAGACACCCTGAATCTTTGGATGGCATCAATATATATGTTTCTATTTTTGTCACCCCATATACAAATTCAGGATCTTAGCATCACCCTTCTCCCGATGTTGTATCTCTTCAAAAGAAGAAAGGAATCAGCAAATCTTTTTGCGTTGGTATTGATTTATGTAACAACAGGAATTTTTTGGGGGAAAACGGTGGGGCTGAATCCGCTATTATTATTGGCAGCCGCCTCGTACTTTTTGCTATTGAGTTCCAAAATCAATAAATCCGCACGGGAAGGTTTTATCTAAATGGAAAAGTTAACTTTCGGAAAAATAAATCTTTTGTATTTTTTGATCGCCTTAGTTTTAGCAATTTCACTCTCAGGAATTTTCACAATCAATATTCAACGGGAAATAATATCCGGTGAGCCGGATTCTTTCATATTTATTTCTTTTTTCGATATTGTAAAAAGAAACATTTTGACATTCTCAGATCCCTTTGCAGGTACAGACTTTATGCGATATCCCCTCGGGATAAATTTCAGATTAAACACCGATGGCTTGTTTGCAATATTAACAGGCGCCCTGTTAAGTATATTTCTTGAGCACACGGTTGCATTTAATTTGGTCATATTTCTAATATTCATGACAAACATTTTTCTTTCTCTGGTTTTTTTTAACAAGATCGGCAAACTCTACAACATCGACGATCTTGCAGGTGGAAGACCGGTTCTTAGCGCTTTTTTGTTTGCCTTATCTCCTTATTTTCTTGCCAGAATTCTCGGACATTTAAACCTGGCTTTTATAGGTGGATTTCCTGTTCTTATTTACAGTATTGCGGTTTTCGAAAGAAAATTAAGGAATGACATCCCTTTTGATTACAAGGACTACGCCCGACTTTTTACAGGGATCTTAGCAATAGCATTTGGGTCACTTCAGTATCTAATAATACTTGCTTACATAGCCGTCGCTATCGCAGCATTTTTTTTGCTGACCACAAAAAATACCTTTATAAAAACATTCAATAAAATAATTGGACAACTAACCGGTACTTTTGGGGTATTCTTTATTATTTTTTCAGGATTTATGGTTCTATTTCTGTTTATGTTCGGAGGATTTGTGTTCGGACTCTTCACCGGTGATTTAATCATTTTCAAAAACTTCACTTTTGATGTCCGCTTGATCGATTTTCTCGTACCGAATTCATTTCTGTCCGGATGGCTGACCTCATTTAATAATTCTCCCCCGCACATCGAAAAAGTAATATTTTTGGGGGTTCCAGCCCTTTTGTTTTGGCTATATTTTCTCTTTTTTTCCGGTAAAAAACCCGTACAATTTACGTTGTTGGGTTTCACGACGGCTTACATCCTGCTGAGCGCGGCCCTGTTGCAGTTGCCCGGATATTATGAAGGTGTCAGATTTACCATAGTTCTCCAATTATTAATTTCATTGCTTGTTTTGTTGCTACCCTCTTTTCTGAATAAAAATAACGTTTATTTGTTTGTGGTTTTAACAGTTATTTCAACTTTTTTCTACGTTAAAATTCCTTATAAAACAGAAATTCCCGTAGAGATGCTTTCCGTCATAAGACAGAGTCCGGGCGAGGCGATTTTAGTATTGCCTGTCTCAATCAGGCATTTTGAGAGGAACATGTTTATTTCATATTCAGGGAAAAAACTTTTGGACGGAGCGATAAATCAATCCGCCGCAGGACCCAAAGCCAATTCCTATTTGGCGGAAAATCTGCGATCTATCACATGTGGGGTTGATTATAGAGATCTGGAAAATCCCGAACAACTGTATGTTGAAACTATGGAAAAAATAAGAAGCTTAGGTATAAAGACCGTGGTCATCGAACGTGTGTCCGTAGAAAATCTAGAGGAGTTCAGTAGTTGCAAATATTTTGTGGAATTTTTTTACAGGCATTACGCGGAACAAACGACACAAATATTTAAAGATGCCCGGTATGAAGTTTATGTATTCAAATAGTTTCTGAGTTGCTGTCTTTTTTTACATAGATAACACTGTTTTCGTCCTTGTAATATTCTTCCCATTCCCCAGGCTGTTGTTTCAAATATTTTGCCAGCTTTGAGGTGGGGTAATCTATCACCCACGTTATTCCATATTGAGTAACATATTTATTTAAAATTTTCGGCTCGTGGATTCTGTAATAGTCGCTCATAAAATAATTATCCGTTTCTCTCCATGAAGTCATTCTTCCGTCAATAAAGGTCTGATATTCAGGTAGTTGCCAAATCAGATAGCCCCCCCAGTTGTATGCGTTTAGCATTCGGCCTTTAATTGGATTCTGCTTAACAAAAGAAATGGCGTCGTACGGATATTTGTGATTAATTGACCAGTACCTTGTGTCAGTAGCCAGCATTATTTTCCAAAGACTGTTCACTAGGACTACAAGAAACGCTCCGTAATAAGTATAAGTAATGAATCTTCTTATGATTGCTTTGTTGGTGTCATTTAGGAAGTTCATAAGGTCCGTAAAAAATTTGTCGGTTCCAAGAAGAAATCCGTAAAAAGTCACAACAAACATAACTCTGATCATATACACTGCTTTTATGGAGAACAGTGCAAAAAATATTGCCAGCAGAAAGTACCATAGACCGGCTTTTTTTCGCATGTAGAATCCCCCTACCAAGGCTACAGTCAAAATGAAAATATATGTAATGTACCGTTCGAATTTTTCAATATCGTAATGCGACCACTCCTGAACATAACTTTTTACCGGAAGTGTAAGTTCTTTAAATAATGTAATATGCAGATTAATCCCATTCGGGTTTATAAGTGTTACAGCCACACAAAGAGCAGGTATCCCGAACAGACTTGCCAGGTCCTTTACCGGACTCTTTTGTCTATACATCCGGATCGCTTCGAAAAATGTGTACGTTCCCAGGACAAAAAGCCCTATCACAAATTCCGCGTGCAGGTTAACCCAAAATAAAAATATTAATGGAAGATACATTTTAAGTTTTGGGACAAAGATAAGGGAATAAAGCAAAAATAACATGAACAGGGAACTATAATAGTGGGGTCTGACCGTTATGTTGTAGGAGCTGAGTATTCCCGCCAACAACACAAAACTTAGATATACTGCAATCTCGTTTTTGGCGAGTTTTCTGATAATCGCTAGACAAAAAACACTGGCCGCAAAACCCAATATTAGCGTAGGAACTATGTGTCCAAAATAACTGTGCGTAAAAAATAAAATCAATTCAAAAAGCCAGTAAGAATTGACCCACATATAATCGGTATATGTGTACGAAAAAATATTTTCCTTAAGCAGCTGTCCTGTAGAAAAAAAATGTTCCCCATATTTATAGTGCCACCCGAAGTCAGGATCAGACGGAGTGCTGAACATCATCAATGTGCCCATGATTACGAGCAATACGTTAATCCACTTTGTACTTTTTGCCATACTTGGAATTTTACAGGCAGATAAGAGTTATTGAAAGTTAGTTTCTTCTTTCCAGATCAAAGAGTCTGCTTTTAATTGAAATATATGCAGGGGCTCTTAGATTGTAGACTGTTTTAAAAGTATCTCCGTCAATGGCGACGCTTCCCCTATTTGTCTGGAAGTAGACTTTGGAAGTATAACCGCCGTTGCTTATGTCCACATCTACGCTGCTGACCGATGTGTATTTCTCACCGAATTCTGCTGCCTTATCCGCCATTTTGTCTACAGAATAGGGATCGCCGCCCCAGCAGCTTGTGGTAACAGGAGAAATTCTGTCCTTGTCACTGTTAGATCCTTTTCTCCATACGACCCAGGCATTAAGTATGTCCGCCATCTCTTTTTCAGTGAGCCATGGATGAGGATGTCCGCAGCTTTCAGAGGTGTTGTAGCTTTTTGTGTACCAGGCTTTGTAGAACCAGGGAGATCCGGCTTTCTTTTCGTATGCGTCTCCCGGCCATTTTCCGTCCGCATCCCATCCTACGTTGTTTATATAACCTCCGGTCGTGGATGAGTATTGGGACGTTTTGGGATCTTTAAGTATTTTATCTTCAGTATCATCAACTGCCTGTTTCCATCTTGAGGGCGGGTTATCCGATTTGCTCTTTAGGAAAACCTGACAGGATTGAGTCGTGCATATAGGTTTGTTTGATCTATACGCATAAGTTCTTGCAGCTATTGCTTGCGCCTTTAGAGCATCCATGGGCCAGTCGCCGGGCATTTCAGCTATACCGTATAGATATTTCTGGAAATCCATCTTTCCGTGACCTTGTACCTCTATTGAATCGGGAAAGCCGTCTTTTTCTTCGACTCCGGTTTTGTAATAAAATTCCAAAATCTCCTTGTAATCGTCACCGTCTTCGGCGCGTCCTTTTGCACCGTATTGGCTCATTCCGTTGTAGTGCGTGTACGCCCCATAACTGAATGCTGCAAAAGCTGGTTTAAAGGGAGGGTCTGGTGTTTTTGCCGTGGGAGACGCATAATCACCTACGGTTCCGTTTTCGTCCCCATACTTTGCTTTCAATATTGCCTGTTGTTTTTCGGAAAGATCTTCAATTTCTTCCTCAATGTTCTCCAGGTCTCTTTCATACCCGGTTTCTTTTTCGTCAAGTTCACTGTATTCTCCCTGTGCATTAGCTTTTCTGTTATCAAGATCGTTCTTTAGTGCCACAAGATTATTCTTTTCTGTCTCCAATTCCCCCTTTAATTTTTCAGCTTCCGCCTTATCTTTTTCAAAATTCCCAATTTCCGCATTTAGTGCCTTAATCAATTTTATTGCTTCATCACTCACCGACTTATTAAACATGTAGGTCATATACGATAGCTGAAATCCTGATAGTTTTGTATCTCCCATACCTGCCCCAAAGAAAAGTTCGAGGTCGTTCATTAAGGTTCTTTTTGAATAATTCCTTATAACGTGATTTCTAAGGGCAATCTTTTCTGACAGTTTGTCCTTTCTGTCGGTAAGATTTTTGTTAATTTCCTCAAGAACCGCCTGCAAGCTTTTAATATCACTATCGACTTCATTCAACTCTGCCTGGGTTACGTTCAATTGCCCCGCAAGTTCATTTATTTTGCTGGAGATGTCGTTTTTCTTTGATCTGACCTCAGACAGTTTTTTTGACGTGGATTGATACTCTTCCTCTCTTTCTTCAATTTCTTTTTCGTAACAAGCAGCGCGGTCATCAAGATCCTGAATGTTTTTGCAGGGGTCGTCCGCTTTAGAAATGAGAAAGGATGAAGCTGTAAAAAAAAGCGACAGCAGTAGAAAAGACTTGAGCAGGTTGTGTATGACAATATTACCTTTCATGCAATACTGATTATATCAAAACATTGTCCCGACTGAAGACCCGATTTACTTGACTGTTGTGTGTCTAACCCCGATAATTTGATAGTAGATGAAATTTGTACGAACATTCAAGCTAATATTTTTATTTTCTTTTGCCATTCTTTTGTTTTCTAATGTGTCTTATGCACAGTCGGGAACGGTTTCGTGTTCGGTACTTTTAGGTCAGCCCGAAGCGATAAAGTGTTCCTCACAGACAGGGGCGGCAGCTGGTTGTCCTGCTTCCTCAAATTTTTCTTGCTGTCCTTACACTTTTGATGCGGATGCACTTTTAAGATATAACGCGATAGACAAGGCTTTTTGTGCGGATCCTGCCAATTTGTTTGGTAACGAGTGTCACACCGATGCTACTTGGACGGGGTGGGGATGGTTACATGAAGCAAACTATTGGGATGTAGATGATACAGTTTTGGCACCGAGTTGTTCGAACGGAGACGCAAGCGATGTTCCCCCTGCGGGCCCGAATTATAATTTATGTCCGGCAGGATTCAGAATGATGGGCAGAAATAATGGCTTTGCCCCAACTTGTTACGAGCTTTGGTGTGCCTATAATCCGGATGGTGCCTGCTGTACCGGACCTGGCGGGGCCTGTGACAACACTCCGCCACCTGCTAGCGATCCTCCCGGTACCATGGCCTGTTGCGAACAGGTTACAGGAGCTAGTCCGTCACAAGAGTGTATTTATACTAACAGTGCCACGACCGGGGAGTGTGGGCAGTGTGCCGGAGGCAGTACGCCAAGTCCCGTCAGCGACCCTCCAACGCTTTGCAGTGACTCGCTGGGCGTTCTCTGCTGTAACGATACTACGAGTGCCATTCAGTGTATTGATGGTATGTACGAGACAGCCCAGAATTTGCTGACAGGCACCACTACAGCTGGATGTATGGATGCCCCCCCGATCAATCAGTGTGGCGGGTTAGCTTCCAACGGTGAGTTATGCTGGCTGAATAGTCAATGTGGTAGTGGGGTGTGTGACTTTGATGCTTCCGGCATTAAGCGTTGCCTAGGAGTGCCTACTGGTGGCGCGTGCTCCGGGGTAGACGGCTCCTGTGTATGCGAAATTACAACCGACCAGTGCTTGGATCCTGAAAATGACGGTACCTTTAATTGCCTTGATCCCAATTCATTATGCAGTCTGCCCAGCGATCCTGTTTGTGATTCTTCCAATCCGGATCCCGATGCGGAGTGTTGTGATGTGAGCGGGGTTGTTTATACGTGCGACTCAACTCTTGCGCCACCTACTTGTCAGCCCACAGGTGCGTGTGAAGCACCGGGTAACCTTTGTACGCCTACAGGGGACCCGTGTTGTGACACTGGTGCGGATTATAGCTGCGTATACTATGGACCGGAGTATATTTGTGAGACTGCCACTTGTACTGCCAGTCTGGGCGACCCCTGTTCAGGTCCCGCAGACTGTTGTCCCACCACGCACCCGAACTGGACCTGCTCAACTACTCTTCCTAGAGAGTGTATTATCAACACAACAGGAACGCAGTGCACTGGAACCGGGTGTTGCTCGGGTACATCAGGATATGTCTGCCAATCCGGCTATTGTGTTCCAGATCCTACAGGTGCTTGCAATCCTACAGTAATCGTCGCTGCCTACACAGGTCCTATTATCGAATTCCATGATTTAATCTCGCGGCTATATACCCTTCTATTTCCGATCGCGTTGTTCATAGGCATAGCCTTTATAGTGAAAGCAGGCTATACCCTAATGACCAGCGAAGGAAACCCGCAAAAAGTCAAAGACGGTCAGGAAGAGCTGACAGCCGCAATCATCGGTACATTCTTCATTCTGTTGTCTGTAGCGATTTTACGGGTTATAATTAGGTCGATACTAGGTGTATCAGTTGGGTTTTAATGTAAGGGAGGTGAATAGATAAAAACTTAAACATATGCAATTATTACAAAGAGTATACGCACAGGTTGATACTTCTGTAAGCGATCCTTTAGGAGGAAGAATAGGCTCGCTGGCGGAGTTGTTGGCCTTCATATTAAACTTAGTCCTTGGTGTGGGTTTCGCCTTAGTACTTATAATGCTTGCCCTCGGTTTCATTCAGTATATTATGTCGCAGGGTGATAAGGCGGGTGTTGAAAAGGCCCAGAAATGGGTTACTTACGCAGTCGTCGGAGGAGTTGGTCTGTTCTTGGTATTCGTACTGAGAGCTGTTATAACTCAGTTCACCGGTGGTAACAACGTTAACGTTGGTACTAACGTTACCATCTAACGTCACCATTGTGTGCATAATAGTTTTAGACTATTTAACACGGGGCCTGGGCATGCTCAGGCCCTTTGGAATACATAAAGGAAAGTATGTTTAATGAACTAGAAAATGCCCTCACAAGTGCTGCTCCTCCGGGAGAAAGGGCAACGCAATTTACGGACATCTATTCTATAGCTTCTCTCATTGTGAATATTTTTATTGGATTGGGCTTTAGTGTTTCAACAATAGGCTTGGCATGGGCATTTATTCAGTTTCTTATGACCAAGGGCGATCCCAAGGCTATAGAAAAGGCTCGCGACGCAGCCTTCTGGAGTATTCTTGGTATTATGCTTTCTTTAATGGCAGTTGCCATTAAGACTATTGTGTTTAGAAGTTTTGGCGCCAACGCCAATGGATTAATAAATGAAGATCCGGGATTTTAATAGGCTATTTTCAATATTATTTTTTGTTCTGGTCCTGACTTTTGGATCAGCTCCGGCGTATGCACTCACATACAATTGTGCCAATTTTGACTCACAGGTAGCGGCCGGAGAAGCTCCAAGTCCTTTAGCAATAGTCTGCATGATTGCCCGACTTCTAAACGTTGCGGTTCTTTTGGTAGGTTTAGTATTTATCTTTGTAGTCGCGTACAGTGCTATAAAGTTATCGATGGCTCTTGGGGATCCCAAGGGTTTTCAGGGTGCTCAAAAGACATGGACATATGCATTGATAGGAGCTTTAGTTGTTGCAGGATTTTTTGCCCTTTTTATGATAATCGCCAATCTTGTGGGTTTTGGTTCAATACTTTCACCTAATTTCCTTTTGGACAGAATAGAACTTGGTCTCATTAATTTCCTCGATGCTGCGGAAATTACCAACTATCAAAACTAAAATTTTGAAGCGTCCTCAATATTTTCGGATAAATCTCTGCCGTATAATCTTAAAAATGTATCTTTATCAGTAGGGACAAAAAATCTGATGGCGTATGTTTCCCTTACATACTGATTTGCTTCGAATGCTACGCCCTCCTCAAGAAAAACATATACTTTGATGCCTTCAGGCTCACCAATTTTATACAATTCCATGTCCGCTACGCCGAGCTTGAGACTTTCTCTGTACGTGTCCAGACTACCTACTTTAGTTTCATTTAACGGAACACGCATGTATTCAATAGTTCCCACATAATCGGTTATGACTTCCATCGGATGGCCTCCCTTACCGTAGTAATCATATAAATATTTTGTCTTGCCATCCCCTTGATAATCGTCGCGTATTTCAGTTCCAAAGAAATTCGCCACATCGGTGATTTTATGAGTACCAGGTTTTATACCGTTCCACGCATTTGGGCTCTCGTAGTCCTGAACAACAGCAGGACTTTCGCCGGGAACGTCTGTATCGGTTGTAGGTTGTTGAGGTTGGGGATCTGAGACCAAAATTATCAATAACAGTACTATTGCCATAAATATCACACCCACGGCTCTTTTTCTTGTCTTGGCGTCGTTGAAACTTATAAACCTGCTTATGTTCATATTTTAATTATATACTAAGGTCTGGTTAATACTTCGTCTGCAAATTCAAAGTGTGCCGGGAATTGTCCCCAAAGTGTGGCGTCTATTCCCGCGCAATCAAAAGTATTAATTCTGACCCAATTTCCTATTGTTTCTGCAAAATCTTCTCCGGAAGTGTTACTGGTACTACAGTCGCCAGGGTAGGTAGGCAGTGTTCCGCCGTCGCGGTCGTCAACTTCCGCAAACTGAATTAATCCCGGAACAGAATCCCATCCGACTCTGTTATTGTAAACGTGTCCTGTTTCGTGTGCGAACAGATACGCATTGTAATACGCTCTGCTATAAGAACAAGTGTCCGTAAATACTATTATGCTCCCAAACACGTGTCCGCACCAACCGGGATCCCACGGAGCCCAATAAAGTTCAATGGTCCCGGCTGCACACAATCTGTCCAGATAACCACCTGAAACTGCTTGAAGCTCGACAATTGCAGCATTGAGGGCATCGACTTCGTAGGTAGGCCAAGTACCGATAGGGTGTTGACCAATTGTGGATCCCGGAGCATCTACAAATTCGAAACAGCTGGTGGTAGATGGCCTTGATGTTGGATTCAAGATTTCTATCATGCTCCCACCTCCGCCCGCTGTCCATGTCTCAAAAGCGTCTATTGTTCCAGGACTTCTAGTAGGATCTACCGGGGAAATGGTTGTAGACGATGATCCAAAAAAAGCTGTTGTAAGTACAAGAATGATGAGCATAGGTACCGCGGAAACCATCAACATGGCTCTCATAAACGCTTGAACTTGTTTTTCCAGTTCAGCAAAAGCCTTAAAGAAATCTCCTCGTATCAGCCCGCCAACGAAGTTTTGTGCGAAATCCAGAGTTTTTCTTACGACAAAACGTATGATGGGTCTAAGCACACGCCCCAAGGTTTCTGTAACAATAGCGAGAGTTCCTCCGGAGGCACCGCCAGCTATTAGTGATAGCAGTTTGGGTATCATATCGGCTATTTTTTCGGCAATAAACGTCTTAATATAAGAAAGAGGTGCCAACACTTTACCGAACTTGGTGAAAAGCATTGTTTGGAATTCGTTCAGTTTATTCCACAGTTTTTCAAACAATCCTGCATATCTCTTGGTGATTCCAATTAATTTGAAATCCGGGTCCTTCATCTTGTGGGCTACCATATCCACAAAACCGAGCCAGAAGGCATCCGAATCCATGTTTACGTTGGAACTGAAATTCTTTCTGTTTTTTAGAACCCATTGCCTGAGGTTGATAACTTGATTCGCAAATTCCTCAGCATTGATTCCGGGCGGAAGAACGATAGCCCGATTTCCATTGAGAGCCATTAAACGCTGTAAAAACGCCGGATTCGCCAAACCTGTGTGATCTACATTTTTTATAAAATAAGCTAGAGCTTCAGGAGTCCATTCCCCTGAGTGAACCATGCCTCTTAACTGAGCCAGACCCCCTATACTTGCGAAATGAGCGCCTCCGTAAAATCTCCCACTGATTCGTACGTTTGATACAAATGCATCCACTTGTCCCCGTCTATTTGGGTGACCTCCGTCAAATTCCATGTTGAACCAGTTACCCCAGAATTTACCGGGACCTTTTTCGCTTAGTGCGTCTATTCTTCCCCGAACGGATGTCAGGTTTGTCTGTAATGTCGCTAAATCGCTATTCAACTTGGCTCTATTTGCGGCCGAAAGCCCTGCTTTTTTCAACTCACTTTGGGTTGCGATTATGTCTCTGGAAAGTTGTAACTGGTTTTTAGACAGAGCGGCATAAGACCCTGCCGCACGACCGGTGCCGGCAATATTGCCAAGCCATGTTTTTTCAAAGTCAACGTCCTTACCTAATTTCAACCCAAAGTAATGCACACCATCCAAAGCCTTGTTTGTCCAATATGCCGGGGTGAGGGGCTCAATATAGGTTTTAACCTTGTTCCAGACATATCTCTCTAGGAATTTTCCTTCGGTCAACGCATCAAACACCTCATCTATGGCCATTACCTGATTTTCATATTCAATTCTGTTCAAAACCCCAATAGCTCTTGAGGCGTGCGTTCCGGGTACTTCCGCTATTACATCTCCAATCCTTTTGTTTTTACCTCTTGCTCTGGGGCGTAAGAAGTCAACTGTTACGACTTCTTCTAGGAGTCTGCGCTCGTAAACCTCTATATAAGAGTTGTTATAAAGATACCCTCTGCCGTTAAAAGGGCCTCTTCCCAAGCTGGTAAGGTTTCTGGCGTGAGTCCTTTTTCCTTGTGAGGCGGTGCGGTGAATATCGTTAAGTCTGTCATTGACTGATTTGATCTGGGTGTCAAACTGATCCTGCGTTATGGTACCGGCACGCAGCTGTGCCGGAAGGGAGCGTTCCTTTTCCGTTAAAAGGCGTTTTCTCTCCCTTGCAATTTGCAACAGCTCCTGATCACGCATTTGTTCAAGATGCTGCTTATAAGGATCTATAAAATGGCGCATCTTCTCCGCTTCTTTTCTGTCCACAAGGTCAATCTTTCCCCCCACTCCGTAGCTTGTTTCAATATTTGCAAGAGATTTATCAAGCTGCTCATTTATAGAATCCCAGCGGTCCCAGTCTGTGCGGTCTGAATTAAGAAGTGTTCCCTCCTTTATATCGGAGACCGCTTTTCCAAACCTTTTTTGTAATACTTCCATGTCTGCTAGAGTGTCGGCCTGGGATCTGAAGATATCGTATGCTCTCTTTCTGTCAACGTCGGCATTAATAACATTACGGTACTTTGCTTGCCCAAGATCCGCGTCAATAGCATGTACTGTGTCTCTAAGTACATCGGTGTATGCATTTTGACGACTTGCTGCATACCCTGATTTTGTTTCAAACTCGATTACCGAACTTGCCAGCTTGCCGTAAGCGTCATATCTCCCGCTTTGACGGTAAACGTCAACATCTGTCGCCGACTTTTTCGGTACTCTTCTCACCACAGCAGCACCGGAGGGGTCTACAAAAATTCTATTTTCCCTTTTAACGTGACCTGCGGTATCTCTTTCAATAGCGAAGTCAAAATATTGCCTCTGTGACCTTCCACTTGTATCCGGATCGTAAGCCATGACACCAAGTCCTCTGAGTGCCAGTGGATTTTCCCCCGGTGCGGAGATTGACGGCGTACCTGCGCCCGCGGGACGTCTACCAACCCTTTCCATCAGTGCATCTGCCGCTTCTTTTGAACCTATAAAGGTATAGTTTGGTTTTTCGTCCAATATTTGGCTCCATAGGTCCCTTCTGAATCGAGTGTCTATGTCTTTCCATGAAAAGGCTTCCTTTGCCCAGTTTTTAACCGTTTTTTGAGCCTGTCCCGCCGGATCTTTCCACCAATCCATGGGATTCAAACTCACCCCTATATTAAATGCACCCGGTATTGATTCAGCATCGAAGTCATCCAGCTCTTCGGGCTTAATATCTGCGGTTTTCATAGTAACCTGCAGGGATCTTTTGAAGTCGTCGACGGCGCGTTCATACACCCATTTAGGAAGATCAGAGGTCATAAGATCGACATTCCCCTGAATCATATCGATCTCTTTTAGAACACTATCAAAGTTATAAGGAAGCGGACCTATATTAGGGGGAATGTATCCCTTTCTGGGTTGAGGTGCTCCCGGGAAATAACCGGGATAGAATTCCGAGGGTTTTTGTTCCCAGGGCTCCGGTTTATATCCGGGATAAAAAGGATTGTCTGCCATATGCTTCTATTCTATAATAGATTCAGCTTGTTCGGAAGAATCATTGCTAAATGATTCTGTACTAGCTATACTTTACTTGTACTTCTTTAATATTAAAAATGCTGGGAGATAAAAACACTTTAACCTTAAAGACTCTTTATATATTACCTTTCTTATTTGTTGCTATGTTATTGTCGCCTGGTGCTAGTGCCCAAAATGTGTGCGATCCCCCTGAGGGATGGTTTGGAAAAATTCAGAGTTCTTATGACAGAAATATCAGAGAAACTGCGGTCAACCATTTGACAAGCTCTGTCGTCGATTTTACTTGGACAACAACAACCGGTACTGAAATGGCCGAGTTTATGAATTGCACGGATTATGTTTCCCAATATTTCCCTGAAGTTCAATCAGAAATGCAGGCCTGGGGATGCAGTGCTACTGATGAAGACACTTGTAGGAACATAGTCAACCAGTTTGTTTATAACGGACAGTTTGATCGTCAACGTTTTGCAAGCAGCAAAGTCTCCGGGAGCATACTTGGTTTAGCCTATTACCTGGACAATAATCTGAAGTATGAGCCTCTTCCTGTAAGTACCGCATTTTTTTTCCTGGATTACGGTAAAAAAATCCCGATTGTGGGTGAACAGGCTTTTGCAGCCGATTCGGTGGATTATCAGCACACTTTTATAAACGCAATTCTTGATATCTGGAAAATTACACGAAATATCGCTTACGCTTTAATGGCGTTAATTATGCTGTATGTGGGCATTACAATCATAACCAGAAGGAGAATCAATCAACAGGTTGTTGTTAACGTTCAATATGCTCTTCCCAAAATAGTGGTTGCGCTTGTTCTTATAGCTTTTAGCTATCCCATTGGTGCGTTTATGACCAGTCTGGCATGGTCTCTCTACTACAGCGCCCAAAGCATTATTGCCTCACTTGCTGCCTCGACGGGCGGAGGAACGGATTACACAGCGTCACTTCAAGGCGGTATCGGGGCTATTGCTATGGTCATAATAGGTTTTATAATCGCCTCCGGAGGTAGTGGGCTGGCCGTAGGTATAATAGTTGCTATAGCAATGGTTATACTTTTTGGCATGTACCTTTTTGCGCTATTTAAAGCATTAATGATTTATATGAAAATGATAACCTCGATTGTTACCGCTCCGCTTAAGTTTGCTCTCTCGGCGATACCCGGGAACGACAGTCAAATGATCAACTGGTTTAAGCAGATGATAGCTTGGGGTCTTGGGATAGTAGCGATAAGCGCCACAATACAACTTATTCACATGTTCGGTATAATCATTATTAGGAACGGATTGACTCCGGATGGGTATTTCCAAGGCTTTTCCGGTTATCTCTACGCTGTCTTCGGAATTCTTTTCATATTCATATTCGGGTACGGCTACGCTTTCAAGGTACCAGACCTTATATACAGCTCCATAATGAACGAGAAGAAAGGCAGATAAGCTTTCTGTCGACGAGCATCAACTCATCAATTACCAATTACTTAGTTTCATTTTCATGTTTTCAAACAGGTAAACAGTTAATTTAATGAACCCCTTGTTTATCGATGTCTGCGTGTGTGTTTGTTGAGTTTGTCGGTTGATAGCGTCGGGGGTGGTACGTGCATTGCGATTAATTACATGCGTTGTATATGCTCTGAAGATATCCGATATCTCCCTCAATCGCAATTGATCCCCCGCTATAACTGTCCATCGCAGTGGCGAAGTTAAAGCTGCCGCAAGTTCCTCCCGCTTGCATATGTCTTGCTGCGGCGTACGATGCATCGAGGAAATTGCATCTGCTGGCAGACAGACATCTGCCCGGTGAAATTTCATTTAATGCCGCACAAAGGCTTTCATTTGGAGCGCCCGATTGTGCCAGGAAGGAGTCAAATGAAGTTTTGAGGAATTGATAAGGACCTTGTGCCGACCATACCATATCGATACATGTTACAGGCCCCCCAACATCCATACGTCCGTAGTAAGGAAGGCTCCATCTTTGCACCGTGAGATCATCTGCCCACAGAGAATGATAAACAGAGGCAAAACCACCCTCGTTGGCAAGAATTGCAATTAGGGCGCCCGCTGGTATATCGAATCTGGTGGCGGCGTTATTTATTACAATTCTAAATGTTTCTGAGAGTAAATCCGGTACTTCGGGAAACGCTGCCCCGCAAGAAGCAAGAGTGCCTGCGTCTACCGTACAATTGTTGCTGACATCAGACAACTCGGCTACAGGAGGTACCGGTTCGTTGTCTATTGGACATTGCCAGCCCATTAATGCTGCATCGGCTACCCCGTCCCCATCTGTGTCTGTCACCGCTAATCCTAATTCAGGATCATATGTTGTAAGTACATTCATACTTGCAACTTGCACGGCAGGAGGATCGTTTGCTCCAATAGGTGTAAAGGAGCCTATGGTATCGCAGTGATAGAACAATTCTGCGAGGTCATCCGTCGGGTCGCCGTCGAAAACCGGAGGAGTAGCTATAAGAGCAATATTGGCGTAGTCCGACCATCCTCCGGTATCTAATTCCGCACCGTAAGTATAAGCATATTCGGTGGCCATAGGACTGTTTGTGGTTCTTGCATCCAAAGTCGCCTTTTTAGAACCTTTCACTGCGGGATGATAAGGCGCTCTGAAAGAAAGGGAAAGCTTTACCCCGGATATGTACATATCATCCAGGTTTACTTGGGGCTTGTAATAAGGGTTGATTGTGTCGCCCGGGTCATATGGATTTTGTTGACTGTATCTCAAGGCAACATCGCCTATTGTTAGTGTGGCATTGCATCCAATACCGCCCTTTAAAGGTCCTGCAACGGACATATCGCAGCGTGGTTTTGTATCCCCTGTGGTAGTACGGGTGTACCCCCTTGTTATGGTTCCGCAGATCCATACACCTAATGAATCAAAGCAATTGCTCCAGTTAATATTGCTATCAGTACAGTTATGAGTCGCTTCGACACTGGGGGGATCGTAAGGACATCTGCCGCCACTACTGTTATAGCAACCGACATAATCGTCGTGAGTTCCACCGTTGCCCGGATCCACATCCGGGTCCTCATCGTGGATGATTTCATTAGGTGCTTCAGGATCTCCTCCTCCAAGTCTGCCGTCCGCGCTCCTTGGAGTTGTTTCCTGTTCAAATGCGCATTCAAGACGTTCAGTCACATCGCAATCGCCGAAATCAATGTCCCATGTAGGATCTTCCCAGTCACAATTAAAGTTAACTCCATCGCTGGTTGTACACTCACATCTTTGGCTCTCGACCTGCCAGAAAGCAATACATTCATCTACACGACACGTTCTTGATATTCCATCAGGATCTTCTCTGTACGTGCCACACACTTCTCCCTCAGGTACATTTGGATTTGGAGGATCAAAGGCATAACAAACGTGTGCAGGACCCCAATCAGTAGGAAGCAGTTGATCTCCGGCAGCTATACTTGGTAATTCAAAGAATGTGGTGAAATTGGCTTCATTAACGGGATACTCTATTTCATAGTAAGGCTTCTCAAATGGGGTTTGTTGTGAGGGGTCTCTGTCCCCGAATGTTTTAAAAATATGCTCCGGTGTTGCAAGCGCATCCCACCCGGTTGCCAATACGGCGCCTATGTCAAATGTGAAGTTATGGATATTGGTGTCACCGCCCGCTATAGACAATATACTGTCCCAAACGTCTCTTCCCCATAAAGTATTTAACGCTATATTTACCAGATCGCTTTGGACACCTAACTCCCTGAAGCCGACTCCCCAGTAATATCCGATAAATGTTCTGGTTCCCATAGCAATATCTCTATCCTTAGAATCTAGTGAGGGATAGAAGGTTCCGGTTCCTACCGCCCTATGTTCTACATGATCCAAATTACCCCTATAGATGTTATCCGGATGAAAATTTGTATCTGATTCCTGGGCTAACGTATTCAACAAATAGCTAAAGGGATTTCCAATGGTACATTTAGGTATTTGATTCGTTCCGAAATCCGCCATACCCCAGCTAACTTCGTCCAGATAATCAACTTTGACATCAGCATAAGGTATTGTAAACGGATCAGTCATCGATTCCGCTCCCGGTACCTGCATTTGAAGGTTTATTACGGATTCCGGGCTCAATGCGGAATTGCCTTTGAATCTACCGCCGGGATCTTGTACTGCCCTGGATCCTGACTCATGAGTACTTACATCTTCGGAGTCAAAAGCTTCGTGTACAACCGGTTTTTTGGTTGCAGTGTTACCTTGTGAGTCATTGGCTGTCCTGGAAGTCATTCCGGTGTATGAAGCTTGATTTCTGAAAATTGCGTCAGTTGGGAAGTATTCACTGCCAAGAACAAAATCACCGGTGCATAAGGACAGGGCATTAGTAATACCTGTTATGACGTTGGGGTCAGTTGCCGTACTAAGCGTCTGATTCAATCTTGTTGAAAATTCGGGGTCATTGCATCCCGGAGTTCCTACGGTACAAACCCCTGCAGGTGACCATGTCGGTTGAATTTCGCATAGTCGCACGGGATTGGTTTGATCTCTCGTGGGTGTAACGCAGATAGGCTCACTAAGGTCTCTAAGTGATGCGTAGTATGCGTTTTCCAAATCATCAGAAGGAGAAGCCATGCCTCCAAACGGACCCCCGTTTAATTGTTTATTTCTTTCGGGATTTCTGAAAATCTTATAGGCATTATTCCTCTTATTCAGTTCTTCACAGTCCGGAAGAAGATCTAACGTTGTATTATCCTGCATGAATTTTCTAAGGAACACATGCGGAGGCTCACTGGGCGCCCCTGCAGAGCATCCCCAAAATTTGCACATCCACTGAAGCGGTATCAGAGGGTCCGCGATGTAGTTTTCAAGATTTACGCGTATATCAAATCGTCGATATCCCTCTGTTGTGGTTGCGATTTTAGGAATAAACATAAAGAACGGTCTTGTAATATAGTCTCTCCTATCATCTTCTTGCATAGGGGTGTAGGGGTCCTCGCAAAGCTCACCATCTACCGTATATCCGGCATACCAGAGGGGGGTGTCCCGATTGTCTATCTGGGGTTGAGTGCTCAGTGTATTCCAATCACAAGATGTCGGGGCCGGTGGCGCGGCATTCGCAGGGCCGGCATTACACAGGTATTTGTTTTTCCTTAATAAGCAGTCCGGTTCCCACAAACCTCCTGGACTTTCAAAACTCAAAGGCGGTACCGGTGGATCAGGAAATGGATGTGTAAAACTGAAAGTATTTCTATTATACCTGTGATCATAATTGTCCTCCCTCCCAATGTTGTTTACCGTCGGTTGTTCGTTTTTGGACAGTCCGGTGGGAATATCCACAACAGGGTCATTAAAACATCCTAAAAACCCCGATCGATCGACATAGTTTTGGGGAAACCCGGGAAGTGTATACGCAGGAGTTCCAGGACAGTTTACCTGTTCGTTCACTTCCCAGTAATCATGCCAGGAATCAAGCTCTTTATGACCTACAACAGTACTTCCACACAGAAAAACGAGGTGTGTTCTGACCATCGGAGGTCCGACTTTTCTCATCACGATATGATAGCGGCCCTCGCTGTTTGTAGATGTAGAGGCAAAAATATTAGAAAGGGCACCCTCAGCATTTATTGTTTCGTCACTAACTTTTCCTGTAGGTGTAAGAGGGTTTTCCTCATAAATAGCTACTGTAATACCTTCCTTCGGGAGATTAGGCATGTAATTACCACGTCCGTCCACTTCGAGTTGAGAACCTCTCACCGTTCCGCACACAGAGGAAAGTCCCGGATGTTCAGGGGGAGGACACCATGGAGGGGGACCTCCCATAACATAATTGTCTCCTACACCCTGAGCAAAAACATGAAATGTACCCGCGCTTATAAGACTTATCAAGGATAAAAACAGAAAAGATTTAAAAGTTTTTTTTCGAAGGATACTGCGTACCATTTCAATTGCAATTATAACATCGAACATTACTTTTTTTGAAGATTTGTGTATATTGAGAGTTAAAGATTGAAAGTTATTATATGTCTTTATTACTAGCGAAAAACAGGGGTGCTCTGCACGACCATACTATAATAGAAAAATACGTTGCCGGTATAGCTTTGCGGGGGGATGAGGTTAAGGCAGTCAGAGAAAAGAAAGTCAGTTTTGAAGGTACTTATGTTCAGCTTTTCGAGGGGCGCCCCTGTGTTGTAAACATGCATATAGGAACCTATTCCAAAAAGGGCAGGCCTTCAGGTCTAGGAGATGAAAAGCGGAACAGAGACCTGCTGCTTAACGCCAACGAAATTGAAGAAATCCGAAAGGAACTCACACAAAAAGGCAGGACTGCCGTTCCTTTAGCATTGGTGATGAACAATAATTATATAAAGCTGGAATTTGCTGTTGTGAAAGGAAAGAAGGAATACGAAAAGAAACAGACCGCAAAAGACAGGCAAATTCAGAAGGATCTCGAGCGTGATACCAAAGAGATAAAACGCATTATAGAGGCTTGAAGCTTCGGGTTTTATTTGCTATAATTCCGGCACAAAATTCTACTTTTAAAAATGGAGATGACCAGGATTTGACTGGAAATAACCAAATATAAGTGCAGGCCGAAGTGCTGTACTGCGTAAAATACAGCAAAAATATAAATGCCGAAGATAATGACTTCGCATACGCCGATGTTGCGGTTCCCGCATACGCCGGTGTAGCAGCCTAATTTATTTAGACTGCAGGTCTTACATCGCTTGCTCGGAAGGGAATTAAGATCTTTATAAAACCGAGATGAGGCCGCTTGTAAAGGTAGTCCTAGTATTAGTGCCGGGAGAGGTAATCTCAAAAGGGTAACCCGTCGGACTTGCTGCAGGTATAGGTTTGTCATGTACCATTCCTGCCTAAGATAAACTTGACTAAGCTTGTAGGACTTATATGCAGTTTTTTCAGCACGTGGGTTCGATTCCCGCCATCTCCGCCAAAAGTTATTTTTTCTCTAACACAATATAGATTCTAAAGGCGAATAGTCCGGGGAATTTGGCGGTGATTCGGTTAAATTTCTCAACAGTACTAACAAGATTCCCACTCAATAGGGGGCCGAAGCTAAATCCACCCGACACAGGATAAACAAGTGTAGTGACAAAATCTTTTTTCCTGATAATGTAAGCGCCCCCAAAATCATCCTCAAACTTTGAACCATTCTTACAAAAAATTAAATACGGTATAGCTTGGTTGCCCTCCCATGGATCCTTATCGGAATTTTGATTCACATTGTAGATGTTGATCCTGAAGTCAAACGGTTCCCGGTGAAACATTCCAAAAATCAACCGTGACATAATGGAAGGGTACGGTTCGAGCATGATGAGCCTTCCACCCTTTTTGAGAACACGTGCGCCCTCTCCGAGAAATTTCAAAGGATTCTGCAAATGGTGCAATACGTCAATGAGAACTAAATTATCTACGCTTTCGTTTTCAAAAGGCATCTCGTGTGCATCAAAGCGCATTTCCGCATTGGGGTTGTCTCCAATATCGGTAGATATGCATTTGGGATAAAATTCTTTAAAACTGCCAATTCCTGAACCGATCTCAACAGTTTTTTCCTGTTCGGTGCCTTTTTGGCTTAGATCAGCTACTATTTGTTTATACCATTTGCAATATACGTATCTGAGCACTTCGTTTGAATCCCATGCTTTTTTGTGTTTTTCCAGAATACTCATACGAATTTTATTCTTCCGGCAGCTTTAAAAGTCATCTTGAGTAGATCCCCCCCGTTTTTAAATCTGCTGATATTTGTGTTTCCATAGTCCCTGGCCCGATATTTTATCGGAATCTCCAGAAATTTAAGGTTACCTTTATACGCACCAAATAAAAGGTCAAAATCACCAAACGGATCGTTTTTTCCGAAACTCATGATATCCGATTTTAGAGATTCCCAGTCGGATTTAAATAGTACCTTGGTTCCGCATAGTGTGTCCGTGATGCGTTGATTAAAAATCCAACTGAAAATTGAGGCGAATGCTTCATTTGCAATTTGGTTTAGGGTTTGCATAGCCTCCTTTTCCATTGGATAAACTAGCCTTGATCCATAAATGAATTCGCCCTTACCTTTCGAAATGGCAGCATAGAACTTTTTCAATTCCGCCGGTTTTACAGTGGCATCCGCGTCCAGAATCATTAGTATTTCTCCCGTCGCCTTTTCGAAACCCTTGTATACAGCGTCTTTTTTACCGGTTCCGTTTTGCTTAAAGTACTTTATGTCGATCTCCCCTAAATACTTTTCCGATTCACTTTGAATTGCCTCATATGTTTTATCGGACGAATTTCCCTCAATAAATATTAGTTCGGTTCCGTTTCCCATATTAGGTACCCCATTAATTATTTTTGATATGTTACCCTCTTCGTTGCGCGCAGGCACAATTACGCTAACGGAATAATCTTTTTGTAGCGGAACCAGCCTTGCAACAATAATTTCTATCAGGCAAAACCAATTTATGATTGGGAGCGGGGCAATATATCTGTTAATAAAGTTTGAGACGAACGGTATGTAAATAGGTAACAGGACTTTTCTGGAATGAGAAATTACCTGATATTCCTCGAGGTTAAGTAGGTTGATAACTTCGGACTGCTGAAGCCAATTTTCATGAACATAGGGCATTTTTAACTTGAAAGATTCCGCCAATCTTAAAATCGGATTCCAAATGTGATTGTGAATGGTAATGATAAGACGGGACTCTCTTTCGAAAAGAGGTTTTATGGTTCCTAAAAATTCCTGTATATCAGAAAGATATCCAAGCGTATCCGATACTATTATGTATTCAAACTTCTTTCCGAGAGTTTCGGGTTTTTCCGTGCATACAAATTCAATACCTGAGTACTTTTCTTTTGATATTTCTATCATTTCCTGAGAAATATCTATACCTGTTTTTGCTATGCCGTGGAGCTTATTTAGCACGTACCCGGTTCCGCATCCAAGTTCAAGTACAGAACCCTTTTTGTTAAGCAACAAGTTTATATGTTTTACCAGCTGTGTGTAATAGTAATTGTTTTTGTTGATATAGAAGTCTCTGATCTTTGCCAGACTATCCATCTCTTTTTTCGTTTTTTCGTCCATCTTAGTATCCGAATTTACCAGATTGTTGCATAAATTTGGAAAAAATCCATAAGGTAGTATACTGTTTTCACTTTCCCGACAGCCGAAAACAAGGCTAGACCAGACAACCCGGAGGTTTGAATGAAACATCTTACGTTTTTTGTGGCCGCCGTACTTACGGCAATGATTGTCCAGATGGCAGGGTGGATACCGTCTTCCGACGGCAAAATTTGTGGGCATTGTGAAACTGAGAAAGGAGAGAACGGTTCAAAATTCTCAAACAGATGCCCGTCGTGCGGTAGACGAATTTGTGGATCCTGCAAAGCCGCACTAGTATCCGGCAAGCCCTGTCCTGTATAGGACAACTTAGGCAAATGTAGCGAAGTTGGGAGAGCCGAAAGGCAGGAATCGGTTGATTTAAAAATCACCTTTTCCTGCCATTTTTTGTCCAATTTCATTGGAATCTACTGTATTGAATGATTACTCCCCCGCATATATAACTATAGGACTGGACATCAATCATACTATAGGTGTGGTTGGCGGATTATCTTGTTAAGTCAGCAAATACGTGATTGTGGATAATATATGGATAGCTTTTTAGATTTAATTTTTATTCCGAAATGTTTATTCTGCTTACGTGACGGCAGATTTATCTGTGAATTATGCGTATCAAAAATGGTGACAATGGAGTACAGCGAGTGTTTAGTATGTGGCAAGTTTTCGGAAGATGGCACAACACACCTTTCATGCAGAAATGATGTAGTGCCTTCGAGTTTTGTATCTGTGTTCAAATACTGTTCACTGGTCAGATCTGTTATACGAAGAGCAAAATATGCACGTAGGGAGTTTCTTGGACTACGTATTATTTCAGAGGCGGCAGCAGAAATTGTAAAAGAAGAGTTCTCACAGATGACCAAATATGTACTGATACCTGTCCCCATCTCAGATGAAAGGCTAAGAACACGTGGGTTCAATCAGGTAACTACCATAACAAAGGCACTTAGCAAAAAAACTTCTATGGTTGTAAATACTCGAATATTGCTCAGAAATGTTGACTCAAGACCTCAGTACACAAACAACAGACTAGACCGCTACGACAACGTAAAAGGTGCATTTTCCATCAGAAAGGGTCACGAAAATCTGGTCACTCACGGGAAATTCCTTTTGGCGGATGATATATGTACTTCCGGCGCCACTCTTTTGGAGGCCTCAAAAACACTATATGAGAATGGTGCATCAGATGTAAAATGTTTTGCACTCAGCAGAAAAGTATGAACTAGTATATTATTTGTTCTATAATGTAAAACTGTACGGAGGGTTGGCAGAGCGGTAATGCAGCGGCTTGCTAAGCCGTGACGGTTAATTGCCGTCCACAGGTTCGAATCCTGTACCCTCCGCCAGGATTCAGGGCATCTCCGATTGCCATTTTCACAAATATAATTGATAATAATTACAGTATGTTAAAACTCAATCAAGTTACCGATTTGCTGGGTATTACGAAAACAAGGGAGCCCGGGACAGACGAAGCGGAAAGAAATCTCCCGGATGTGGTCAAGGTCGAGGAGCTTGCCCCCAAAGAAGTTTTCTTGACATGGAGTGCCCCTTCAAGACCCGTAAAAACCGGTTTCAATAGCAGTCTGAACCGTACGTTTATGATTATCGGAATTGTTATCGCTCTTATACTTGTAATACTGCAGGAATTTTTCCTGATTCTCGTGATCGCCAGTTTGATCTTCGTAACACATGTTTTGTCCGAGACACCTCCGGATAACGTGTCTTACGAAGTAAGTTCTCATGGACTGATGATTGATAATCAACAGTTTTATTGGCAGGAAATGCGCAGGTTTTTCTTTTCACAGGAAGAAGGTCACGATGCTTTTGTAATTGAAATGGCCTCTGCAGTGACGTCCAGATTATATATCACTACTTCGGGGGTCGATGTTGAAAAGTTAAAGAGCATTCTCCTCAGTAAGATCCATTTCCTGCAGGTCCCTCCGGAATCGTTTCTGGATAAGACTTATAAGTCCGTCTTAGACAAATTCAACATTTAGTGTGAGATTCCCGATCAAACGAAATTTACTAATATTAGCAATTGTTCCTTGTTTGCTGGTCGTGGTTTCCTTGCTCCTTGTAAGGGAACGGGGTCCGTTTTTCTATTCTTTTAGTGCGGATCCCGCCTATGTATATTTGGTCAGCAGTTTAAACGTGGCGATTTTGAGATTTGACCTTATCGGTCATACCGACCACCCCGGAACGCCTCTCCAGTTGTTTGGAGGAATTGTTATCAGGTTCTTGCACCCATTTGATTCAGATTCAGTTCTTATAAACAAGATATTTGAAAACCCGGAATTTTACATTACCGCTATAGTGTGGGCGCTCATAGCGTTGACGTTTTTGGTGTTTTTTGTCTCGGGATTAATGGTCTATAGAAGTACCGAATCACTTTGGTTGGCACTTTTGGTCCAGGCCGGCCCGTTCTTTTCAAGTTTGACTGTATACGAAAGCCTGGCGAGGTTTCGTCCGGAAACCCCACTAGTGTTTGTAACTCAGCTGTTGATAACGTTTGTAGTCATCAGCATTTTCGGAGGATCTCACGACAAGAAAGATCCTATGCTTTATTTAAAATTCTCGATACTGTCGGGTTTGGGTCTAGCGCTAAAATACACATTTCTTCCATTGATACTACTGCCTCTTGTTGTACTAAATGGCAGGAAAGAAAAGATTAAGTATTTAATTGTAACTTTCCTGGTTTTTACAATTTTTATTGTTCCGATCCTGCCCCAATTTCATAGAAGCCTGGAATTTGTCGCAGTTAATATTTTAAGTACCCAAGCTTACGGAAGTGGCAGTTTTGGTTTATGGGAACCCCATATCGCTTTGAATGGGGTCACGACACTTTTGATCGCGGAACCGGTAATGTTTTTCCTTGTTTTAATGTTTCCAATATTCCTAATTTATTTTAGACTGTCGGGGAGAGTTCCAAAGAATTTTTCAAGAAACTCTCGTTATAGATTAATTCTCATCTGCTTAGTGATAATTTCGTTGCAGTTAATTATTTTTTTTAAAAACCACACACTGCGGTATTTTTTGCCCACAGTTTTTTTGACTATACCGTTTGGACTAGCCTTTTTTAGTTTGATAAGTAGTTATATGTTTAACGGTAAGTTGAGCAGGGCTATATTAGCATCAGCCAGGGTAAAATTAGTCTTGGGTGTGTTTCTGATTTTTTATATTTCTCTAAATCTGTATAACTATTTTGATGTCTTTAAGAAATACTCAGTCAATCGTAGAGAGCAACACAAAATTTTAAGTTCTTCACAAGGTCTCAAACTGTTTGGATATATGTGCAGCGTCCCTGATGCCGGTCTATACTTGGGTAACAGTTACTCAAATTATTATTATTCGGATCATTACACAAGCGTTTATGGAGATGCATACACATTTAATGCATGGAAAAAACCTTATAAGATTGAGTATCTAGGGCAGCTTTCAATGCTATCTGATATTATCGGTGAATCCGGAAAACTTGTTTTTTGCGGGTTGGGTTGGTCTTTTGCACTGTTTGAAGAATATGTAAATGAGAACGGATACGAATTAAAAAGACTTAATGAACCCTACATAAAATATACCAGCGACGAAGTAGTAGTAGAATATGAAGTCCGAAAGCTGTAGAAGGTAGTATTTGCTTTTTTGCTGATGACGACATACTCTTTGTTTATGCACCCGTAGTTCAGAGGATAGAACGCAGCGTTGCGGACGCTGAAGTCGGGGGTTCGAGTCCCTCCGGGTGCACCATAGGACCTATAGCTTGCAATAAAGCTAGCGTTCCTATAAAATTCCCATATTGAGACAATCAAATCCCTAAATACGAAAGGATAGAGATCATGAGTATTCCACTCGATCATAAGATTGGGTTTGACAAGGCCCTTTCTCTGTTGGAGGAAAGAATACCGACTTTATTGGCAGATGCCGGACACACCAGTGCGCTGCTTACCGATCTTGTCGGGGACTCCAACACATGTAGGTACTATTTGAGGTTTATAGTGTCTCCGGCGGTAGAGGCGACTTATGAGAAAGTGACCATAATGATTGACACCGGGAATGGCAATCACGTCATGGAGGTTGATTTTCAGAAAATTGACGAAACCCGCGCAGCCATTTCCTTCAAAGGGCAATTCACACCGGAGGAGTTGAAAGCAGCTCTCGAGTTGGTTTCTGAAGCAGACTACACAAAAGCAGCTGATAGGCAGAGGCAAATTGATGCCGCCATGGCCGCTTTAAGTGGTTAGAACCGTCTGGTATCAAAAAGATGGCTTGTACAGGTTTTATTCGCCTTACAAGCCATTTTGTTTAATTGTATTGCCGGGGATAGTTGATAGAATTAAATACGTTATGGGCCGTTAGCTCAGTTGGTAGAGCGCTGCATTCGCATTGCAGAGGTCACCGGTTCGACTCCGGTACGGTCCACCAGGACCGGACCAAGCAGCACGTCTACGGTCCACCAGGACCGGACCAAGCAGCACGTCTACGGTCCACCAGGACCGGACCAAGCGACAAACCAGACGTTTGTGGTATATAATTTAAACGTGATCACACGCGAGCTCTTAAGTTTTATTAGTACGCGCAGAGTAAAGAAGATTTCAGATGATGAAATCAGACAAGAGCTTCAAAAAGCCGGATGGAAATCGCAGGACATTGAATTTGCTCTCAAATCGGATTTAGCGCAGGATACGCCATTACCTCCATACGACAACATAAATATCTTTGATAAAGAAACACACGAAAGCAAATGGGACATGTTTCTAAATGTACTAATGTTTATTTCTATGTACATTTCCATTTACTCTATGGTGGACATAATCTTTAAAGTGATCAACTATTATCTGCCTATTAGAAGTCGATATTCTGGATCTTTTAATTCGACCGGCGGCATCTATGGAATAGAAGGGCCACTCTCTGCTCTAATTGTTACCATGCCTCTTTTTCTGTTCTTGTTCAACAAGGTTGAAAAACTGGCCAAGGAAAACACCTGGATAAAAACAGTAAAAACGCGGGCTACTCTTGTTTACGCAACCCTGACAGTTGCCTTTGTAACTTTTGTGATCAGCGGTATTAGTATCGTAAATTCGCTAATCAGAGGAAATTTATCCGTGAACTTTGTCGCAAAAATCCTTACAGTTCTGTTTTTTGCGTTTACGGTTTTCAGTTATTTCATTAAAGAAGTTCGCTCCGGAGAAAACACCAAGGATTAGGCGGTGTCACTTCAAAAACTTATTATATAGAAGTTCAATATATTTATCCTCCAGTTCCAGTTTTTTTAGTACGTCCGGTCCAGGCAAGTACCTGAATTTACTCATATCCACCTGCATTTTGTCTGAAACAGCAATGTCTTCAGTTTCAAGTAGCTCTTTTTGCATCAGAGCAGTATGTTCTTCACAATTTGTACTTATGTACCCGTCCCTGTTTATTACCCTCCACCACGGTGTAACACCGTCGTCGCCATAATCGTGCAGGATATATCCCACTTGCAGCGCGGCGCGCGGGGAGCCAATCATCAATGCGACTTGTCCGTAACTAACAACCTGTCCCCTCGGAACTGCTCTTACGGCAGCTATTACTTTTTCTCTAAATTTAGACATGCTTTATACTATAAGTTCAAAGGTGTATAATCAAGCAGTTATGGCCACACAGGAAAACGGGACAAAAAGGGCAAAAGTGACATTTTTTATTGTTTTGATGCTTGTGGCGTTAATAACAGCCGCTTTTTATTATTGGTACAACAAGGAATATGCTCCGTTAACGGAACCAAAGCTGGAAGTAACTCTTGGAGAAAATGAACGCGGTCCCGTTAATGATGCTTTTACGGATCCGGAAAACCCGCAGCCCGACGGAAACGATATTCTGATTTATTACGTAGATACGGGAAATAAGAGAAAATCCAAAGAAGTTATCGGTTGTGGGGATAGCGTCGTGCCGATTACTGTATCTGCTTACGTACAAAACAAAGAAGATTCGGAAAAGATTAAAACTGCACTCGAAATTTTGTTCAACCAAAAGGACCAATTTATAGGGAAGTCCGGGCTATACAATTCTCTGTACCAGTCGGATTTGAAATTGGAGAAAGTTGAAATAGTGCAAGGAATAGCGAAACTCCACCTCGTTGGAGAGTTAAAGCTGGGAGGTACCTGCGACTCACCCCGGTTTGAACAGCAAATTCAGTACACCGTAAAACAGTTCAATGCAGTCAGAAAGGCTGAGATATTTTTAAATAATGCTCCTCTCGATTTATCGCAGAAGTAATTGTTTCCTTTACTTTGTATAATAAATAAGCGTTGCCTGGAGGGATACCGAAGCGGTCATAACGGGCTGGTCTCGAAAACCAAGCGTGGGGCAACTCACCCGGGGGTTCGAATCCCCCTCCCTCCGCCATGTATAAAAGTGTTAATGCATAAGTTTGGAATCTTTTGAAGCAACGCTTTGATTTTCGATAAATATTCCCAAACCGTTTGTAACACCAGGCCATCCCCGTGCGTCAAAAAGAAACGACCCATCAGGCATCCCAATCATCCTAACATCTATGTCTTCTTCTGCCCCCAATCCTTTTTCGGATCTTAGCGGGTCCATTAGTCGGATATATTTTCTTCCGTCTATTTCAGTCACACCCATAAGTAATGCCCAATGGTCAGTATTTTCATTTAAATAATTAGAATTAACGTTTATTATTACCGGCTTGTTTTTGGGATCTTCAAAATATTTACTGATATTTTCAAAGGATAAAAATTCGTAGGAAGTCGTGGCCTGAAATCCTTCGTTGGATAAAAATTCAATTATCTGACTATCGGTTGATATAATATCCGCTTTATCGGGATTAATATATTTTTTCTCAATAAATTCACTTGTAATGTCCTGCATTTTTGTTTTTACATTAAATTTTTCTCGTCCGAAAGTACTGTATAACATTGCAATAGATGCGGGTCCGCACTGACCATCGAAAGTTTGTGCTACGTAAACGGGAGGATAGTTCTCTTGTGATACTTCGTTTATTTGGATACTTTCATTTTTCTCTTGGTAAATCTCCAAAGGAGGGGATTTTGTCTGTTGTTCGATGACTTGAAAATTTAAATCTACTTCGGGGATCTCTTCAGGTCCTGTCAAATATTCTTCTGCATATAAATCATCCGGTAGCTCAGAAGAGTCATAATAAACGTGTGTGTTCTTTGGTTGATTTTCTGCTTTAGCAAGAGTTTGTGTACCTGTCTTGATGTCATTCTTGTTGTGAGAGATGTATCCCAAGACAAAACTTGTTATTGAAGCCGCTGCTAGTGCTCCAGCCACAATTTTTCTCCTTGTGTGCGGTTCCATGATTCTTTCAGAAAATGCCTTTAATTTACTCTTTAACCCTTCCAGAATTGATTGCCTTTCGTTTTCGGGAGTTTCGGTTGCAATTGTTTTTATATCCTCTTCAATCAACTTCAAGTTTTGCTGTTCTAGCCCTAGATTTTCTATACTGAGTGCCTCGTCTAACTGATGTTTTTCTTTTTCAATTCTTGTTGCTTCTTCGTATATATCTATATCAATACTTTTATCTTTTTTGAGTATCTTTGCGTAACTCATAATATTAGACGCCGATTCATCCCCAAACTTATCAAGAAACATTTCTTTTTCAGCCCACGTTTTATGGGCGTGGTAAACAATTTTTCCTCTTACACTTCGCAAGACCTTTAGCATTTCAGTATCCCTGGAGTCTGTGTCCTCTACATGAAGCAAAGATTCCGCCTCTTTACATATGTTTAATACCTCCCGATAATTTCCGTTTGTGCGTTTAAAGAATTCGCTATAAACGTCATCTACTAATGTACGTCCTTCCTTGTTTAATCTTCCTCTTTCGCTAATAATGCCTTTCTCATCTTCTTCGTCAGGAAGCTTTGCATTGATATGTTCCAACATTAATGTTGCTTGGGGGTCTGCCATTTCTTCTATAGGATTACCTTCTATCATAGGATTTTTTGAAACTTGTCTTCTACTTTTACCAGTAATTTCTTATGAAAATCCGGAATATCGTTCAAAACAAGAACTTTAGCAGAATTAAAATCGTTGTTTCCCAACAGTTGGTAAAACTCTAGTCGGCGTTGTAGAGAGAGCGTGGTTAGTATTAAGTTTAGGGCCTGGTTATCCAAATATCTATTTACCTCGGAATCTTCGAAATCCATGTCCTGTAGTATCATCTCGTGTAACTTGTCCGATAATTTCCCGATTTGCAAGTTATTATTCATGTTTACATTATTGCACATGAGTTATATGGTAAAAACATACGGACGCAGAAAAATAATACAATTTAAATTGTTAGCAAAGTCTTATTATTTTGGAAATTTATAAATACTGAATCAACCCATCATCCTCAATTTGTTTAAGCAGTTCCCGTAACTTTCCGGAGCTGTTTTTCGGGCATATTAGAAGCGACTCCTCTGTTTGTATAACTATCAAATCTTCAACGTCAATAAGCCCGATCAACGAATTTGTTTTGTTCAATACTAAATTGTTTTTTGTACCCAGAGTTCTTACGAGTCCCTGTTTAGATTCGATACCGGCTCTATTATAATATTCGTAAATATCGTTCCAGGTGGTGATATGCGTCCATTCGAACGGGAGGATTACAACCTGCACCTCCCCCTTGTTGTATAAATTGTTTGTAAAGAGCTCCACATTTCCCGGTTCGAATTTACTATAAATCTCAAGTATTTTTTTTGCATCGGCGTTGGTTTTTATCGCCTCACTTAGTTCCTGACTAACTTCGTACCAGTCCGGACGGTACAGTTTTAATGCTTCAAAGTATTTTTTCGGAGTCCAAGTTAAGTGGTTGCAATGTAAAGAAAGTTTGTGTTCCTTCAGAAGCTCTTCACATTCTTTTATCGTCTTCGGTCTCTCGACGAACCTGATGGACTGATAAACTTCGAGGTTTGTTTCAGTATCTACTTTCTCTCCTAATTCCAGGTAGTCGCTTCCTATTTCCGGGTATTTCGGGAATTTACCACCTGTTACGAGTTTATTATGTTTTTTCACAATCTTTTCTATGCCTTCTATCATTTCCAGATATTTTTCAGTAGGTTCTCTGATAATCACCGGCTGTACATAAAACATTACAACCTCGTCCGGATGTTTATTCATCATATGTATCATTGAAAAAGTTGCGGCAGGACCGGTTGCTTTTTTAATGTGAGGCTCAACAAGGAGATTTTCTTTTGGGATCATTGGTGCCTGACGCGTTACATATTTAATATATTTATCAGATGTTGATACGTAGATATCTTCGGGTTTATATTTTTCAAGAAGCTGCTCCACGTTTTCCTGGAACAGCGACTTGTCCCCTTTAATGTTTATAAATTGTTTCGGATAATTATCACGGCTAACCGGCCACAATTTGGTGCCTTGGCCGCCGCACATGATTACAAATTTCATATGTTAATTATACAGAGAAGGCCACTGATCGTTTACTACGGTTCTGGTTTTTGACTGTTGGATAGTTTTTTCGAGCTGAAGACTGATATCTTCCTTTGACATTGCTTTAAGGTTATTTCCAAGCTCTATGATTATTTTTTCAAGTTTTTGGTCAATTGAATCAACTTTTCCTACAAGTCTCTTCAATTTAGTGACATCGAGAATAGTGTCAACACGTTTATTCGGGGTAAGTTTGTTTAATTCGGATTTTGTGATTTTTTCTATAGGTAACCCGGGCAAAATATATTTTTTTAGTAGCAACGCCTCTTTATAGGGTGTAGTCCATCCTTCGTTTGCCACGTTCAGAACACCCACGGGTTTTGTCTCAATTATCTTTGTTGTCCATTCCATCAGGTCTTCCAGGACAGTAACCGTATTTGGAGTGTCAATAAACTTTGTAAATGTAAGAAGTTTAACCAGTGTGTTTTTGTAATTGAATTGAGAAGATATCGGTTGTCTGGGCCGAAGGATAATATACTTGAAATCTCTCGACTTGTTGAATTGCACAAGTTGTTCGGACCATACCTTAGTCCAGGAATAATATGCGGCAGGGGCGGGGATACTAGTTTCCTTCTTAGCATCGTTGAAATCCTTGCTTTCAAAAATACACCCGCTGGAGAAATGAATAAAATAGACTCCGTGTTTATCGCAGGTCTGCGCAATATTATCCGCTCCCAAGACATTTGTGTTGAAAGTCTCAAGCTTGTTGTTAGCGCACCACTCCAAATTGGTTTTAGCGGCTGTATTTATTACTACGTCCGGGTTTATTGATGATATTTCTCTTTCTACTGATTCCAGATCAGTGATATCGGCATTTGCGATTTCCGCCTTTACCCCAATCTTGTCGAAATGACTTTTGTAGAATGCGCCTATTTGACCGTTCCCGAAAATAAGGATTTTTTGTTTCATACATTAAAGGGTAGCCGTCATATTATATCCGCGTTAAGAATTCTGTCCAATAAGCTTTATCTCCTGCCACATCAGCATTTTTTTCCAACTCATCCAGATGTTCCTGTGTTTTTTTATTAACTTTCATGCCCTCAACTAACTTCAGGGCAGCTTCATGTACCCGACGCCCGGTTGTGGTGTCGTTTCCGTCCATTACTCCATCAAGAAACTGTGACAATGCTTCTTCTCTCTCTTTCCTTTCCTTAGCTAGTTGTGCTTCCGCCTCCTTTTTCTTACCTTGAAGAAACTCTACTCTTTTTCCAAACTCTGATTCATCAATATCGTATTTCTCGTTAAGTGCTTTTACCTCCTCAGGTGATAATTCAAGCCTATCTTCTAATGTACGCATGGTATTTAATCGTTTCTCCGTTCTTTCCATTATTTCCATTACATCTTGAGGTTTGATCTCCCCGCTTAATCGTTCGAGTCCGCGGGCGGGTTCGCCTGTGTCAACTATTTTTATATTTCCGGTAGCTTCTTCTCTGATCATGTTTCCAATGTGAAAATCCAAAGGCATACCAAACTCGATAAATGCTTTTTTTGCTCCCCATGCAAGTTCCATCAATTGCTCCCTGTTTTCTTTTATAAACTGTTCTGTAGTGATGTCCTCGCGTTTTATGTATGCGTTTAGGTTGGCACCATGCACTCTTTTTTGAATCATCAAAAATATTTCCTCACCTTTCTCATCAGCGGTTTTAATAAAGTACATTCTTTCAAAATGTTCTTCGCCGAATATCTGCTGAAGCCTTTGCTGTTCATGTGACATTCTTACTGCGCGTTCTTCGGATCTTAAATATCGCATTCGGGATTCTGATTTTGGCTTTTTTTCGCCATCATTATCGAAGGGATTTACCTCTTTAATTACCCAGTCAGGTCCCAGTTCCCTGACTATAGATTCCCACCCCACTCCAATTTCTTCTCCCGGTGCGTAGGCCAAAGCCGGTATTTCGCGTTCCCCATTGATGGACATAGTATTATTATATATAAGATTTGTTTTGTTCTTTAGTGTAAAATTGGCAGTGTTTAATACGGAGGGATGCGAGAGTGGACTATTCGGCTCGCCTGGAAAGCGACGCGCTCTGAAAGGGGCACGGGGGTTCGAATCCCCCTCCCTCCGCCATATTTAAAGAAACAAAGCGATTATGTTGAGTTCAACTTTCGTAACAATCTGGGGGCTGTCATCTATGTTTTTATCATTATTTGCGGTGTCCAAAATAAGAAGGAACTCAAATGAGTGCGAATTTATCTGGTGGTGGGCATTTCCCATCGGTGCGTTTGTATGGGAGGACGTATTTGTTTTAGGACTTCTCCACGCTGGTATGGCAGGGTTGGCATTGTATTTAGGACGCCCTGAGATATGGATAGTATTCTTTTTGATTTTCTGGCTTATTCGAAGTGTCGGAGAAACTCTATATTTCTTTCTTCAGCAATTTATTCAACCCAGACATCACCCTCATTATATTGACTCTCATTTTGTTGTGATAAGAAAACTTTTTGGTAACATTTCCGAGCAAAAGTGTTTTATTATTATGCAAGTGACAATGCAGTCGATTACTGTATTAAGCGCAATTGGTTTAGTGCTAATCTTTTTTAGCAACTAGCATAAGATCGACCATGGGGATATAAATTTCAATGTTTTGCAGATGTAGCGCCCTGAGTACTTTTAATGAAATGTTTTGTACTTTCGAGTTCTTTATCCAATGGGTGAATATGTATTCAAAAGATCTTACAAATCCCCATACCTTAACCTTTTCAACTTTAAAGCCTTGGGATTCCAGCAATATCCGCAGTGATTTAGAAGTAAAGAAGTTTATGTGTTCCGGGTATTTCTGAAATCCGTACCAGTTCTTTTTTAATACCACGGCATCCCAACTTTTGATATCCGGGGTCGTTAGGAATAAGTATCCTCCGGGTTTTAGCCATGTTTTAAAACAATCAACCATGTACTCAAAATTTGTCAGGTGTTCTATAACGTCAAAACTTGTAACAGCATCTATGGATTCCTGCGCATATACATCCTCATTGAACTTGCCGGATTTTGTTTCAATATTCAGATTTGTCTTAACATATTCTGCCGCATACTCGGAAACATCAAACCCGCACACGTTGTATCCCGCCTCTTTTGCCGACTTTAGAAAATTTCCCGTACCGCACCCGAAATCCAATAAAAGCCCATCTTTTTTTATGAATTTTTCCACAAACTCAAATTTCATTTTGGAATCATTTATATGATCCGATCCTCTCTTTTCCTCGAAATAGTTATCTTTGTAAATTTTTTCAACTTCTTCTTCGGAAGGGTATTTGCTCAACTGAGCGTAGCCACAATCACTGCATTGGTCGAGTTTAAATTTTGGTAATTCAAGAGTTGTGATATTTGTGTTATTGCATATCCTGCAGTTTGTCATTTATCTTGATGCAACTATTAAAATATTTGAACTATTCATTTTTATCTCGTTACGTTCATTTAATGACTTGTAAAGTTTTGTGAGTAGTTCGGTTCTTAGTGGGAAGTTTATAATATGCCTGTTTCCGGTTAATTTTCTTAGAATTTGTGATGGAAATGCCGGAAGCAGAAAGAGTTCAAATATCCTAACATGTTCAGCTGACATCGTGTCCGCGGTTGTAATCTCTTTAAATCCGGCATCCTTTACCCATTGAATCCAGGTATTCTTTTCTTCAATTGTTTCATGCATAAAAACCTTGTGGTACATGCGCGTGTATTTATCCGCGAGTTGCTGGAGACCTAACTTGTTAAACAATTTTGCGCCAACAAGGTGATTGTTGATATCGGATGTAGGAACTGTAAAGATAAACTTACCTCCGTCCCTTAGAACCCTGTATGCCTCGCATATAACCTTTTTTGAATCCTTGATATGTTCCAGAGTACTTATGGATATACAGGATGCAAAAGTACCATCTTCAAACGGAAGATTTGTTGCGTCTGCGAGTATTAACTTGTCGAATAGTTTTTTCCCCTTAGCAATATCAAGATCTCTTTGTGAAATATCTATGCCGACTTCAACATTGGTGTTAAAAAACACACCACCAAATTCTCCAAAACCGCAACCTATGTCGAGTAAAGGTTTTTCTATAGGTACTGCAGAAATAAGGTTAGCCTCATTTGCCCTCCACATGGAGTGTGAGAATGGGGCTATTCTGATGTAGCTTTCAAAATATTTGCTCATACTATACTATTTAAACTCAGAATGGATAAATTTCCCAATGTTTTGAATAAACTGGTCAAGATATCTCTAGTTTTCTTTTTTGTGCTGATAGTGATTTCTAACCTTAAAGTTACCAGCAACAATCATTATTATCTTCTAGCACAATCTTTTTTACAAGGAAAGCTTTATTTTGTCGAACTTCCCGGGGTTTTGTGGGATACAGTTGAATACGGGGGTCATTATTATTGGCCTAATCCCCCGTTTCCGGCAGTGTTAATGATGCCTTTTGTCTGGATTTTTGGGTTATTTAGTCAGGTATATTATCAGGGGTATTTAAATTTAGTTGTTGTGGGTCTTTTGTTTCTGGTCCTGAAAAGAATTTTCAAAGATAAAGGAGCCAAAGAAGATGTGGCATTTTGGGCATACGCTTTTTTGGTCTGTACGCCTTTCTTGGGAATGGCGATGCTTCCTTGGAGTTGGTTTCTGGCACATACGATTACGGTATTCTTAATATTTCTGTCCTATCTTTTGTACAAAAGGGGTGTTCCATTGTCCGTCATAGGTCTTATTTTCGGGCTGATAGCCCTAACAAGATTCACAGGGGCTATTGGTTTGATGTTCTTTGTGCTATCGGTAATTTCGAAGAATTGGCTGGATAAGAAAGACCCGAAAAGAATGGCAAAGGAGCTATTTGCGCTTCTTTGGCCCTTCATTTTGTGCCTCTTGCTTATGTTTGCCTATAATTACGCCAGATATGATACATGGAAAGAACTGGGCTACATTCAAAATAAATTATGGCCGTGGCACCAGGAAGCAAGAAATATGGGAGTGTTTAGTCTAAGGCACCTGCCCGGGAATTTATATTATCTTTTCTTAAAGTCTCCCGATCCGGTGTTTATAGAAGGCAGTTTGTCTCACGTTCTAGCCTCACCATATATCAAGGCGTCTACTTGGGGAATGGGAATATTTTTCACTTCTCCTTTTCTTCTTTTGCTTTTTACTTATACATACAAAAAACGCGAAAGCCTGCTTCTACTGCTAACGTCTCTTTTAATTAGTATTCCAATATTGCTGTATTTTGGCGTGGGCTGGGTGCAGTTCGGGTACAAATATTCTTTGGACTTTCTTCCTTTTATATACATATTGTTCGTCTCGGAATATACCGCCAAAAATAACAAACTATCGGATAGGATGAAAATTCTCATGTTGGTAGTTTCTTTTACCAATCTTTATTTCATAATAAATATGTTCTCCGGTTGAACTCAGGTCTTTGTTTGTTTATTAACTTTAATTATGCTATACCAACTCTAATGGATGCTGTATCCGAAATAAAACAGAAGTTGGACATAGTAGACGTTGTTGGTAGATATGTTTCATTAAAAAAAGCCGGAAAAAATTTTAAGGGCGTGTGTCCGTTTCATACTGAAAACACGCCTTCTTTCATGGTCTCCCCGGAATTGCAGATTTTTAAATGTTTCGGATGTGGTGAGTCAGGCGACATTATTTCATTTATCCAAAAAATTGAGGGGATTGAGTTTATGAATGCCCTGGAAATGTTAGCCGAACGCGCAGGTGTCAAAATTGAGAAAAATACTCTTGATCCCAATACCAAATTAAAAAAACAAATTTATTATATTAACGAACTGTCAACAAAGTTTTACCATCTCCTTCTGACAACTCATGACCTCGGCAAGCCCGGGCTTGATTATTTGAGAAAAAACAGGGGGTTATCGGATTCCACAATCAAGAAGTTTATGCTTGGGTACGCCCCCGATACTTCCAATGTGATCACCGGGTTTCTGGAGAAGAGAGGGCTGAATAGGGAGGATCTTGTATTGGCCGGGGTGAGTGTAAAAAGGGGCAACAGCGACTATGTCGATAAATTCAGGGGGCGCGTATTATTCCCGCTTGTTTCGGTAGATGGAAAAGTCCTTGGTTTTACGGGAAGAACCATAATTAACCGAGAGCCAAAATACTTAAACACGAATGAGACGCTGATTTTTAGAAAAAGTTCGTTTTTATATGGGTTGGATAAAGCAAAGCTTGCCATAAAGAAAGAAGGCGCAGTTTTTGTGGAGGGACAGATGGACGTTATAAGTGCGCATCAGGCAGGTATAGAAAATGTAATTGCATCGTCAGGCACTTCGCTCACAACGGAGCAACTCAAAATATTAGCAAGGTATACCAAGGACATCATATTTTGTTTTGATGCTGATTCCGCAGGAGTTTCCGCTGTATTACGGGCTATAGAACTGGGGGAGAACATGGATTTCAATGTACGCGCCGCGGTAATACCCGACGGATATAAGGACTTAGACGAGGTGATTAAAAAGGACCCTACTACTGCAAAGGAGGTTCTCAACAATTCGATCCCTGCATATGACTTTATACTTCTTTCAGTAATAAAGCGTTACAATAAGAATTCCCCTGAGGGGAAAAAGAAAATTATGGAGGAGATAATGCCCTGGTTTTCAAGAATTCAAAACAAAGTGCTTATCGATCACTATTCCAAGCAAATAGCCAAAGAGCTTGATTTGTCGCAGGAAACCGTACTTTCTATGTTTTCCGATCCGGGCAAATCTGCTGAAATGGCCTCTTCGGATATCCAAAAGTCCGTATTTTTATCGAAACAATCACTAGAATCGTATATAATATCACTATTGCTTAAGACGGAGCTTGACACGTTCAGGGAATTTGCGTATAAGCTTAACCCTGAGGACTTTAAAAATGAGACTCTGCGAGGTATTTTTGCCTCTCTATTAAAATATAGAAAGGAGTCCGGGGAATTTATTCCAAATCAGTTCTCAGAAAAGCTCGAAGACAGCAGTTACCGTGAGTTCTTTTTCGACCTCTACATGTGGGACCACACGGACCTATTGAACGATCCTACAGGTCTTGCAAGGGAAATTCGACAGGTAGTTAGTAGGATTAAGAGGGACAGTATTTCTCAAAAAATGACATTATTGACCGAACAGATAAGCATCGCAGAGAGAGAAAAAGACGACAAACGCAAGACAAAATTAACTAAAGAATTCGAGTCGCTTATGCAAGAACGCGCCAGTCTCGAAAATTTAAGCGTATAAATTTAATTGGTTTACTAATGCCTAGAAAATCTCAAAAAAACAAAGAAACCCCAAAAAGTAAAAATATCGAAATAAATGAAGCTACCATAAATAAACTTGTTTCAAAAGGAAAAAAAGCCGGTTACTTAACAATAGACAATGTTTTGGAGCTATTTCCAAACGCAGAAGAAAACATTGAGTTGTTGGATTTCCTTTATGAGAAATTATTGGAAGCCGGTGTTGATGTATTTGATGTTGCCTCTGAAAAAGAAGCCGAGAAATTGGCTGAAATGGAAGAGATTGACTTATCAAAGATCAAGCTGGACAAGACCTTATCTGCGGACCCGGTTAGGATGTACCTGAGAGAAATCGGAAAATACGATCTTTTAACGGCAGAAGAAGAAGTGTCACTTGCCAAAAGAGCCGAAAAGAATGACGCCAAGGCGGCAGAGATGCTGGCCAGGGCCAACCTTAGACTCGTTGTATCCATAGCCAAAAGATACATGGGGCGAGGGTTGCAATTTTTGGACTTAATTCAGGAGGGTAATATTGGTTTGATGCGTGCTGTAGAAAAGTTTGACTGGAGAAGAGGATTTAAGTTTTCCACATACGCAACCTGGTGGATACGCCAAGCTATTACCAGAGCTATAGCAGATCAGGCCAAGACAATACGTATTCCGGTTCACATGGTAGAAACAATAAACAAATACAAGAAAATTGAACGTGATTTGGAACAAAAGTTGGAAAGAACGCCACTTCCGGAAGAAGTAGCAAAGGTTATGGAGATTGAGCCCGAGAAAGCTTACGAAATCGTTAAAATATCTCAGGAAACTACGTCACTTGAGACACCTGTAGGGAAAGAAGAAGACACCAGACTTAAAGAATTTATTGAGGATGAGTCTACTCTATCTCCATTTGAAGCTGCCAGCCGGGAATTGCTAAAAGACCATATAGAGGATGTTTTGGATACTTTAAACCCGAGGGAAAGAAAGGTGTTGGAACTTCGTTTTGGGCTTAAGGACGGACGAACTAGGACACTTGAAGAGGTAGGCAAAGAATTTGGCGTTACACGAGAAAGAATAAGACAGATAGAAGCGAAAGCGCTGAGGAAATTGCGTCATCCTTCTCGAAGCAAACGTCTCAGAGATTACCTGTAATTCTTTTGTAAATAAAAACGTCCGAAAGAGGAATTAAATTGGGTTTACTTACAGTGAAGTCTTTTACAAGTTCAAACTTGCTTGTATCTTGGAGCGTTTCCTCAAATGATTTCCAACGTGCATAGTAAAACGGATATTGTTTCTTTACCTCAGGTTTCTTGAAGTTTTCCATAGGTCTTGAAGAAATAATCACATAATCATAAAGATAGGGCTCTTCGGGCATAAAAAATTGTGCATTTTCCGAGGCGTATACCTCGAATTTGCGCACCCTGGAGTACGGAAGTTTGTTTAAGGGATCTAAACCCTCCTCGGTATAAGCAAGTTTCGTAGATGTAGCCGGCAGGTTTTCTTTAGCCCACAGATATGCTTCTGATTTTGGAGTATTTCTTTGAAACTGCGATAGTAAAAGCCCGATGTAAAAAGCATACTGAAAGCCGCCGGCGATTACCACAGTAAGTAACACTTTTCTAAATTTGAACTCCGTTTTTAGTTTTTCTAGTCCGGCAGCAGTGTAAACTAGAATTAAAGGCAAAATCGGAAGCAGCCATCTGTCAATTCTGCGTGACTGAAATGTAAAAAATAAAAGATAGATTAATATGGTTCCCATTAAAAGAACATTTTTATTTCCGTTTACCCTTTCCTTTAACGCGGTGTACATCCCGTAAAGGGAAGTGATAAAAAACACGGGAGTTGCCATGAAAATAAGTGCCTCAATATATTTTGTTACTGACAGATCGACCGAGTCAAAAACAAGGCCGGCTTCTTTTGATGAAAGTGTGAAAACCCGATAGGCAAAGTCCTGGGCAAATATGACTGAAAAGGGATTGGTTAACGCAAAGATCCCAAAGACTATGAAGCCATAAGCAATAGCGCCCCTGTAATCTTTTTTCCATAGAATGAGGGCAAGATGAAGAGGGAAGGTTATCATGGCAGTGATTTTTGTTCCTGCAGCCGCCCCAAAGAAGAGCGCACTCAAAACCAGCTGTCCTGTTGAAATCTCTTTTTCAAGATACTTAGCCAGATAATAAATTGACAAAGCAATAAACAGCGAAAGGAAAATATCTGCATTGACATAGTGAGCGTGTACTATCAATTTCCAATTTAACGCAAGAAGACCGGCGGTAGTCGCAAAACCAAACCAGGATTTATTATTTATCGTAGCTTTGTACAAATGAGCGCCTATAAAAATAAGGAAGGTAGAAGTTAAAGCTGTTATCACTCTTTGAAAAATGAATAAAGTGGTCTTGTCAAAAGGTATGTTGAACAGGTTGCTCATTTTACTGAACCCCATAACCAGAAGCGTGAGAATGTATGTCGGTAAGGTGCCATAAACATATGAGATAGGAATTAATTTATAGTAGTCACCGTTTTTCAAAATATCTCTGATCTCGTAAGTATATTTTATGGCAAGTTCTGAAAATTCAGGCTCGTCCGCGTAAAAGCTGTGAGGCAACCCAAACTCTATGTGATAAATTCTTAACAAACCTCCAAATATAAGTAGGATTGCAAGTAAGATAGTTAAATTTTTTTGCATGCTCATAGACCGGATTTATATGCGGACACGACTTCAGGGTGATTCTTTTCGAATTCCGGCGTAAACAAACACTCGTTCATACATTCCGGTGTCCACCACTCAAGCGGGTCAACCGAACCGAATAAAAAGCTGGTTTGTATCCCGCCGCCGGCATACGCGTAAATGTTGTACTTATAGCCTTCCCCGGTGTATCTGTCTATTTGCATTAGTGTGTATTCTGTTTTGTTATCAAAATTGTAGTCGAAGAAAGGTTCCGCGACCTTTTTTCTAATTTCCTGACGTTCGGTTTCCGAAAACGATCCCTCGTCTTTAAAAATAATTATCATTCCTCTGTAACCCGCATCTACTTTTTCCCCGATTATTTTTTCCTGTTCTGCACTTCCTTCACCATTAGAGGATGGTATTGCGGGAGGTTTCTTAGTTTGATCTCTATCTCTTTCCAACCTCTTTACTTCTGTGTTTGACTCTTTCACGTTTGTGTTTGATGGCGGGACTTCCCTGTTTTTCAAATAAAACACAAAACCGATCGCCACTGCAAAAAATATAATAAAAAACATTGGAGATATTCCGACTTTTCCTCGTATTTTAATGTTTTCCTGCATATTGATAGAATACTATAGTAATGCCCAACACACCAAATATCTTTACAACTCCAATGATGCAGCAGTATATGAAAATAAAAGAGGGTTACAAGGATTGTATTGTTCTCTTCAGATTAGGGGATTTTTATGAAATGTTTCTTGATGACGCAAAACTTGGGGCCGAAATACTTGATATTACACTAACAAGTAGATCAAGAGGACGGGACGGCAGAATACCCATGTCAGGTATTCCATATCATGCATTGGAATCGTACTTATCCAAACTTATAAAAGCAGGACATAAAGTTGCGATATGTGAGCAAATTGGAGATACAAAGGAACCAGGACTCGTAGAGCGCCAGGTAGTGCGAGTGGTAACACCGGGCACCGTCTTGGAGAGTGTATCTCTGGAAAGAAAAGAAAATAATTTTATTCTTGCTCTACATAAGGAAGAGTCGGTTTTTGGTGTAGCCCTGGCTGATCTGTCTACAGGAGCCTTTGTTTGTGCAGAATATCCGTTAGTAAATTTTGAGAATGTAATAACTAATGAAATAGCTAAGTTTAGCCCCTCAGAATGTGTGCTTTCGGATGAGATTTACAATGACGGTAAGACTTTAAAGTCACTTAAGATTCACAAAAATTTAAACATATATCCGTTTGCCGAATGGCATACATATGCATCCCGGGCAAAGGATGTATTGAAGGATCATTTCGGAATCCACAGCCTGTCTTCCTTTGAAATAGAGGATTTACAGACCGCACAGAAGGCTTCTTCTGCATTGCTGGGGTACCTTAAATTTACTCAGAAAAGGGATTTGTATCATATCAAAAAAATCTCGGTGATTTTGGGCGAGGACGCCGTAAGCTTAGATAGATCCACAATGTTCAACTTGGAGTTTTTCAGTACCATCAAGGAAGGATCAAAGAAAGGCTCTCTTATAGGCATTTTAGACAAGACCTCTACTGCAATGGGAGGGAGACTGCTCCGTCGTAAATTGGTTCGTCCATTAAAAGACAGATCCTCACTAGAAGAAATTTATGACGGTATAGATTTTTTAATAACTAACAGGTCATACCGGGATGAAACGATAACGGGTTTGGAAAACATAAGGGACATTGACAGATTGTTATCGCGTCTGTCGGTTGGGATAGGAAATCCAAAAGATGTAATAAACCTTAGGGACTCGTTGATATGGGCGGCAGAAATCGGCGGTAACGCAAGAAACCAGGAAAATCCTTATGTTACCAAAATAGGTAAAGGCATATCTCCCAGAATTACAACAATTGCAAAAATAATATCCGATACTATTGTTGAAGAACCTCCTTTAGACCCAAAGAACGGTAATTTTGTAAGAACCGGGGTGTCGCGTGAGTTAGATGAACTTAAGTCCAAAATTCTTAGCAGCAAGGACTACGTTATTAATCTTGAACAGAGGGAAAAAGAGAGAACAGGCATAAACTCGTTAAAGGTAAAATTTAATCAGGTGTTCGGATATTACATTGAAATCTCAAAATCCAACCTCCATCTGGTCCCGGCAGATTATGTACGTAAACAAACTTTGGTAAACGCGGAAAGGTTTATAACCTCCGAACTTAAAGAGCATGAGGATATAATTTTAACTGCCGAGGACAGAATAAAAGAGATTGAGTACGGCATTTTTCTCAAAACAGTAGAAGAAATAATGGAATATACAAGTGATATTTTGATGACATCGGAGGCTATTGCCGAACTTGATTGTCTCGTGTGCTTTTCGAGACTCGCGCAGGAAATGGATTTAACCAGGCCTCAACTTTGTGATGACGGAGTTATCTCCATCAAAGACGGAAGACATCCATCGGTCGAAATGTCTCTTGATGCCGGGGAGTTCATTTCCAATGATGTGTATCTTAATAACGGAGACCATCAGTTACTTATTGTGACGGGTCCCAACATGGCCGGGAAATCCGTGTTTATAAGGCAGGTTGCCGTCATTGTTTTAATGGCGCAAATAGGAAGTTTTGTTCCAGCCGAAGAGGCTAAAATCACTCCGGTAGATAAAATATTTGTAAGAAGTGGCGCATCGGATTCCATTTCGTCCGGTCTTTCGACTTTTATGGTTGAGATGCTTGAAACAGCAAGTATACTTAACGATGCAACTGATAGAAGCCTTATTGTGATGGATGAAATTGGGAGAGGCACAAGCACATACGATGGTATAAGTATCGCTTGGTCTGTGGCAGAGTATTTGATTTCAGGAGCGAACGGACCCAAAACCTTGTTCGCAACGCATTACCATGAACTTCAGGAACTTGAAAACAGGCATCCGGACCGGATTAAGAATTATCATGTCGCCGTTTCGGAAATTGAGCACGAGCCGGTGTTCTTGCACAAAGTAAAGCGCGGTGGATCAGAACACAGCTTTGGTATACAGGTAGCCCGTATTGCCGGCGTACCGCAGGAAGTTTGTGAGAAGGCAGCATTGAAACTCTCCGAGCTTCGTGAAAAATTCACAGAGGATGTCCCCAAATTATCTATTGCGGAGCCCATTTTGGTTCAAACGGACATGTCGGTTTTGTTGGCCGAGAAACTGAAGGAAATAGATTTAAGCAGAACCACACCTCTGGAAGCTTTAAATATTCTGGCCGAAATAAAACAAATTTGGGATAGGGAATGGAATGTCTGAAATACGATCGCTCCCACAAGATGTTGTAGACAGAATTGCCGCAGGCGAAGTCATAGAACGCCCCGCTTCCGTTATTAAGGAACTTTTGGAAAATGCTATAGATGCTCATTCTTCAAAAATAGCCATAGAAGTCGAAGATGTCGGACTGGGTTTAATTCGAATAGCAGATGATGGGGATGGGATGTCAAAAGAGGATTTGTTGAAATGCTATCTCTCACACCACACGAGCAAAATTAAAAGTGATGAGGATTTACATACTATTAAATCGTTGGGATTTCGGGGCGAGGCGCTTGGAAGCATAGCATCTATTTCAACACTTGTAATAAAAAGCCGGAAACATACAGCAGAATTCGGTTCTGAAATTGTAATTCAAGGCGGTATTCTTGAGTCTGAAAAACCTGTAGGTATAAACCCGGGGACAATTGTTGAAGTTAGGAATCTTTTTTTTAATGTTCCTGTAAGAAAGCGGTTTTTAAACTCGCCGCAAACAGAGCTCAAACATATAATGGAAGTTTTTATAGATTACGCCTTTGCTTTTAGGACAATAGAATTTAAGTTTTCCCGTAGAGGAAGTACGCAGATATTTCTGAAGAAGTCCGACACACTGCCCGTCAGATTGAATGCATTACTGGGCATGAACGTTGCGGAAAATATGTATTACTTCGAAACTTCCGAAGGTAATACCTCAATCAAAGGTTATATTTCTAAACCGCAATTTTGTCGATACTCAAGGGACACTCAGTTCTTGTATGTGAACAACAGACCGGTTACAGTCGCTTCGGTGGCAAAAGCGGTCAAAACTGCGTACGGTAACTTAATCGATACCAAAGCGTTTCCCTCATATGTAATATTTGTTGAAACCGAGCCAAATATGGTAGATGTAAATATACATCCGCGAAAAAAAGAAATAAGATTTTGGAATGAGTCAGGCATCCTGCAATTGCTACAGAAAGTTGTAAATGAAACCTTGTTAAGCAACGATAACACCTATGTTATTGATTACGTTTACGATAAAAAAGCACTTAAGACTCCTTTTTTGAAGCTCAAAGACACAGTTGATACATGGAACATCAAGGGCTTGTCGGAGGAGGATATTTCCGGAGAATCCATACAAGTAGGAGACACTTACATTCTCTTTCCCTCCCGGGAGGGGTTAATTTTGATCGATCAGCACGCTGCCCATGAAAGTATCTTGTATGAGCAATATTTAAAAGCTTTTCTTGACATTACTAAAGAAAAAAAAACATATCCGCTTCGGACACCGGTAATTGTAGATATTCCTTTGTCCAAACAGGCATTGATGTATGAGACCGTTAAAGTTTTTGAAAATCTGGGTTTTGATATTACCGAGTTTGGTTCAGGGTCCTGGAAAGTTACGGCCGTTCCCGAGATTTTCAATTCACATGATATTGTGTCTTTAATTCTTGAACTTATGGAAGACATTGCTGCAGTGGGCAAGATTTCTGACATAGATAAGAGATCAGAAAAAACAGTCTCATATCTAGCCTGCAGGGGTGCAATTAAGGCGGGTGAAAGACTTACTTCGGAGGAGCGTAAAAATATACTGGATAAACTGGAAGAGAAAAATTACATTTATACCTGCCCGCATGGCCGACCAGTTAAGGCTGTTATAACAATCCAAGAACTCGAAAGGCTTTTTAAGAGAAGGAAATAGCAACTCTTGACATTCGGGTTATCTTCGGTTAATACATATGTATGATTTCTTTTATGTCCCCACAGGCAACCCCTAAAGGATTTCCCAGTCCGGCCGAGGATTACAAAGAAAAACTTTTAGATCTAAATTCTCTGTTGGTGAAAAACCCGCCAGCAACATTTTTTGTGAGATGTAAGAGCGGTTCTATGAAAGCGGCAGGGATTTTCACAGGAGACGTTCTTATCGTTGACAAATCCGTGAAAGCACGGAACAACAGCATTGTACTGGCGTTTTTGGATGGGGACTTCGTGGTCAGGAGACTTACACTTAAAGGTAAAACTGCCATTCTTTCCACGGACGACGGTTCCGGATTCTCGGAGGAAATAGCTGAGGGTATCAGAGATTTTTACATATGGGGCGTTGTAACTTACATAATTCACAAACCCGGAGCGCCTCATGACTGATAGGGTGTTTTTGCTGGCGGACTGCAATAATTTTTATGTTTCCTGCGAGAGAGTTTTTAATCCTGATCTGGAAAACAGACCTGTTGCCGTTCTCTCTAATAACGATGGTTGCATCGTGGCAAGATCTAATGAAGTAAAAGCTTTGGGTATACCCATGGGAGCCCCTGTGTTTAAGTACAAATCTTTACTGGAAAAACACGGTGTGGTGATTCTCTCTTCCAACTACGAGCTTTACGGGGATATGTCCGGACGTGTGATGGAAGTCTTAAGCAGTTTCACTGACAATATTGAATACTACTCTATAGACGAAGCTTTTCTGGACATAACAGACCTTAATATATCCGATTACTCCACATTAGCCAGGGAAATGAGAGACAGAATCAGGCTTTGGACGGGCATTCCGGTATCTATAGGCGTCGCTGTTACAAAAACCCTGGCCAAGGCAGCAAATGAACTTGCCAAAAAAACTACAGAATTCGGCGGAGTCTTAAGTTTAATTAACCTCGGTGATGCTGCGTTGGATGTCCTCATGGACAGGGTCGACGTTTCCGACGTTTGGGGAATAGGAAGACAGTATACAAAGCTGCTGAGAAATTACGGCATAAATACGGCTTTGGATTTTAAAACCGCTCCTTCGGCTTTCGTTAAGCAGCACATGACCGTTGCAGGACAGCGCACTCAAATGGAGTTGCGGGGTGTTTCGTGCATTTCTCTTGAGACGGAATTCAAAATGAAGAAAGGGATTATTAGTTCCCGCTCATTCGGCAGGGCAATCACGGAGCTGTCGGATCTTGAAGAAGCGGTGTCCTCCTATGTGACTACGGCTTGTCAAAAACTGCGTTCTGAGGGAGCCGTAGCTAAAAAAGTATGTGTGTATATCAGGACGAATAATTTTAGACGTAATGATTCACAATACAATGCCTTTGCATCGAAAGAGTTATTGGGTTATTCCTCTCATACCTCGGATTTCATAGGGCCGGCCTTATCAGTTTTGCGGAAAGTTTATAGGAAAGGATATAGGTACTACAAAGCCGGGGTGTACATTTCGAAGATACGCGCCTGCACCGGTTTTGTGCCGTTAAGTCTTTTCGAGCCTTCGGGCTCGAAAAAGTCTGTAGTTAGCTCAATAGTTGATAAAATTAACGATCGCTATAGAGCAGATACAGTTTTTTTTGCGTCCTGCGGGATATCCCGGGACTGGACAGGAAAATCGGAAAGAAAAAGTCAAAAATTTACCACTAGTTGGGATGATCTTTTATCCGTCTACTAGTGCTGGGAGGAGTCTTTATTTCCAGTGTTTTCTCCAACATTATAGGCAAAAATACTATTCTCTGATCTAAAAGGTTTCCATTTTTTGATCGAGAAGGCGTTGGAAATCACCACGGCGCCGGGTTTTAGGCTATCCAGAAATTTAGGCTCAATTTTCTGCATTACATACGGAAGTTGATACATGAAAATAGCGTCGTATCCGGAGAGATCTTCTTTCCAAAAATCTTTCTTGTGTATAAATGCATTATTGAGATTCAGTTTTTTTAACTTTGACCTGGAAAGTGCTACCAGAGGAGGACTAATTTCGTATCCGTGTGCTTCGGCGCCTGTATTGGCTATGGCTACAACGATTCTTCCGTCTCCGGAGCCCAAATCGGCCGCGACTTTTCCCGGTCCAAGATTTGCCATTCCAATCATAGAAGTAACCACCTCCGGATTAGAAGGAACATAAGGTGCTCCTGATTTCAGTGGATAAATAAAAAGTGCTACATAAGATACAACGATAAACGATGCAATCAATATACCTGCCAGAAGTACGATTATTTCACTCATCCTGTGGTACCCTGAATGTTTTTCTCATAAAGGTTAAGGGAATGATATTTCCTGAGGGAAGAATATTCCAGGTTTCCTTTCTGCGGGCTCCTTCTGCCTCGGCGAATCCTAGAGATTTAAAGAAATTTATCGATTTCAGATTGTATGATGCAATCTCTACGAAAACCGAACGTTCCGAGCCGAACCAGGACAAAAGCGCCTCAATGCCTTTCCTGCCTATATTCTGACGTTGGTACTCAGGCAGAACATATGCTTCTACTACTTGGTTTTCGTTTAGTCCCTTGAGCCCGTGGAAATACCCTGCTATTTTGTCTCCGGCGCCAGCTACAAAATATTTATGATCTTGATATCCTATGATTTCCTGTATCGTTTCTATTCTATCGAGGGCAGTGTCAAACTTTTGTTTTATGTCTTCTTCTTCTATCCCATAATCTTTGTTCGGATACGTTTCGAGCCACGACATTCTTTCTATCTCTGCAATTTTCTCAGCGTCACCTTTTACCGCTTCGCGTATCTGAATTGTGTCAGGATCTTGGATCATAGTTTATTTTATCTCTAAAAAGTTTTTCAAGTTTAGCAATTTTTGGTCCGATTACCAGACTGCAATAAGGCTTGTCCGGGTTTTTGTCGTAGTACTCAAGATGATATTCTTCCGCCCGGAAAAAACTATCTAACGGCAGTATCTCAGTTAATACGGGCTTATCAAATATACCACTTTCTTCAATTTCCCTTATTGCCTTTTCTGCTAAGTTTCTTTGATTCTCATTTGCATATAAAACTACTGATCTGTATTGGGTTCCCACGTCGTTTCCCTGTCTATTTTTAGATGTAGGATCATGTGTTTTGAAAAATACTTCAAGCAGGTTAGAGTAGGAAATTATATTCGGGTCATATTCTATTTCTATTACTTCAGCATGTCCGGTGTTACCCTGACTGACTTGTTCGTATGATGGATTTTCCATCGTACCTCCAGCATAACCCGGGGTTACCGATTTAACACCCTTTAATCGTCTAAAGATTGCCTCTGTGCACCAGAAACACCCTCCTCCAAAAACGGCTTTTTCGTATGTATTATTTATCATTTTCAGCTGGAATAAACTTTAGCGAGATTGAATTTACGCAATGTCTTGTATTTTTGTCGGTAAGATTCTCCCCAATAAAAACGTGTCCCAGATGAGCACCGCAGGCATTACAGATTATTTCCGTTCTGACGCCGTCTGCATCAGGAATTTTTTTAACCGCTCCGGGAATTTCATCGTCAAAGCTGGGCCAACCGCAATGAGCGTTGAATTTGTCTTTTGATTTGTATAAGGGAGCACTGCATCTTCTGCAAATATAAGTACCATTTTTGAAAAAGCTATCATATTCTCCGGAAAACGGAGATTCGGTGCCCTTATGGACAATTACTTTTTCTTCTTCGGGCGTCAGTTTAGTCCACATACCTTAGTTTTTTTTGTGATCCAGTTTATCGAGTCCTAGTCCCTTTACTCCGAAATAAACGACAAAGGCGATAACCAAAAAGTCCATGGTTACGCCTATAAAATCGCCCCAAAGTATTTTTGCGGTTCCGATGTTAAGCGACGCTTCCTTAAGATTCCCTGTGGCTCCCAGTGCTATGCCCAATATCGGATTTATAATGTCGTTTACCAACGCGGAAACAACCTTAGACACTGCGCCGCCCAGGATGAACCCAACTGCGAGTCCTACGACACCCTGTTCGCGTATAAATTGAATAAAGCCTTTCATACAAGATAATGTTAGCACAAAAACTTTACTCTATAACAAACATAACATATCTGCTGTAGAGATAGCCGTAGGTAAATTCTGTGTAGGACTCCATATGCACCAAGCTCCAGCCTTCTTTCGCTATGGCGCCTTTCCATTCTTCAGCGGTGAGATATTTGTGTTGGTAAAATTCGAAATTTGCAAAATTATCGTTAAACGATACGATTGTTTTTTCCAGTTTGTTGCGATAGGTATCTTCAACTACTATGACTCTTTTGGCGACGCGTTTTGCTTCAGCTAATACTTTAATATTATCTCTGCAATGGTGGAGAACGTGAACTATTATTGCCGTATCGAATTCATTATTTTCGAAAGGCATCTTTTCTCCGTTATAAATCTTTGGTGACGACTCAATAATTATGGACAGGTTTTTAACGTCTATTCCGGTCACGTCAAAATCATTCTGACGTAAATACGATGAAATGCCTCCCACTCCCACACCTACGTCCAGAATCTTCCTTCCTTTGATATGAGGTCCTATTCTTCTGAAAACGTTTTGTGCCTTGGAATACAGTGCGTTCTTAATATATTTGGCTTTTAAAGAAGCATCAGTCTCAGAGATTTTTGGCAGTAATTTACTTAATAATGGTATAGGCACAACATAAATAATACACTTTGTTCAAAATTTTGCCCAACTGATAAAAAAATAACCCGGATAGATGATTGTCGTACTTTTAACAATCAAGAATCCGGGTCACGTCGAAGCGGGTAGCGTAGGGGTGCCTCAAGTGCTTCCGATTATTGCTGTGAGCACAAAGTGACCTATGAAACCAAACGCTCCAAGCAAAACATAAAGCAATGGCGCGGTTCCGAAATATGCAAACGTAGCGGCGACCATTCCGGCAAAGCATGTAGATGCCGCCAATACTGCAAGACCCAGAACCTTACACAATATCTTTCTATCTTTATTCTTTGTCTTTTTAACCGAAAGAATGAGAAGATACGAAACAACAATTATAGATAGCCAGTAAAGCGCCATCTCCAAGATCCCCATCTTTGTACCCGTAACTCCTCCTCCGATGGAAGCCAGGACAATGAGGAAAAGCATGTGAAAAGGGCTTAAAAGTGGAATATCCATTCCTTACTCCTTCTTACGTTTTTTGCTGTTGGATGTGGGTATTATATCTTAAAAGGCAAAGCGGTTCAATACACTATAAGTCCTAGTATAAAAGACTGCAACGTAGAAAAATTATCTTCTCTCGCCGGGGATGATCATGGTTATTGCTTCTATCGTAGCTGTCAACGTGATAGCAAGGACGGTTCCTAATGCTTCAAGGACGAAAGCTATTGGAGCAACTATTAACTCAAATATAACCCCGAATATAGAACCCATAGTAGTATTATACCATAATATTTTAGATTGTATAGATTTTTTTGATTTTAACGGTAAAAAGAAGGCGCTTGCCGATCGTGAGATCAACAAACGCCATACAGGCGGTACCTTCTTATAAATCAATGATGTTTGGGTCGTCCTCATTGATTTCAGAATTTACCTCTACTGTGTCCCCTGTTGCGTTACGCCTATTCGACCTGATTCGCATTATAGCGAAACCAACAAGGGCGATTGCCGCGGTAATCATCAGTCCGATCGTGAAAGGAGATCCCTCACTTTCGGGAGCGATTCCCAAAATCATCAGCGGAGCCCGGCACAATGGTACAAGAATCATGCTCGTGCACAAGCACATGATGAATGGGAGAAATAAAACAAGTATTCCCTTATTCATTTTTCATCTCCTCTGCTTTTTTAGCGGTTGGTAGGTTGGCTGGAATTATACTCCGAATAAAATCGATTCTCAATCCTATAGCAAGATGGGTGTAATCCGAAAGAAGCACATCTGTTGTATAATGCCTAGACTATGAAAAATATTAATGAGGAAATAAAGAAAATAAAGATAGTAGTTCCGTCCGATAGAAATAAGCTTGTGGCGCAGGCTTTAGAAAACATAAATAACAATGATGAGATAAAAACACTTTGGGAAGTTATTAATACTAACGCTTTGGAGAGGCTTAAGATGACCGATCATGGTCACGTTCATTTTCAGATAGTCGCAAATATCGGTATGAAAATGACCAGACTGCTTAAAAAGTCCAAGATTCCGCTTTCAGTAGAAAGTGATTTCGGGTTGAGTTATGAGCACGGCGAGTTGATTGTGCTTCTTGGGTGTCTTCTGCACGACTTAGGTATGTCCATAAATAGAAAAGGTCACGAAGAATTTAGTGTAATTGTAGCCAACAGATTGTTACGAGATGTATTGGATTTTCTACCATTAGTAGAGCAAACCATAGTGATTTCGGAGACTTTGCATGCGATTATTAGCCATAGAAGCGGCGGAAAGCCAATTACAGTTGAGGCCGGTATCGTAAGAGTGGCGGACGCTTTAGACATGAGTGAGGGAAGATCAAGATTCCCTTATGAAGAAGGATTTATGGATATACATACATTATCGGCACAGGCAATTGATGAGATCAAGATCGAGAGTGGGGAGGAGAAGCCGATCAGTATCCAGATAATTATGAACAATTCCGTAGGTCTGTTTCAAATTGAGGAGTTAATGAAGGAAAAACTGGAAGGGTCCGGAATCGAAAAATATATAGCAGTAAAGGCTTATCTTGGCGGGGACCAGGAAAAGAATCTGATGAAGGATATCGCGTTTTAATTTTTACTTGGCTTAAAAAAATGAAGCGCTCATTTCCGATTCAAGCAAAGCTTAAACAGAATTTGAGCGCTTTCATTGTGCAGGATCAGCGATTGATATTGCATCCTCGTGATTCTCGATTGCAATGATATCCCAAGTCGCAGCCCGCACAGTTACAGTTACATTCTCCCCTTAGATGTCGGATTGCATGCCGTACAGCAGAGAAGATTTTTCTCACTTTAACTCCTTTCTTGGTGCCGTTATAGTATCAGATGCATTAATTATACCGCAGAACCGTCTTGTATCCAAGTGCTATAGGGTGCGGTGTTAGGCAAGTCTGCTAGTGATTGCGATTAAGTATAATATAGAACTATGTCCATTTACCGATGTCAGTGGGCTCAGAATGAGCTCTTTCACAAATACCATGATGAAGAATGGGGTGTTCCCGTTCATGACGATGTAAAACATTTTGAGTTTCTGGTTCTTGAGAGTGCCCAAGCCGGTTTGAGCTGGTCAACTGTGTTAAAAAAGAGAGAGGGTTATAGAAAAGCCTTTTCGGATTTTAATCCGGAAAAAGTTTCAAAATATAATGACAAAAAAATTGAGCAATTATTGCAGAACCCCGATATCATAAGAAATAGGTTAAAAATAACTGCCGCAGTCAATAATGCCTCCCGGTTTCTTGAAGTGCAGCGTGACTTCGGGACTTTCGACAAATACATATGGGGTTTTGTTGGCGGCCGTCCAATTGTGCACTCCCGGAAATCGGTAAAAGAGATTCCTGCCACCTCAAGAGAATCAGATACATTAAGTAAAGACCTCATTAAAAGGGGTTTTAAATTTGTGGGATCTACAATTATTTATGCACATATGCAGGCGATAGGGATGGTTAATGATCATGAGATTAAGTGCTTCAGGTATGAGGAAATCAAAAAAAACAGGACCTAATATGCCGGAAAAAATTCTTTGGCAAACAGGTCCTGTATGTATCTGACAGTCCGACTGATCAGTCCGGAAGTATGGTAAAGTTCCGGTCCGTCAAATCTTCTCCGCAATCGCATTCCTCAGAATGCTTTTTGATCATCTTGTCCCGGAAAAGATCAAACTCACTTTCCAGGATAAGCTCTTCATGCCACCAAGGCTGATTAATGCACCCGGCAGCGGCAGTTACCATGGTAGGAATCCCAAAAATGTCGTCCACTTTCGCCTCCTCTTTACTTGGTTTCAGTCAAGATATTACACGATAAGTACGCCGTATATTCAATAATGGCGTACGTGCAGACCCGCGTCGGGAGCATACACCCCGGATTCGGTATCTCGACAAAGACAGTAATATCTCCGGAATCCGAGCCAAGGCGGATCGTTTTTCCGCTGGATACAACTTCGTATTCCAGGCCGGTTGGACAGATTTCGGAAATGTCCATGTTGCTAAAATCTGCTGGAGCCACATAGTCGACGCCCCGATGGGTCTCGCTGACATATGAAGTCGAAGTTGGTTGGACCACTTGGGGAGGTGCTTGTGCCTCCATAGTGACTACCACAGTCTCGACTGTTTCCGGTGGGGCCGGCGCACACGCCGCAAGGATCAGCAGAAAAATGGTAATGACGGCTGCCACCAGCACTAAATATTTAGCGCTAAATGATTTAGACATCGCTCCTCTCTTTCCTGATTGTTTTCTAAAGGTTTGGATAGGTGAAAGCATTATAGGCTACTAAAATCCGCCAGTCAACCGCTATAGGATAAATACAAACCCTCTTTAAAAGTGATAATCTACATATATGAAAACAATATTGGTAACCGGCGGCGCTGGATTCCTCGGTAGTCATTTGTGTGAGTACCTATTAAATAAAGGAGATAAAGTAGTCTGTTTGGATAACCTGTTTACCGGAAATAAGCAAAATATTGAAAGGTTACGGGAAAACCCAAATTTCAAGTTCATTAATCACGATATTATCGAGCCAATTTATTTCAGTGAAATTATGCTTGATCAGATTTACAACTTGGCCTGTCCTGCTTCCCCGGTTCATTACCAAATTAATCCGGTCAGGACTATAAAAGCCAATACTGTGGGTGTAATCAACATGTTAGGCCTGGCAAAAAGGCATAGGGCGAGGATTTTGCAGGCTTCCACGTCCGAGGTTTACGGTGACCCGTTGGTGCATCCGCAAACCGAGGAATATAAAGGCAATGTAAACACAATAGGCCCGCGCGCATGCTACGATGAAGGTAAGCGCGTGTCCGAAACTTTGTTTTTTGATTATAAGAGACAGCACAATTTGGAAATTCGTGTAATCAGAATATTTAATACTTATGGACCAAGAATGGCTGTAAATGACGGCAGGGTAGTTTCAAACTTTATAGTACAGTCTCTAAGAGGTGAACCGATCACCATATACGGAGACGGAAAGCAGACACGGTCCTTTTGTTATGTTGACGATCTGATTGAGGGAATGTACAGGCTTATGAATAAAGAAGATTTTACAGGACCTGTGAATGTAGGTAATCCGAATGAAAGTACTTTGCTGGAACTGGCTGAGCAGATTATCCAACTTTCAGGTACAAAGTCGGAAATAGTCTTTAAACAGCTGCCGGTGGATGATCCGAGGCAGAGACAACCAGACATTACACTTGCAAAAAATGAGTTGAACTGGGAACCGAAAGTGTCTTTATCTGATGGTCTTGCAAAAACAATAGATTATTTCAAAGGCATTATCTGAAATAAAAAAGAGGTCTCGCAGCAGTTGTCTGCCGGGAAACCCCTTTGTTGTTAGTCCGCTTCTTGCGGAATCATGCGTGGTTTTATCCAGTCCTTTATTCCCTGCGTTATGTGTTCTGAAGCGAACAACACAGAGTTGTATAAAACATGGACCACTATTGCGTACTGCAATCCATAGGTGAACGCAACATGTTGCATGTAAATTCCGAAGAAGAATGCACCTAAAACCCCCAACCATCCCTGATAGGAATGAACCATTCCAAATCTGAAGAATGATAGGGTTATACCCATGACCAATAACGGCTGTCCGCCCAGCACTGCCTCGGGATTGGTCTGAGTTATCATCCAGAAGTTCAGACCGAGTAATCCTGCTGTGAAAACTAACTGCTGCAACACCATGGAAGGTGTGAACAGTTCTTTCATGAACGCCTTCTTTTTGGCTTCTGCTCTGTTGCGGGGCAAAAACTTGAGGGTGTTATTGATCCCGGTCACTCTTAGGAGAGAATCTCCTGCCCAGATGCACATGAAAGCTGTCCCTATTGTCAGGCGATTCTCAGGGGATAGAATCCACTCGTACGTTTTGACGTAACTCCCGAGTATATCGTAGACCAAATCCGGGTATATCATGTTTCTCAGAAGCAGGTATGCTGCCAGTATCGTAACACCGTACAATATCCGGGCCATGGCCGTTTTTGCTTTCGGAACAACTTGGCTGAATGCAAAGGCGAAAGCAAGGGTTATGCTGATATCAAGATGCTCGTTCAGCAAAGTGATTATCAACATAATAAAGTAGATATAAAATCCCCTGTGTCCCAGTTCCTCGGTGATCCCGGCAAAACTTGCGCGTAGGATCTTGAATGGAAGCGGGGTTCTTATAAACTTTCCGTTCTCCAGCTTGTCAGCCAGAGAGCTGTTCAGCCAATCCAATTGTCCCAAAAGAAAAGGGACAATTACTGCGATTGGCCACAAAATACGCATGGTCTCCCAGAACCCCATTTTACTGAGATTCCAGTATCCCAAAGGGTCAAATCCCGTCGGATTCCAGAAATTTCCGACAAAGAAATAGACCACAATTGCGGTTGCCAGTACAAGAGACTGATGTTTCATCTCCCGTTTGGCCTTGTCTTTGGCTGACATGGGAAAAATCCTCCTTCTTATTCAAGGTGCTTGTTTTTGATTTCAGATGGGGTGAATTATAGACGTTACGTAGCGGCCAGTCAATGCTATAGGGCAACGTTTGCACACTCAAGGACACGGAGCAAATTCACAGTTTGGGCCTTGTCTGCCTACGTAAGAGCCATCGGGACACAGCTTAGCTTCGGTAGTGCAGAATACTTCCTCGGGCGGATTTTTTGGTAAATTTTCATATGAGCGGTTATCCCGTTTTAGGCTTAGAACAACCAGCAATACAATCAAGAAAATTAAAACGCTAAGAAATATGTAAATTAATTTGTTCATGTGGAAATATTATAGAACATGTAAAGCGGGGATGTGTAAAAAAGTATTCACATTATCCCCGCTTTTTCCTGCCGTTTTTCCTTTCGTCCAGTTTCCTGAAGCAATCCAGGAAAAATTGAAATGGAGTAACATGAGGCGGTACCAGCTCGGGAGGAATTAATTCTTCCGCGATGCTATCAAGACGTCCGGTCGGTACATCCTTGATTGTTTGAAATCTGTTGCCCAAACCAATCATTTCTACCTCTTTCCATTTTCTCCGGCGTTTTCCGCGCCCCTTTGATTTGCTCACAAAGTAGACTCGGGTGACTTTGCCTTCAAGAGGATTACCGGACTCGCCACTGGCAAGAATTTCCTCCCAGATCCCTTCCATGTACTCCCGATAAGCTTCGATCATCGCAGGATCCTCATCAGGGTCATCCCAAAATTGGTCAGACATTTTTCTCTCCTTTAATGTGGTATGGGAATTTTACTCGATTAATAAATTTAAAAAAAGAGGCGATCATTGCTGGGGTACAGTGATCGCCTTTTCGGCAGGTTTTATCTGCTATCTCGGGACTAACTCCAGACCGGACTTGAACAGTTCCCACAAATACACGAAGCATTTGTTTCCGGGGACGGGTTCAACTTCTATTTCTTTGAGACCGACGCTGCGTGCCCAAGCGACAATAGCTTCCGCGGCTCTTGAAGGATCTGATACTTTTAGTCCGAGATGTCCATGATCAGAACGGACCGGTTCAACAGGGTCATCAACGAGTTCCGTGAGCTGAATGCAAATAGCCGAGTTGCTTACAGGAACCAAAAAGCGTGCATATCCCCAGTTTCCATCGACCTCCCGGTCTTTAAGCTCTATCCAGCCGAGTTGGTGAACAAAGAATGAGATTGCATAAATCATTCGGTTTCTTTGTACTCCAAGTTCAAAGTGGTCCAGTTTGGGGAAGTCCCCAATAACATCCGATACTTTCAACACTTTCTCCTCCTTATGTAAGATTCTTGTTTTGTGCCGGTAATTATATATAGCGAAGTCAGCAAAAGCAAAACAGCGTCCCGCAACGTGGAAATAACTTCCAAATCACAGAGCGCTGCTATTACGTTATAAGGAGACTTTGTCCCCCGTTTCCATAGAGTTCCATAAATCTCTGGATACCGAAACAGTTCGGTTATCGCTTCCGTTGCAGCTCACCACAAGCAGCCATTCTTCCGGTTGCTGGGTAATGCTCGAGCGGGTAACCATGGTTGTTCCGGGTTTAAACACCTTACTTATAACTGTAGCCTCGGGACTTGAGGTTAAGTTTGACTTTGTGGGTCTTTTGATTGCCCTTCGAAAAATTAAAGTCAGGGTAACAACAGTCCCAAAAAGTATTAACAAAAAAGCCGGATTACAAAGAATCCTTTCCATGGGAATACTCCTTGTCCTAAGATTTGCCCGAATAACGGGTTATTATGTTACGAATGCTTTGGATGTTGCCATTATAGGCTAAAACAGCGCGCAAGTCAAACTATAGGGTATAGGGATTACTGAATTGCAGTCATTTTTTCTGTGGCGGAATTCAGGTAAACACTTGCCTCTTCCATTAAATCTGCCGCCTTATTTATTTTGTCCGGGTCATAACTATCTATTCCATAGGTCAGCTCTTCGGTTGCGGCGGTGTATAGTGAGAGTGCCTTAGTGTAATCTTTGTGGATGTCCTGAAATCTTGTGGGAGGAATAATTTCAGTCGCCGTTTTATATTCCTGTTGAATAGTTATTATAGCTACGGCCAGGCGCATTATGTAATCTTGATCGTCATAAACTTTCAGAGGTTCGTCCGCCATCTCTCCAATGACCGAGAAAGCACCTGTCAGGTTTTGGGTAGACTTAAGTATTTTTTGCAAATATTCTTGTTCTGCAGCTGTTAATTCTCCCGCAACTGGTTCCTCCGTTACAGTCTCCACGACACTTGCTTCCTCGTTAACTGGTTCCGGAATCTCAGGTATTGGTTTGGTTTGTGTGTTGTTGATTGTGGTCGAATTGGCTATAGGAGCACTTGGTGTAGGTATTGCGAAACCTAATACAATCAGAAAAAGTATTATGAGCGTAACTGCCCATTTTATTTTTTTGTCCCAATTTGTATAGACCCACATCAAGAGCAGTCCCAGCGGGAAAAAGAAAACTAAGAGCAAGCTTATGCAGCCGGGATTCTCGTACCAGGATTTTTTTGCAGGATTCTGGGGAGTCTGATTTGGCACTTCTTCCATTAATTATGAGCTTTCGGTTAATTTACCGTCAAAATGTTCTTCAACGGCCTCTTCTTTTGTTGCGTGCACAGTTCCATCCTTATGTTCAGGAGGACAGTATAGTGTGTACAATTTTAGGTCTGCTGTGCCCGTATTGATTATATTGTGCCATGTACCGGCGGGTATGATTATCGCGTGATCTTCTTCCAAGTTATACTCGGTTTTGCCTTTGTTCAAGATTGCCGTAGCTTTGCCTTTCTCAACTCTAATGAATTGGTCCAGCTCATGAAGTTCATCTCCAATCTCATCTCCCGGTTTTATAGACATAAGTACGAGCTGGGTATTTTTTGCTGTGTACAGGACTTTCCTAAAATATTCGTTTTCAAGCGTTTCTTTTTCGATGTTTACGACATATCCTTTCATTTCATCTATATATTACACCAAAGGGGCAACAATTTATATAGCAGGGCTATTTTAGAGGTATAACATTTTTGTTGAGCTTGGCGTTTTCAGATTCAAGAGTTTTAATTATGGCGTATCCATGATCCGGCGCGTCTTTCATGCTCTGAAGCTGTTCCGGAGTGATGAAATATACCTGGACACGGTTGTCCAACATTGCCTGGAAACCTGATTCGTAAACAATTTTTTTAATTGGTTTGACCGGAGATTTGCTGGTCCATTCAACGGTCGAGCCGCTGAATTTTGGATCCAGTTCAAAGCTATCGGAAGGTAATTCATACACGGCCCCGCCTTTATCGTTTTCAAAGAATCTTGCCTTATCTGCGTACACGGCGACGTGCACTTTTCCAAATCTCGATAATTTAGCCCAAGAATCGTCGGAGGGGACAAGGAATTTGCACGCATAGACCTCGTCCTCAGCAGCAAAAACTACGGGACCTTCTTCCGGATGCCTGACTGATTCGGCTCTGGGCTCGAAAACCTCAATATTTCTATTTCTTGAAGCATGATAAAGTACTGCGGGTTTTAATCTTTCTTTGAGTGCCGGTGTCCATTCTGCCGCTTCCTGTCTGTTAATTTCATCACCGAACATATATGCATTTTAGATGTAATACGTGGGTTTCACAATCAGGGGTATGTAAAGTATCTATGTGATATTATTTTGTATATATGGATAAAATAATCTCCTTATTGAAAGTTCTGCTTCTTGTAGTGGCTATAGCCGTTGGGATAGGCATTCTTGGTCTGATGTACTTTTTATACAAGGGTGTAAGATCCGGAGATCTCCAGGGTTATGTTCAAAAAACAGCTATAGAGCAGGTTATAGATACCGACAAACTTTCACCGGAACAGAAGGAAATGTTAGATTCAGGAGATATGGAGGGGCTCGTCGAAGACCTTCAGGAAAATGTAACCCCCGAGCAGATAGATTGCGCTGTTCAGGCGGTCGGTGAGGAACGGGCCAAAGAGCTTATGGAAACACAGGATCCTACTCCCCAGGAATTACTGCTTCTTTCAAAGTGTTTGTAATCGGTACTCCGGCAGATTAGATCAAACCCCACACAATAGCAAATCCCATTAACAGCAGAATAATCCCGGCTACAAGATGTAGTACCCGCAGATTTTTTTGTCTGATTTGCTCTGCTTTGTTAGGGTCAAAGCCCTTGTAAACGGCTGCGGAAATTAAGACCATAGGAGATACGAAAATAATGTTGTAAAGCAAAAGGTATAACACAGCTCTAGCGTGTAACGTTTTCTCAGCCAGCATACCCAAAATAACAATGTATGGTCCGCTTGTGCACGGGAGAAGAAACAGACTTACAAGAAACCCTACACCAAATGCTCCCGCAGGGCTGGTAACTGAACCGATAAGGTTTTTCATCTTTGGTCTCCATGACACGGGGACTTCCATAAGAAACACCTTTCCGTACCAGAAGTAGTCCTTAAGATTAAACAATCCTAATATAAGTGCCAGAACTCCGATGAATTTATAAAAAATGCCGGATATTTGTCCTGAACCTAAGGCAGCATATAGACCGATACCCATTAGAAAGTAAGATATGAATATTGAGAGTGAAAAGGCTAAACCGGATCTTAGGGCTTTTTTACCTTCACCTGTTGCCAAAATTGTGCTCATGAGAATAATCAGGACGGCAAATGCGCACGGATTTATAGCATCAACCAGGCTCGCAGCTACTACGGCAGCAAGTGTCAGATCAAGTTTAGTCCTGGTTTGTTCTTCGCTAATATTTTCTTCTAGTTCCGGAACTGAATTTCCATCAGTTGTATTATCTGTATTGAAGTCAGTATTTTGCTCCATGAATTCCGAAACGGCTAATTCAAAGTTATCAATAATCGGCTTGTCACCTACAAAAACTTTATCTCCTACAACCAGAGTTGGGACCCCTCGTTGTTGCTCAGGCACCCCCAATTTGCCCATTAGGGCGTTGTACAAGAAAGCATTGTCTCTATTGAAGTATATTTCCTTATTTTCGATTGGGTATTTGTCAAAAAATCCGTTTTTTTCAAAATATTCTTCTACCACTGCACAATGAGGGCAGCCGTTTCCGTAAAAAAAGTATATTTTGTTTTCCTGTGCGGAACTAAGTACCGGCAGTAATACGACGATTATTCCAAAGGCAATTACGCTTAAAAATTTTTTTCCCATGAAATTCATATGGTTATGTCTTCCCGTTAATCCATCATATCATCTATATATACGCTGTAAACATTCACAAAAATAACAAAGGACTTCGTAGCGGATAAGATCCATTTCGAAGTCCCTTGTTTGATACTAGGTGTATTTTTACCTGTTTATTCCAAGTCCCTGTCCTCTTCCTTGGCCCATTCCGCGCATATAACCAGAACCTGTTCTTTCACCGTTTCTGGTTCGTAGTCCAAGTTCTGCTCTTATTGCGTCGGCTGCGTCATAGTTTCCTTCCTCGGCCAGTCTATGTGCCTCGGCGAATCTATTGAAATTGCTTTCGTTAATGACCTCAGTTACTCTGCCTCGTCCTTCCATGAGGTCAGCCCATGCTTGATAGTCATTATTTTCGAAGGCTTGCTCCATGGCTTCATGTCTTTCAGGATCACAGTTCGGTCCTTTTTGAGTATAGTCACCCTGGTATGCCATTACTTTACCGGGAAGCATAAATACTCCTGCTCCTAAAATCAGTGCTGACAACCCGAAAATTAATTTTTTGTTAATCATTTATATTCACCTACTTTCTATATGTAAATTTTTACTGTAGGAAATATAGAACAAGAGTCTGAGAAGTAGCTGAAAAAAGTTTAAATAAAAAAGGACGTCCTGTGGTTGCATGATTATATGCAGTTTCGGGACGTCCATGAGCGAGAAAAGTTAAGGCGGCTACGACTAACGAAGCGCGAGTTTAAATGCTGTCGTCTCGGCAAACATGTTCCAACTTCCAGGAACACTAAAAAACTCTGCTGGATAGATGTGGACAAATGTCTGGTTGCCGTTCGTAGCACCAAGCTCCCATCTGTCCTCTACAACTACATCGCCTCTACGCCACCCGTAAAACAGCACGGCAAGGTCAAGATATTCAGGACCAGCAATACCGCGGAACATGTCCTTAGTCAGTTGCAGCTGTTTCAGCTCCAGTGCGTTGATATTTGGGGTAGCGATGATAACATCGCTGCACCAGCCCTGTTCGGCAATCAGATCGTATAGGTTTAACTTTGAGTTGCCGTGGCCGTCAAGTAAGGTGGTGTCGCTCGTGATCAAAAGTGCGCCTTCCATAATACCCTCCTTGTGTGGGATCTGTTTAAGTAATGGATTTTCGGGATACAGCTATTCTACCGCGAAATCCCGCCCCTGTAAAACTATAGGGCATTGAGCTGTGTCAGTAAGCTAATGTATCAAGCATTTTATCAACTATTTTTTTATAAGTTTGTTCTCTGTTGCTGGGTTCCACCGTGTTATTGATTATTTCTATGTATTCGTTGTTTCCCTTGGGCAAATAAGTCTGGGTCCATTCGCCCAGTCCCGAAACCGAAAAGATGTAGCCTTCTTTTCCGGCTATTGATATTTGTTTCTTCTCGCCCAGTTGCGGTTGAGTTTGATCATTCTTTATTTCGTCATATTTTGCCGCTACCAGATCCTCGAATGTTCCGGATTCAAAATAGCCTGATCTTATGACTAAACTTATTCCGTCAAACAATTCTGTTCCCAGACTCTGAGTCGGACCGACTTTGAGAAATCTTTCTCCCTCAGTTGTCGTTTGATGATCTAAATCTTCAGGATACAAGATGGTGAACCCGTACACAGACGAATTAAGTTGCTTCCATCCGGTTTCAATAGGAACTCCGGGTTTAAAAGTAGAAATAACCTGGTGAGCTACTCGGGGATCCAGAGCCGAGACTCCAACGCTATCTCCTCCTGTGTAAGACCCAAGGATATAAATGTATCCGTCGTTTTCCAGAACATATCTGGTTTCCGTTGTTCCGTTTGGAAACTCCCAGGGACTTGTGTTTTCATATCTCTTAACCGGAAGTCCGTTAATCTTTGTATCGTCCACTCTTGTGTAGGTAAATCTCTCGGCAATGCCCGGCTGATCTATATCCGCGACTGCCACACTTTTCCCAATCTTCAGACCCATCAGCCTTTCAAATTGCCCCGGATTGTAGTTGTAAATATTTCCTTCGTCCTCCATTGTGTCCGGCGTAACAACGGATATGTAAATAAAATTAACAGGTCCCGGACCAGGTTCCTGTTCTTTTTTCATGATTAAAATATTAGTACCTCCGTTGGGGACAATCTGAAGTTCTTCTGGTACGGATATAGAATATTTAAAAAGGGGATGGACGTATTTGTTCTCAATACCCATAGGAGGATCTCCTATAGGCGGTGTATCCACTACACGATCCTTAATAAAGAATGCCGCGGCTGAAACGATAATGGCCAGCAGAACAAATACTGATATAAAAAATGCTTTATTTGATTTCATGAAATTATCATTACAGAATACTCATTACTTGGCAAATAATTGATTAATGACTTTTAAAAAGGAGTAAAATAGTGGCATGAACAAGTCCCATCTATTTCAGGTGATACTGTTTATGTTGTTTCTCACCGTTCCCGCGGTTTTTTACCTGGTCCGCGAGTTGTCGATTAAGGACGGAAATTCTCAGTCCGGAAGTTATGAGAACGCGGTTGTCGTTGAAGAGAAAGAAATGCTGCCGGTACAAGAAACATCCCCCTCTGTGCCGGAGGAACAGGAGGAATTGCCGGAACCCGGTCAAAAAAAATATGTTTCGGAAATTTTGGGGATAGGATTCTATTATCTGGAAAATCAGGGTAACCAAACTATAAGTATTCATGAATCGGGCAATAAAGTATATGTGAATTATGATTCCTCGGAACCCGAATCAGGACAGTATGTTGAGATATTTGCTAAGTCTCCAGATGACACACTTGTAGAGGCAGTGGAAAAAAGGCTACTTAGCGGATATTCAGAAGAAGACTGTGAGGTATATGTTGTTGATACAGGCATGGACCAGTACCCGGATACTTACGAAAAAGTTAATATTCGTGTAGCACCTGAATGGGAAGATATGCAGGAATTTTTTAGACTTTATGAAAACTGTCCGTTTAGATATACGCAAAGTAACGGGATTTCATATTTTTTGGGAGACAGTGAACATTCCGATAAGTTTTTATTTTTCAGTATAGGGCAGTATGGGATTAGCGCTTCTGCAGAAGGTACCAAAGGCTGGCAGGATACCATAGAGTTCTTGGACTGAAATTATTTCTCAAAGGTATTTTAAAAGTTTAAATACGTGATTGTCAGTTGTAGTATTGTAGCGAAACATACCCAGAGTAAGTATGGCATGTTAGCGAGAACTACCCATTTGTAGTAAGACTTGATGGAGTAAAATGACCAAATTAATGTCGCCAACACCAATAATATATCTACCGCAGCCAGAATGTTGCTTCTCAATCCGAATTGGATAGGTGTAAATACGAAGTTAAAAAATAAATTTAGTACAAAAGGTAATGCCACTTTCTTAGGTAATTCTTTTTTAGCGGTTTTGTAAAACACAAAACCAAATGTTACCGCAATTATAATGTATAAGACTGTCCAAACAGGGCCAAAAAGCCAACTTGGGGGTGCCCAATCAGGTTTAATCAGAGTCTGGTACCAGTTATAAGAGTTGTTCATAATTCAGGGTTTTTCTTATTAATATGAGGGATTTTGGGAATAAGAGCTGCTGCAATGGTTGCCATAATGCCGATTAATCGGTAGTTGAAACCGAAAGCCATGCCAATGGCACCTGCGTACCATATACTAGCGGCCGTAGTAAGATTACGTACATTTGATCCCTCTTTTAATATAAGTCCCGCTCCTAGAAATCCTATTCCCGAGACTATTTGAGCAGCGATTCTGGATGTGGACATGGGATCAACAACGGAAGATAGGAATGTAAAAAGCATTGCCCCTGTTATGACAAATGAGTGTGTACTGATACCTGCGTCCTTTCCTCTGGATTCCCTTTCTGAGCCAATAATGAATCCTGCAAATAGGCTCAGAATTAGGTTTATCAGCAAATTTATCTCATTTTGGCCAAGGATTGTATTCATGGCTGAATTATAGCAAGGGGAAGACAAAAGAAAAGTGTGTACATTATCTGGGAATTAATATCTTTCGGGAATAATCTCGCCTCCCATGCCGCCGCATTGAATATTGGAAAACTCTTTTGTATTAACGTTGAGATTCATTCCGCAGCCCGCTTCCAAGTGAAATGCCGTGCTTACTAAGCAATCTTGGGTAACACACTCCAAACGATACAAAGTTCCTAATCTATACCTGGGAAGATCAATGGACTCCAGATAACCAAGCGAACTGAAGTTGTAGTCTTCTTCACTGACGCCCTCCGGCATAATGTTGTACACGTCAATTTTATTAGTCTGTCCATTTACAACAAATAGTTTGCTGTTAACGATTGCAAAGAGCCCATCCTCGGAAAAAGTAGATGAGGCACTGGAGTAAATCTCGGGTATATATTTACCTACTTCCAAAGCTATATAAAACACATCGTCCGCGGCGTTTCCGGTTGGTCTGTAGGCTGCTATTCTCCCTCCGGCGACTTTCTTTTCCATTATCAGACGCGGTTCTTCTGCAGGTTTTTTTGTATTGTTTTGAGGCACACACTGCTCACACGATTTATTTATCACAACTGGTTGGACCGTTACTGACTTCTGAAATCTTATACCAACATAGGCTCCAATGAATGGAAGTGATACGAAAAGCGTTAGTGCTACGAGTTTTGATAATGGAGTAACGGTTGTAAAAGGATTTACTTTTTTTTCTTTCACTAAAAAAATTGTAGGTCAAGTAATTTGTCGTGTCAAAAAAACTCCCCCTGCGGATCTTAAGTAAATAAGAACTTCAGCAGGGTTGTAGCCAATGGCAACAGTCGTACAGATCAGCGCAAAGAACGCCACCTTAACTCCAATCAAGAAACCAAAGTAATTCATCTCGCTATTTTCCTTAGAGTGTTTATTACCGTTGTTGTTAGGGCTAATTGTATAGTAAAACCAGGGTCCGTGAACTATAGGACCTAGAATTATCTACACAGTACGTATGTTAAAATCGAAGAATGAATAATGAAATCACAAAAGAAATGGAAATAATTTGGTCCGATGATGAGAATTATTCAGTTGATCAGAAGTTGGAGAGTTTTAAGAAACTAGGATTAATAACAACAAAAACCGATTTACCTCAATTACTCGAATTATTGGAATCGCCCAGAAATGATTTTTGGACCAGAGAGATGCTGTCGGTGTTAATATCAAAGCTAGGAGGACCGGATTATCTTCATCAGCTGTTCAATGCCCTCAAATTAAATGATGAAGAAGAATACGACAGTGATACCCTTCGTTTTTATCTGACTGAGATGGCAGAGCTCCACCCGGAGGAGTGCAAGAATGTGTTAACCGACCTTCTATCCAAGGAAGATTTCGAACACAGGAAATACGCTGAGTGGCTGCTTGAATTTTGCAAATAGTAGATTTTCTAGTCCACTTTTTAACAAAAAAACGACCCATTTCTGAGTCGTTTCTTTTCTAAAACAAACAAAGTCTTTTAACTTTTACTTGCTTTAGCTTGCAGTTTTATCGAAAACTCCCCTATGTGTTAAACACAGGTTGAAACGCCGGCATGCCGGAAAGTCGATTATTAATGGGTTCGCTTCTTTAAATGAATCACAAGAAGTGCCGCAAGGCACACTGCGAGAACCCCGGTGAAACCAATGCCAGTTAGTAGGTATTTTACGCCGGTGTCCAGAAGCGCGGAGGATTCAGGCAAAGTCGGAGCGTTGATCGATTGTCGAAAGATCACGGCGGCCCAGACATTGAAAAAAATTGCTGTGGCGCCGGAGAATATTGCTATCCTCACAAAAGAAGAAAATTTTCCCATTTTTTACTCCTGTATTCGAGAGCACTTTTTTAAGATCTGGTTGATGGAGTGCATTATACCTGCTCCTCGGTTTATCGTCAACCTATAGTACATATTTGCTTTCTCAAGCTTCTGTAACTGATTTAAAATGAGTATTTCGCGGTGTAAAAGCAAATAAAAAGTTGTATAATGCTGGTGTGAAAAAATATTTCACGTTTATATTCATAGCTCTCATATTTTTAAGTGTGCTGCTTTTACCCAATCCGTTCAAAAAAGAGCTTACTGATAACAACCTTACCTCGGTACGGGAAGAAGATACCGGGTTGGTAACGGACAGCGAGGCGGATCAGATTGCAAACATGCCAAATCCTGCAGCAAAATATTGTGAAGACAGCGAAGGTATTTTGGAAATTGTCACAAATAAAGACGGATCGCAATTCGGTATGTGCAATTTTGAAAATTATTCCTGCGAGGAGTGGGCGTATTTTAATAAAGAGTGTGATATTGAAAGCGACGCTGCTAAAATTAAAGCAGCACTGATCAGCAAAGGGTTAGATTTGACCGGGATGCAGGTGGTTATCCACAAACATTTGGGAAAATATATTGGAGGAGGAGTAGTTCCTGCTTCGTCATCGGCCGGGGGCGGTTATTTTTTTGCGGTGAAAGATGGAACAGATATAAAAGTTCTTGCTGACGGTAATGGTTCTATAATGTGTAGTGCTTTCGATGAATATCCCGACTACCCATCCTATCTGGTCCCGGAATGTATTGATATTGCAGGTAACATCGTTACCAGGTAACACTCTTCAAATCAGACTCTTAGAACACCCCTAAACCCTCTGGACGCGTAGTAAGAAGGCGCGCCATTGTGATATATG